>DASXMV010000054.1:0-5672 GCA_036495465.1 Candidatus Udaeobacter sp. | reverse complement strand
GTTACAAAGTCGATTACTTCCGCGAGGACTGGCTGCGCCGAAGCGAACAATTCCGCGTGATCTCGTGCACAACGGTCGTTCCAGTCGCCAAACGGTTCCCAATTATCTCCGTTTCTCCCTGGACGAAAAACATCGCGCTCGGTTGTCAGAATGAAATCGGGACGGATCCGGAAATCGAAATTGGCTAGCCCGGATTCGAGTAAATCAACCGACCGGCCCGTGTTGATCGCCCAAATCGCACCTGCGTCCTGTAGGTCGCGAATTAATTTCATGCATTGTCGATCCAGCGCCGGTTCGCCCAGGTGTGAGACCAGGGTACCATCAAAGTCGGTGCTGAGCAGTTTGAGTCGCGAAGACATCTAATCAACTTAGGAATTGATTTCCTACATGCAATGCGTCGATTAGTGGGAAGCAAGATCCAGAATGAAATCGGCTTATGAGCTCGCAATGGAACGACTTGAAAAAGCGTCGCCATCGATCTCGCTAACGGACGATCAAAAAAAAGAAATCGCAGAAATCGATTCTGTTTATCGGGCGAAAATAGCCGAACGAGAAGTGTTCCTGAAAGACCAGATCGGTAAGGCGCGGATCGCAGGAAAGATGGAAGAGCTGCAATCATTCGAAAAACAGCTCACCTCCGAAATTCGCCGGTTGCAGGAAGAATGCGAGGCCAAGAAGGAGAAGTTGCGCCAGAGCTTTGCTAAATCGCCTTAGCGATGCTCACAGCGCGAGCGCCGTTACTTCGAATCGACGTTTGATACAAACGTCGCTATACCTTCGGGGCGGGACTCACCCCGTTTCGGCAAGTCGGGATCCAGAAAACCAAGCATGTGCGCCCGCCTGATTGTGCGAACGCCCTCCTGTTTTTGCAGCTCTCCAATGCTTCGATGAAATTTTTCCATCTTCGTCCAATGCACCTTGGGCCGGAAATGATGCTCGGCGTGGTATCCATTGTAGAAAAACAGCCAGTTGTAGATTTTTCCATAGCTGCTCACGCCCCAGGCGATCGGCTTATCGGGATTCGCACCATAGTGCCGATAATAGCCGTTTAGATAACTGAAGCAGTGACCGAGATACCAGAAGGGTAAAAAGAAAAAAATCACATAGCGCCAGTTGAACAGAAACATCACGAAGAGGGTGATCGCGAACGCAGTCAACTCGAGGTTTCCCCAGAGAACATCGCCATTTTTGCGTTTGCGCAGCTCTCTGCGAATTGCCCCGACGTCGTCCCGAAAGAAACTTAAAAACACGTAGCTCCATGGACTTTCTGCTTCGCCGTCATGGCCGTGACGATAAATTGATAGCCAATCAACAGTATCGCCATTCCCGTCCTGGCGATCGGAATTCCCTTTGTGATGCTGCATGTGCACGGCGTCGTACATCGTCTGGGAGAAGCAGCAGGCGATGGATTGGGTAACTCCAAATATGCGGTTCAACAGCTTGGATCGGAAGAACGGGTTGTGAATGAAGTTGTGGCCCACCCCGTTGATGTTCGCATTGATCATCAGCGAATAAATGAACCCGAGAATCAGCATGATCCACAACGGCGCATGCGGATAGAGCAAAAACAGTCCAATTAAATAAGCCAGATGAAACAGGCTAACCAACGCAGGAATTGCATCCCAGCGGGTGTGCGCAAACAACCTGGAAGTTGTTGTCGGCCGTTCGATTCGAATCACGTCGCTGTTCATTTGGAAAATGGGGGACATTGAAATTTCGCTGCAGAAAGTTGATTAGCAAGTTTTGAAGATTGCCAACCGCATTGCTACACGCCTAATTTAGGCGCTCGATGTTCGCACTCCAACCGGAACTAAAAATCTTTAGCGGCTCCGCGAATCCCGACCTCGCCAAGCGTATCTGCAAATACGTAGGTGTCCCACTGGGACGGGCAACGATCAGCGCGTTTCCGGATAGCGAGACGTACGTAAAAATCGAGGAAAACATTCGGGGCCATGACGTTTTCATCATTCAGCCCACATGTCCTCCCACGAATCAGCACCTGATGGAGCTGCTGATCATGGTGGATGCTGCGCGACGGGCCAGCGCAGACCGGATCACTGCAGTGATTCCATTCTTCGGATATGCACGGCAGGATCGAAAAGATCAACCCCGTGTCCCAATTACAGCCAAGCTGGTAGCGAACTTGTTGCACGCTTCAGGGGTAAATCGCGTCCTCACCATGGATCTCCACGCCCAACAAGTGCAGGGATTTTTCGACATCCCGGTGGATCATCTCTATTCGCTTCCGGTTTTGATTAAGTATTTACGAAAAGCGCTTAAAGGAAAAACGACGGTTGTTTCCCCGGATTTGGGCGGACTCAAAATGGCTTCGGCGTATGCGGAAGCGTTGCGTGCAAATCTCGCGATTGTGGCAAAAGAACGTAAGAGCGCCACGCAGACCGAGGCGTTATATCTGATTGGCGAAGTCGAAGGGCGGGACGTTCTTCTGGTTGATGACTTAACTGAGACAGCAGGCACGTTAACCTCGGCGGCCGATCTTTTGAAAAAACGCGGTGCCAAGAAAATTTATGCCGGCGTTTCGCATGCGGTGCTGGTGGACATCGCAATCGAGCGGTTGCAAAAGTCCCAAATTGCGGAATTAGTAACGACCAACAGCACGCCAGTGCGGGCCGTGAAAGGGTTTAAAACCACGGTGCTATGCGTTTCCGAGCTTCTCGGCGAAGGCATCAAGCGAATTCATAATGACGAGTCTGTGTCGTCGCTGTTTAAAATAGAGAACGAAACAAATGGCAAAACAGGTTAAGTTAAAAGCAGAGCCGCGAAGCGATATAGGCCGATCGGGTGTCCGGAAGCTACGAACCCGCGGAATGATTCCAGCCGTGATTTACGGGGGAAAAGTTAAGCCTCAGTCCCTGCAGGTCGCAGCTCGGGACATCAACTCAATGATGAGGCACGCCTCGGGTGAGAATGTCCTGGTTGAACTCGAGATCCCGGGCGAAAAGTCGAACCTGGCGGCGCTAGTGCAGGAAGTGCAACATTCACCGGTGGGTGGCGAAATCGTGCATGTGGATTTTCACGCGATATCGATGGACGAAACCATTCAAGCTGAAGTTCCTCTCGAACCGACGGGCACTTCCGTTGGCGTTAAAACCTTCGGTGGATTGCTTGAGCAGAGCCTCCGAGCGCTGGCTATCGAGTGTTTGCCTCGGGATTTGCCGGATCGAATTACCGTCGACGTATCGCAATTGAATATCGGCGATTCTATTCACGTCCGCGATATTCCGCTTCCATCTGGAGTTACGGCAAAGGTGCCGGCAGATTTGACGGCATTTTCTGTTCTGGCCCCGGTGGTCGAAGAAGAAGCTGTTACTGTTGAGGCTGAGGCGGCTGCGGCGGCCGGCCCCGAGGTTATCACTGAGAAGAAGGAAGAGGGCGAAGCCACTGGCGCCACGGCGACTGCAAAGGAAAAGACTCCAAAGGAAAAAGAGCAAAAGAAGTAACCTTCTTGATCGCAGATTGCGAAAAAGGCCAGCCCGGGTTAAACCGGCTCGCTGGTTGAGCGGAAGTGGAAGAATCATCGATTCGTTTGGTGGCCGGGCTTGGAAACCCCGGACGGGAGTACGTCGCTACACGGCACAACATTGGATTCATGGTTGCCGATCAACTTGTTGGGCAGTTTGGATCGGCTTGGGAGAAATCGTCAAAATGGGAGGCTCTGTTGGCCAAATGCGGAGATGTGTTTCTGGCAAAACCGACAAGCTACATGAACCGGAGTGGATATCCGCTGGTGGCAATTGCGCACTTTTACAAAATCACGCCGCCGGAGATTCTTGTGGTGCTTGATGACATGGCGCTCCCACTCGGCCGCTTGAGATTGCGGCCCGGCGGCGGATCGGGCGGCCATAACGGTCTCGAATCAGTTATCATGCAATTTGGTACCGAGGAGATTCCGCGTCTCCGAGTCGGAATTGGAGCGGCCCCGCCTGCGGGCTCGGTCGACTACGTGTTGAGCCGTTTTTTTGAGGAGGAAAAGTCGACTGTTCGGTCCGCCATCGATCGCGCCGCGGAAGCGGTGAAATGCGCGATTGACAATGACCTTATTTCCGCGATGAACAGGTTCAACAAGACTGATCAACTATGAAGCATCGTTACGAAGCTCTGTTTGTGCTGAACGCGCAAGGCCGGGAAGACACCATCAAGGAAATCATCGATCGATTGGAAGCCGAGTTCCAACAAGAGGGAGCCCAGATCGAACAGGTGCAAAAAATGGATAAGCGGCAGTTTTCATACGCGGCCGGACCGCTTAACGCCGGATATTACGTTAATCTTGTTTTCAGCGCGGAGCCGCCCTCAATTACGAAATTGCGCTCGAAATTCAAGCTCGACCCGGAGGTCTATCGCCAGAACTACCAGCGAGTCGAGGAAAAGAAGGAAAAACCGGCGAAAAAGATGGCGAAGGCGAAGTGACTTGGGTATAAGCCAGCAATGGCCAGTTTTAATAAAGTCATTCTCCTGGGAAATCTCACCCGCGATCCGGAAGTCCGTTATACTCCAAAAGGTAGTGCGGTGTGCGATCTTGGTATCGCAGTCAATCGTGTTTACACAACTGAGGGCGGCGAAAGGCGCGAAGAAGTCACCTTTGTCGACGTCGTGCTTTGGGCGCGCCTGGCTGAAATCGCCGGCGAATATCTAAAAAAAGGCAGACCCGTATTCATCGAAGGCCGTCTGCAGATGGACAGCTGGGATGACAAGCAGACCGGGCAAAAACGGACTAAACTTCGCGTCGTAGGCGAGACCATGCAGTTGCTGGGCGGCCGTCCTGGGGGTACTGCCGGCGACGCTCCGGAGGAAGATCGTACCGCCACAAGCGGTGGCGGCAAAACTGCCGCACCTCCGAAATCCGCAAAATCGGTCGAGCCAGACGACGACGAAATCCCTTTCTAGAAGCAGCGCGAGCCTGAAGGTTGGCGCTTACAAATGAACGCGACCGAAGCCTCAATCGCGCTCAACATGCTGCCGACTGTTGGACCCGTGCGGCTGCGAAAATTGTTGGAAGTATTCAAGGAACCCCAACAGGTTCTCACAGCGAAACCGAATGACCTTCGGAAAATAGAAGGAATCGGCAGTGAAGTGGCCGATCAAATTAGCGGCTGGGAATCGACCATCGATCTTGGCGCGGAGCTTGATCGGATTCGCGAATTGGGAGCCAAAGTCATTACGCAGGAATCGCCGGCCTACCCCAAGTCGTTGCGAGAGATTCATGCGCCGCCAATTGTGCTTTACATCTGGGGTGAACTACAGGACCGCGACCATCACGCAATTGGAGTAATCGGCGCGCGACGCACTACGCATTACGGCGCGGAATCCGCGAAAAAACTGGCATACCAGCTGGCCTACGCTGGATTGACCGTCATCAGCGGACTTGCGCGCGGGATAGACACGGCCGCTCATCAAGGGGCGCTGGCGGCCAAGGGCCGCACAATCGCCGTGATCGGCTCCGGATTGGCGAAACTTTATCCGCCGGAGAACGCTGGGCTTGCTGAAAAAATTCGAGCAGGAAATGGAGCAATCGTGTCCGAGTTTTCGATTGAAATCGAACCGGATCGTCAAACGTTCCCAATGCGCAACCGGATCATTTCCGGCTGGAGCCATGGGGTTCTCGTCGTGGAGGCGGGCTTGAACAGCGGCGCGCTCATCACAGCATCGCAGGC
>DASXMV010000053.1:0-13678 GCA_036495465.1 Candidatus Udaeobacter sp. | reverse complement strand
TCTACTCAGGCTGGCGAGTTCGTGCGCGAGGAAATTGAACACATTCGAGAAGGAGAACATGGTGCTCGGTCGCCCGAGCAGGCGATTGCCATTGGCCTCTCGAAGGCGCGGAGGGCCGGTGTGAAGTTGCCTCCGCCGAAGCAAGGCAAAACGCGAACGAAAACTCAAGCCAAGCGTGATTTAGCCAAAGGACGTTCCGGGCGAAGGAAAAAAACTTCGCGCAAGCGTTCGCGTGCGACCATGGCGGCGCTGAAACGCGAAAGCCGCCGATCAGCGTCGAAAAGCGCCCTATCACGGCACTCAAAACGGGCCGCATCCCGTCGGTCCGCACGCTCGCGCTCCGCGGCAGGAAAGAAAGCCGCGCGAACACGCAAACGGCGTCGTTAGGGTCGCGTAGGAGAAATTCGCTTTACGGTTTGGAGGCGATCTCAGGACCTTTATTTCCGACCACCTTTTCGGGAGCTTGATTTGCTCCGTTTCTTCCCGCGACCTCCGCCACCTTTCTTTCGGCCACCTTTGTCTGATTTATTAACCGTGGCCCATGCCCGGCGCTCCGCTTCTTTAGTGCTCACGCCGCGCTTTTTGTAGCCCTTCTCTATATCGTGCGCCTTACGCTTTTGCTTCGATGTATATTTCTTCTTACTTCCTTGTGCCATGGAATGCCTCCATTAAAGCCTACAAATAAGAACGCAGCTGATCGCCTCGTTGGTTTTAGGTTTTCTGTTCGAAAGTCATACCTATCCAAGCTCTGGAGGGGTGCGAAATGATTATGTCGACTGTCCGGCCTCGGCTGCGACTTCGGGCTGAAAAATGGGTGGCACTGGTTGCGCCTTGCGGGGCAATCGGCTTTTTACCCAACCAAATTGCGGCGTGTTAAGCGCGGGCAACTGCACCATTGTTAGACGCACATCACTTTCGTCGTGGATCAACTCGTGTCGTAGCGAGTCACAAAATCCCTGGATTGTTCCTCGACTTCTTTCTGTGCAGCTTTCAGGCCATCAACGCCACGCGCGATCAATCCGATTGCGGCACCGCGCCTGGCAAATTCTCGAGCGGTCGCGCGGCCAACCTCTGCTGACGCCCTAGTAATGACGACAACTTCAGTCTTTTGACTCATATGCCGACAAATTGTTGTTTGAGTAAATTTCTTTAACTCCCGCGTTTATTGTCACCCTGATCTTTCCCACTAACCCTTTTCTTTGGCTGCCAGGAAGGCGCGATGAAGAAAATCAGACATTGCAACACTGGCCAAAATTCCCGCGAAAAACCGCGCGACACGCGGCGCGAAAACAAAACCAAAACCGAGCGCTGCTGCGCACCACGGTGCCATGCAATAAGGACAGGAAATCAGTTGACCGATCCCGCGTTGGATCCCACGTCCGCGCGGTTCTTCTTCCACTTCGCCAGCTCCTGAGCTGCGGATATAATTTACGAACGGCGCACGCAGAATGCCCGTGATCCTGTCCTTGGCGACGAGACGACTTAGCTTGTGAGTAGCCACCCCTAATAGCGCGAGATCCAACAGACCAAATCTTCTGGGCAAACGGTTTTTCCCCACCGCGGTGCCTGTTAGCACGGCAACACTAGCAACGTAAAACGTCAGTAACGCTGCGTACTCGGCGAGCAATTGTTCCTCGCACTCTTCCTTTTCCGCCGTGCGCTCGCCGTACCTTTGGATTGAAAAATCAGATGCCGCACTATGAGATTGTGATGGTTCCACATAATTAGATCGCAACCTTCAGCACGTCCGCGCGTTTCGAAATGAGCCAAATGCGCCCGCTGGTCTCTCCCGTCGAATCTGCAATTTGCGCTCGCCTTTGTGGATCGTGAAAGACATACCAAAGTCCAACTGTGGTGATGAGTACCTGAAGCAACAGGATGCCAACGCGCTCCGTACCACGATCTTCCGCAATGATAGATAATCGGAAGTCGAGCGCAATCGCCCCAACATTTTCAACATGTCGATCGAATATGACGCGGTCATAGTTGGCTCAGGACCGAATGGTCTCGCCGCCGCGATTACCCTGGCACGCGAGGGATGTTCTGTTCTCGTCTACGAAGCCAATGCCACGATTGGCGGCGGCACTCGATCTGCAGAATTAACGTTGCCAGGATTTGTACACGACGTCTGCTCGGCAATCCATCCGCTGGCGGCAGGCTCTCCATTTTTCAAGGCTCTCTCGCTCCGGAATTTTGGTCTCACGTGGATACAACCTGAAATCCCCCTGGCACATCCGCTTGATGACGGTTCCGTGGCCTGCCTGCATCAGAATATCGATGTTACGGCGGAACAACTTGGTGCTGATTCGCGCGCTTATCGGCGCCTGATGCAACCGCTGGCGGAAAATTGGGAAATATTGGCTAACGAATTCCTGCAACCAATACTTCATCTGCCGCGGCATCCGCTGGCGTTGGCACGTTTCGGAATTCCGGCAATTTGTCCGGCAACTCTTCTGTCGAAGTTTCTGTTCAAACGCGAAGCGGCGCGCGCGCTTTTTGGCGGGATCGCCGCGCATTCGTTTCTTCCTTTGGAGGACATGGCCTCCTCCGCATTCGGGCTAGTCCTTGGGCTGGCAGGTCATGCGGTGGGTTGGCCAATCCCCAGCGGAGGCTCACAGCAAATTGCAAACGCGCTCGCCGGGCAGCTTCGAGAACTTGGAGGAAAAATCGAGGTCAATCACCCGGTTGAAAACCTAAACGACCTACCGAAATCCCGAGCGATGCTTTTGGACGTTTCGGTGTGGGAATTCTTGCGCATCGCCGGGGATCAAATGCCCTCCGGATACAGGCGCCGTCTGAAATCGTTTCAGCACGGGCCCGGAATTTTCAAAATCGATTATGCGCTGAGTGAACAAGTTCCATGGAAAGCCGAGGCTTGTCGTCTTGCGGGCACCATTCACCTCGGTGGCGGCATCGACCAAATTGCAGCAGCAGAACGGGATGTCGCCCGTGGGAAAATTCCCGACCGCCCATTTACGTTAGTTGCGCAGCAGAGTCTTTTTGACAAAACCCGCGCGCCGCGAGGCCAACACACACTGTGGGCATATTGTCATGTGCCGCTCAATTGCCAGATCGACATGAGCGACTGCATTGAATCCCAAATCGAAAAGTCTGCCCCCGGCTTTCGCGATTGCGTCCTCGCGCGTCACAAAATGAGTGCCGGTGATCTCGAAAAATCGAATCGCAATCTTTCCGGCGGCGATATCAACGGCGGTGCGGCAAATCTAGCGCAGTTGTTTGTGCGGCCGATTCTGAGTCCGACACCTTACCGCACTCCGCTCCATGGGGTTTATTTATGTTCCGCTTCAACTCCGCCTGGTGGTGGTGTTCACGGGATGTGCGGTTACAACGCCGCAAGGACAGCATTGCGTGACATCTTTTGAAAGACTTCACCCATCGGGGGGCTCCCTCTAATTTACGAATCGCTCGAGATATACGACCGACCAAGCTTCGAGAGCCGTCAATAAGTTAATGGGAGACCCGCGGAATATCGCGCACGCCAAAAAAGTCGTTCAAGAGAAACACCATAAACATATGGATGTTTCTAAAGCTGATGCTGCCGCCTCTCGTCAGAAAAAGAAGGCTCAAATCGAAAAGAAAAAAGATATTGTCCCCGGTGAGAGCACCGCTTCTAAAAGTGAGCCCGCGAAGTCGGCTCAACCAGCAGATGTAGCGCACCTGGAGAAATCACTTGCCGTTCTTTCCAATCTCAAGGACTTGGAGTTTCATTCGCGCGCAAATATCGAGAAACTGGCCGAACTTAGCCTGACGATTGAGGAAGAACTAAAACAAAAACAGTTTGCCGAAGCGCTTGGTGCCGTTTACTCCGCGCAGGATTTGTTTGAATCCAAAATCGCGAAACTGATCGAAGACTACGACGCGGAGTGCACGCGCTTGAAACCCACAGGGTAAGCGTGCGTTGTTGATCTCATCGCGCACAGGTTTCGATTTGTGAATTACCCGATGGTGCACATGTGCGTCGTCTTTGTCAGGCTTTACCTGACAAGAACACGTAAGTTCGAACATCGCCGAAGCCCAATGGTCAAAAATTAACAGAGATGAAAACAATAAAACTGTTCACAGTAGCAGCTGTAAGCGCGGGCATGGCACTCGGCGTTACAGCTCAGGCGAAGGAGAGGATGCACGAAGAACAAACCATCAGCAGTTCTGACGTGCCCGCAGCAGTACAGCAAGCTGCTCAGGCCGAAGCAAAAGGCGGAACAATTGTACGCTGGGAAAAAGAGGGCGCCAACTTTGAAGCCGTCATCGATAAAAAAGGCAAACAGATTGGTGTCGAAATGGACACCAACGGCAAGGTGCTGAGCAAACATAACGAAGCCAAAGAGCACAGAGAAAAAGGCGAGAAATACTAAATCAGGAATTGGGTGGATCGCGTTGTATCCAACGCGATGGTGGATGAAGCGCGGCGAAGGCGGGTTTTAATCAACATTGCCTTCGCCGCCTTCTTTGGCGCAAAAGACGCTGCGTCATGTCAAGCTTTGGGGCATCGTCCTAGGAATCCGATTGTCGTCGCGCAATTAACGTTGGGAACGCGATTGAACGTGCTGGAATCAGCGATCCGGCTACGGCGTAAGCGTGCGAAGAGTCGCGTAAATTATTCCGCCAAGCATTGCGCCAATCGCAACCAATGCAACATCACGGCGCAGCAAGGCGATCAGGGCAAAAGCAACGATCGCTATAGCGATGGCCGGCCAGTCAACAAGCGCTGGAGGAATCAGATCTAGAGATACGACGGCGATCACGCCAACTACCGCGGCACTGACTCCGGCAAGGAATGCTTGGATTGCGCGATTCTCACGAACTTTTTCAATGTAATGCACACCGCCGATAACAAAAACAAACGACGGGAAAAAGACGAAGAAGGTGGCCAGCACCGCTCCAGGAATTCCGCTGACCAAGTAGCCCACGAAGGTGGTGAATAACATGAACGGCCCGGGCGTCGCCACACTAAGCGCCACTCCATCCAGTAGTTGCCCATCGGACAGCCAGTGATACTGCGCAACTGCGCCACGCTGTACAAAAACAAGCGAAGCGTAGGCGCCGCCAAAGCTCAGCAACCCTGTTTTGAAAAACAACCAGGCTATCTGGAACAAACGCGAATCGCTAAACGGAAGCAGGACGCCAATTCCGCCAATCATCACCGGCACCGTCGGCGTAGTCTTTTTTAGCAGCGGCCAACCTTGGTCGACGATCAGATTCGCTAAGCCAGCTATCAGGAGAATCAGCAGGAAATTGATTCCCGCGAAACGCATTCCCACGAACGCGCCGATTAATAGAACTGCGAGGAAAAAATTCCGAATTGCAGCACGACCTAGTTTGATAATGCCAGCGGCGATGATGCCGAGGACAGCGGGCTTGAGAACGTAGAGCGCGTTATTGACCTGCGGCAGCTGGCCATACTTAACGTAAAGCCAGCTCAGAACGATCATCGCGACCGCACCCGGCAGGATGAAGGTGAGACCAGCTAGAATGCCGCCCCAGATTTTTCTTTTGAGATAACCAATGTAGATGGCTAGCTGCAGTGCCTCAGGACCAGGAAGCATGTGGCAGAAAGCCATGATCTTGACGAAGCGATCCTTCGATAGCCACTGACGCTTTTCGACCATGTGATTGAACATCATCGTGATCTGCGCGACCGGCCCGCCAATATTGACAAAACCCAGAAAGAGAAAATAAAGAAACACCTCGCGCCACGAGGGCATCTGATGGTCCGCGTCTCGCTCGTTTTCCTGAGCGTGAATCATCGTGGTTGCAAAAACGCGTAGAGGGCATCGAAACATTCAAAGCCGTGCCTCAAAATCTCCTGATCCGACAATCCTTTTTTCGCCCATCCCTTGAGGACACGATCAATTCCGACAGCCTCGACGCGTTGGAATCTCGCATCGTCGAGGTCCGCGTCGTGGATCATCTCTCCGATCTTGACTAGAGACTTGTCTGAAATCGCAAAGCGTTTCGTGAGCGTTTCAAAAGTGCAGTTGTTGCCACGATGCGAAAGTTCCGCGTCGAGCATGTCGAATGGAATCGCATCTGGAACGGCGTCGGCGGTTGACGCAAAAACGAATTTCGGTTTGCGGTCGATGAACTTCGAGATCAGCCAGGCCGATCCGACTCGATCGATCTCTGGCCGTGGCCGCGTCAGCCATGTTTTGCTCTGGTATTGCTTTTTATCGAGCACTGCCGGTTGTCGCAATCGCTGCGGTCCTTCTGCTCGCCGAAGCAACATTGCAATGTCGTGCCCGCGCGGGCTATCGAAGAAATCAACTGCGCGAACTTCCCGAAACTGGCGTGTGAGCCGCTCAAGTTCCGAGACCGCCTCTTCCGCATCCATTTTCTTTCGGCGCGCGATGAAACTCTGAAGAGCTCTTCGTAGCTGGGAGTAGTCCTTTGCGCGGACGTCATTGAACATGGCGATGACCTTCTCTTTATTCAGGCCTTCGATTTCTTGTGCACGAACGAGCGTCGAATCGCCTCCGTAATCACGAATCTGTTGGGCAAGCCATTGGAACTGTTCGTATTGTGCAGGCGTGTCTGTAGCAGATATGTCGATGTTTTAATCTGCACGGCACCCATCTTTTTCAGGCGTCGCCACACCGCCACGCGTTCCGTATTACGGTTGGTCGGAAGGCTGAACAGCAATAGCAGCCAGGAGTCTGCCATAATCACAACGCATCCTGATTAAATGAAAGATGTATTGCAAATGTTATTTGAACTTACATTCGGCCTGCATTATCCAAGAGATTACATCGCAATCACCGATGGAGGAGATCATGATAAAAAGCCTCGTTTGTTGTACAGCAATTCTACTGGGTCTTACTTCGAGGTCGCTCGCTGCTGACTTGGACACGGCACGCATCGACGAACTAACCGGGCTTAAGGGAAAAATGGATGAAAAACAGGGCGTTTATAAAGTCACCTTTCCGCGCAATGACGTGAAGATCGTTGTCGATGGTTGGACCATGCCGGCGTTCATGGGGCTCGGTACTTGGGCGGCATTTACGAAAGGCGCGCACAGCGAAGCGATGGTAATGGGCGATACAGTTCTCTTTGAAGATGAAGTCAGCGCCGCAATGGCCGCAGCGCTCGATAACGGGCTCAACGTGACGGCGCTGCACAACCATTTCTTCTTCGATCAGCCAAAAGTGTATTTCATGCACATCGAAGGCGAAGGCACAGTTGATAAACTGGCTGGCGCTGTAAGAAAAGTCTATGACACCATCAAACAAACTCGCGCAGCCAATCCGCAGCCGAAAGACTCTTTCGGCGTTAAACCGTTACCGGAAAAAAGTTCGGTTACGGCCGGACCCCTTAACGAGATCTTTGGAGCACAGGGTGAATCAAAAGACGGCATGATGAAGTTCACAATTGGTCGTCCGGCGACGATGCATGGCACAAAGATTGACAAAGACATGGGGGTGAACACATGGGCGGCGTTCGCGGGAAGCGATGACAACGCTGTTGTGGACGGAGACTTCGCGGTTTCTGAAGACGAATTGCAACCGGTTTTGAAATCGCTGCTCAAGGACAAGATCAATATCGTCGCCATTCATCAACACATGACACACGAAGAACCGCGCATCATGTTTTTCCATTATTGGGGACGCGGCCGGGCGAATGACTTGGCGAACGCTGTTAAAGACGGATTGCTCGTTGGTGGATTGCTCAAGGTGAGCTCGCCATTGCAAAATTGAGCCGATCCTTTGCCTGGAGAACAGCTTACCTTGCTGCCACGCTGGGTTGCTCGGCGTCGCGGATGTTACTGGGCAGAATGCGTCACCGCTCAAGTTAAACGCGACGATCGGATTACCAGGAATCGAAGGACGGATCGACCATTTCGCGTTTGATGCCGCCGGCGAAAGATTGTTTGTCTGCGCGCTTGATAACAACACCGTCGAAGTTCTCGACCTGCGCAAAGGCGAGCGAATTCACTCGATTACTGGCCTCGGTGCGCCGCAAGGAGTCGCATACATCCCCGAATTAAACCGCATCTTCGTTGCGAATGACAAAGCCGGCATTTGCAAAACGTACGACGGAAAATCGTTCCAGCAGATCAGCGAACTCAATTTGAAAGATGATGCCGACAATGTGCGCTATGACAGCTCCACCAAACAGATTTATGTCGGTTTTAACGAGGGAGGGATCGGCATCATCAATGCAACCAACGGCAAGCAGGTCGGTTCGGTTAAACTTTCCGCTCACCCGGAAGCGTTTGAACTGGAAAAACACGGAAACCGAATTTTTGTGAATGTTCCAAACGCCCGTCATGTGGCGGTAATCGATCGCGAAAAAGGCGAAGTGATCGCGACGTGGACGACAGACTTAACTTTGGGGAATTTCCCGATGGCGCTGGATGAAACGAATCACCGGCTGTTTATCGGGTGCCGTCTCCCGTCAAAACTTCTCGTGCTCAACACTGATTCGGGAGACATCGTGGCCAAGGTCGATATCTCCGGCGATCCCGATGAAGTTTTTTTCGATAACAAACGTCATCGAATTTATGCCGTCTGTGGCGCCGGCAAGATCGACATCATCGATCAAGTTGGGGCGAACTCTTATAAAACGTCTGCCAGGGTTGACACCGCTGAAGGCGCTCGCACCGGATTTTTTGTGGCGGACCGAGACAGACTTTTTGTTGCAGTTCCGCATCGCGGTTCGCAACAAGCCGAGATTCGCGCTTATCAGATCGAATAAATCGCGGTGCAGTCGCAGATACTTCCAAAATTTCCGGGCGCTTCATCAAATTAATCACAAGTGACGTGCAGTTTCATCAAATCGCATTAGGAATCTTGAATGCATGCGAATCGTCTCCTGACCATCGGATCAACTCTCATATTGCTTGGCAGCGCGGCGCTGGCCGATGACGCGTACAAGGTTTTGAACGAAATTCCAATCGGTGGCGAAGGCGGCTGGGATATTTTGACGATCGATTCCCCGGCCGATCGTCTGTACCTTTCGCACGCGACGAAAGTCGTCGTTATCGATCTTAACAAGAACGCGGTTGCCGGAGAAATTGCGGACACGCCGGGAGTTCACGCGTTCGTCGCGGTTCCGGAGTTTCAACGCGGATTTTCCTCGAACGGAAAAGAAGCCAAATCAAGTGTGGTCGATTTAACAACGCTAAAAACGATTTCCAAAATCGACACGGGGCAAAGTCCCGACGCAGTCGTTTACGAACCACGTCACCGCGAGGTTTACATTTTTAATCATACCGGAAATTCCGCAACGGTGATTGATGCGAAATCCGCGACGGTGACTGCGACGATTCCGCTCGGGGGCAGTCCGGAATTCGCGGTGGTCGACGAGAAAGCCGGACGCATTTACTGCAACATCGAAGACAAGAGCGAAGTTGCGGTGATTGATTCGACTAAACACGAAGTGGTCGCGCGCTGGCCGATTGCGCCGGGAGAAGAAGCGAGCGGCATTGCATTGGATGCTGCGCATCACCGGCTATTTGCGACCTGTCACAACAAAATGATGGTAATGGTCGACACTGAGACTGGCAAAGTCGTTGCCAACGTGCCAATTGGAGCCGGTGTCGATGGATGCGCGTTTGATGACGCGAGCCAATTCGCGTTCGCATCATGCGGCGATGGAACGACGACAATCGCGAAAGAAGAAACGCCGCAGAAATTGACGGTTATTCAAACATTAAAAACTGAGCGGGGCGCCCGTACGATGGCGCTCGATCCGAAAACGCATCGAATTTATTTGCCCACCGCGCAGTTCCAGCCGGCGCCGAGTCCATCGCCCGGAGCTTCACCAGCGCGACCAACCATTCTCCCGAACACACTGAAGCTTCTTGTTTACGGTCCGTCTGAACAGGCGAAACATTAGCTCGTGCGACAGTTAGCGATTGCGATTTTTTTTGCGTGCGCCTCGCGACTTGCATTTGGGCAAGGCGGCCCGCCCATGATCACTGATGATCCGGGCACGCCGGGCAATGGCCATTGGGAAAATAATTTCGCCATCGCGTTCGAGCATCGGCCCAACGAGTGGTTGATCGACACGCCGCAGCTCGATCTGAATTACGGTTGGGGCGATCACATTCAGCTCAACCTGCAAACTGCGCTCACTATTTTGAAGCGCAGCGATCACGGCGGCGTCGCTGGGCTTAGCGGCACGGAGTTGGCTGTTAAGTGGCGTTTTCTCAATGAGGAACGCAGCGGCTTCGACGTCTCGACTTATCCGCGCGTGATCTTCAACATCACGCAATCGTCCGTGCACCGCGGCATCGCGGAAGACGGCACACAGTTTCGTTTGCCCTTGGAAATCGCGAAGAAATTTGGGCGGCTCGAGCTCGACACAGAGATTGGCGCGCTCCTGCGCACGGTCGGGCGCAGTGAGTGGCTTTGCGGAATTGTCGCCGGCACGGAAGTGACGAAGAAGACAGAATTGATGGCGGAGTTGTACGCGACTGCGCGCAGCGATTTCAGCCGTGATTCGCTCGTTGTAAACTTCGGCTGGCGTCACAAGCTGAACGAGCACGCAATCTGGATCGCCTCGCTCGGCCACGAACTGCGTTCGCCGGATCAGCTCGCCCTGGTCGGTTATTGCGGCGTGCAGCTTGTTTACTGATCAGTGCGCCCGTGAAGCAGGCTTTTGCGGGAAAATCAGGATCAACACGACGATCACCAGCAGGAGCGCCAGCGATGCGGTATAACGGCTCAGAGCCAGCCCTCCTTTGGTGAGAGGTTTATCGAGAAAATCACCGACGACGGCTCCGAGCGGGCGAGTCAAGATGAAGGCTGCCCAAAACAAAATCACGCGCGAAATGCTCGTGAAGTAGTAGAGAAGGGCGGTCACTAGAAGTAAACCACCGAAAACCGCGGCAGCCGCGACATAACCCATATCATGGGTCTCCGCGACCCAATCCCCGAGCGCAGTCCCGAGCGTCTGCGAAAACATGATAGTGACCCAGTAAAAGACCTCTACCTTCGGCGTATTCACGGTTTCGATCGAGATGCTCCCGGTTGACCAACGCCAGATCAGAAGCGACGCAATCACCAGGATCAGCAATATCGTCGAACCACCAGTGTAGCCGATGCCGAGCGATCTGGTGCAATAATCGGCTAGCGTTGTACCCACTGTGGTCGTTGCGACGATTGTCAGCCAGTAGAGGAACGGGTGAAATTTTTTTGCCTTAATCTGTACGAGGACCGCGACAGCAAAAATAACGCCGAATATTGCCGTTCCGATAAGATAGCCATTGACTGTGGGCTCGGCGGTGGTTTCGCCCAGCCACGACATCGTTACGGCGTCGCCACCGGTTTCGCCGAGCGTTGTCGCAAGGATCTTAACAATCCAAAACGCAAGCGTAACCTGCGGAACTTTACTAACAATGTTGGTAAGATTTGGATCACGCATGTGCATTCGCTTGCGTTTGATTAGCCGCCGCCCGCGATCAGTTTCGCAATGCAGCGTAAATTTGAAAGTCCGTAATTTATCATCGGCGATGCTGTGTGCGAAGGCCGTGCAGACGATTGCGAACGCAATGAGCAATGTTGAATAACGGCTCGCGTTCCGAGAATAACTGAACGCATTTACGCTGGGTCGGTCGAAGTTCCTATGAAGCCGATTGCGAGATCGGTTATCGCCTTCGCGCTCGCCACCAGCTGGACATCATTCAGTTTATGGGCACAGCAAAGTGAAACCGAACTGCTTAAGCAAGCGCGCGTCACCAAGCATCAGGCTAAAAAAATTGCACTGGCTAGCGTTAAACGTGGCGCGATCAAGTGCGTTGAGCTTGAAAAAGAGAATGGAATGCTGATCTGGTCAATCGACATTGCGCAGCCGCCAAAGAAAGACCTTACCGACGTTTGGGTAGATGCGACAACGGGCAAGATTATCGCAGTTGAGATAGAGACGCCCATTACCGAGATGAAGGAAGTAGCAGAACAAAAGGCCAAAAAATGGCTCTCACATCATAACGCTCACTGAAACGATGCTCGCGCAAGCCACCCAGAGTTCCGCAGATTCGGAAACTATTTGCGCAACAAAAACAAACCGATGATGGCGAACGCAACGCCAACGATTCGCTGCCACGATGGCGCTTCGCGGAAAAACAAGATGCCAGCGATGGCCATGATTGCCGCGCCGCCGGCAAGGATAGCTGGAACGGAAGAGAGTGGTCCGCCTTTTTGAAACAGAAGAAAGAACGCAATCGTTCCCGCGCCTACGCAAATGCCAGTAAGGAGGGAGTAGTTAATGCCCGCGATGCTCAATTTCTGACTCCAGCGCCCGCTGAACCACAAAATTCCCAGATAAATTAGGATCGAGAACGCAGCGCTGGTTTCGACAATGAAGCCGCCAACTCCTTCGCCAATGTGATCCGCCGCCATGCGAGTGAAGATTTGATGTGCGCCATAAAGCACAGCAGCAACGACGGCGTACCAGAACCAAGTTGCCATAAGACAAAGTGTAAATCGGCATTTGGATCACGCGAGAGTATTTAACCGATTCGCGTAATCAGCGCGTTTTCTCGAAGGCAAGCTTCAGGCCAAACGCTATGAAAATGGCGCCCATTGTGCTGTCGAGGGCCATTACGACACGACGTTTCCTTAACCAGCGTGATAGCAATCCAGTCGCGTTCGTTAGTAGCAGAAACCAAAGAACGCCTTCTGTAGCGTGGATCAACGCCAATAGCATGCTAAATGACCAAACCTGCATACCTGGCGGAATAAATTGAGGAAGGAAACTCAGATAAAAGACCCCGACCTTGGGATTGAAAAGATTCGTCAGCAATCCACGCTTTAACCAAACGGAATTCTCTCCGCTTTTATCAGCTCGGAAGACTGGTTCAGCAGCACTATCTGAAGAAGTGGAAGTGTACGCTCGAATAAACAAGTTAATTCCTAAATAGCCCAAATAGATGGCGCCAGAGATCCGGAGCACGTTGTAGGCGAATCCAGAAACTGCGAGCAATGCGTTTAACCCGAAAGAAGCTGCTGCGCCCCAGAGCAAACAACCGAGAGAGATGCCTATGCCCGCGAGCATGGCCCGTTTCCCGCCTTCTACGGCGGCGGTTCGCAAAGGTAACGCTCCCTTAGGTATATCACCCAAACTTGGCACCACCCGTCGAAAAGCCTTTTCCCAAATAGCAAGGGAAGGGTGAGAAGAACAAATTTGAAACTGAGCAAAGTAAAAATTAAAGGATCGACATTTCACTGCGTTACGTGGCCGCGAGTCGGCAAGGGGCGCAACCGGCAATTCTTCAAAGACAAGGTTGAGGCGCAGGGCCTTCACGACCGGCTGAAAACCGAGCTTCTGGATTTTGGCCGGAATGGCTTGCAGCTAACAGACCGCGAGCGGGTCTTGTTCCGCGAAGTCACCGAAATGCTCAAGCCTTACGGCGAATCGCTGCGCGAAGCGGTCGAGGCTCGCGTCGAACATTTGAAGGCAACTCAAAAATCGTGTACGGCTGCGCAACTCGTTAGCGAACTGCTCGCCGCGAAAAGATCAGACGGCGTGTCGGAAGTGCATTTGAAGGGGGTTCGTTGTCGGCTCAACGCGTTTGCAAAACGTTTCAACGGGCAACCAGTCACCACTATCACAGGCGGAGAGATTGATGCGTGGCTGCGATCTCTGCCGGTTGCGCCACTGACTCGCAACCATTTCAGGCAAATACTGGTGACGGCGTTTAAGTTCGCGATTCGGAACGGGT
>DASXMV010000052.1:0-3228 GCA_036495465.1 Candidatus Udaeobacter sp. | reverse complement strand
AACCGAGAGCAGAAATTTCCACAGCGGTTGGGCCATTTCCGGATACTCGCGCCATGACGGCAACAAAAAGTAAACCGCGAGAACAACGAAGTACGCCGGCATGATCCGCAACACCCGCCGGGCGAAGAACCGGCCAAGATTGATTTTGTTTCCGCGCGCAAGCGACGCGAGCAATTGCCCGCCGATCAAATAACCACTAAGGCCAAAGAAAAGATCGACCCCGATCCACCCAAATCGATCGATGCGCCCGGGTAGTTCGAACCCGAAAAGCGCAGCGTGATAAATGACCACCACGATAATCGCCAGCGCGCGGAGGAGATCGAGGCCCGGCTGGCGTTCGCGATGTGTAAACCGTGGATCGATCTCGAGGTCGCCGCTGCGACTCTTCGACTCCAGCGTTGCAGTCTCAATTGCGGACTGATGAATGCGTGAAAATAGCAGACTGCCGCGCGCAGTCGAGCGGCTGAGAAAGATGCAGAGCGGATTACGCCGCGTATTTCGATTTCAGATGGTCGATGTACGCACTGTAGCTTTCGGCCAGTGGCGCGCTCTCGATAAAGAGAATGTTCTCGGCGTTGAACTGCGCGCTCCGGGAAAAATTATAGGAGCCGGTGATCACAGTGTCGTCGATCACAAGGATTTTGTTGTGCATGTAATTGTGGCGTCCGGGCGCCGAGTAAGGCGTGGAATTTTTCCCGATCAAGCCGGCGCGCACGATAATCTCTTTGAGCGCCGGGATTTTCCATCGGTTTTGCGGCACTTCCTGCCACTGCAGATAGACCTGTTCCATTTGCGTGCAATCGTAGATTCCATCCACGGTGACGCGGCCTTTACGCAACAAATTTCCCAGCTCGCCGATCAGCGTGCCGGAGTTGATCAGCAAACTGCAAATGCGGACACGGCGCTGTGCCGCTTGCACTCGCCGCGCGATTTCCGAATCAATTTCCAAACCGCACCCCGGAGAAAATATGACCCGCACCTGGGCGGGTTGACCGGCAAAACTCAATGCCACAGGCTGTGTGTGGATTTCGCCGGTGTTCTCGAAGTTTTCCCTTTCCCAAATCTGTTCGAAATCTTGCGCGTAATAATTGGCTACCACCTGCGACTCGATTTCGACAACGTTGTTTTCCATCAACGTGAAAGCATCATCAGTCATGTTGGCCGAGCCGGCCCAGACGGATTGCCCATCGCGCACGACGAACTTGCTGTGCATCAGTTTCATTCCAGCGATGCGACGCCACGGGTAACCCAACGATTGCACAAACGCGCCGGTGCCTGACGGCGCCGGGTCCTGGCCAGCGGCAACGTTCGGTGGAAACGGTTTATCAGCGTCGTAGCAAAACCGAATTTCTACACCTGCTTGCGCGCGCTCCCGCAAAGCGGAGCTCAGCGAAGATTTCAGCGGATCACTGAATCGCATGTCGTAAATCGCAAAATCGAGAGTGCGGGTCGCGGCGCGTATGAACGCGGTCAGCCGCGCCATCACCTCGTCCGCGACTTGTTCGCCTTCAGCGAGAAAAAACACGGAAAGGTCATCCATTGGCTAAATGCTGAGTTCGTTGACGAATACTGACAACGGTATCGGCGCGGCGCATACTACACGAAATGCTTGATCCCTCCGCCGACGAAATACGCGATTGGGGTAATTCCGTCACCAGGTTTATGACTGATTACCTCGGCGATCTCAGCGATTGCGGCGTGTATCGTCACATGTCGTCTCGAAGGATTCGCGGTCGCCTGGATTCCGCGCTCCCGCTGCAAGGCGGCGATTTTGAAAGTCTGCTGAAAGTTTTTCGCGAGGATATTGTCCCGTTTTCGCGACAGAACGCGCATCAGCGCATGTTTGGTTACGTGCAATCGCCTGGAACTCCTCTGGCGGCTTTCGCCGATCTACTCGCCTCGACGCTCAACGCAAACCTCACAGTATGGCGGTCCGCGCCTGCGCCGGTGGAACTGGAACGCCTGACCATCGATTGGATCCGGCAAATTCTTGGATTCAACGCTAAAGCCGGCGGGCTGTTTGTTAGCGGTGGATCGATGGCCAATCTCGCCGCGATTGCCGCAGCGCGGTCGGCGAAAGACTCCTCGTCAGGCCGCTTGCGCATTTATGCGTCGAGAGAGACGCATTTTTCCGTCCCCAAGGCAGCAGCGCTTCTGGGAATCGGGCGGGAAAACGTGCGCGAGATCGCTGTCGATGAGCAATTCAAAATGCGGGTAGACGATCTCGTCGCAAATATCACTGCCGACCTCGAGCGGGACCTCGTTCCATTCTGCGTGGTTGCGAACGCGGGAACCGTGAACACTGGCGCCGTAGATCCGCTAGCGGAGATCCGGCAGATTGCGGACCGGTTCAAACTTTGGATGCATGTGGACGGAAGTTACGGCGCGTTCGCTGTTCTTGCGAAATCGACGAAGAACTTGTTCGGTGGTATGGAACGCGCGGATTCAATCGCGCTCGATCCGCACAAATGGCTTTACCTTCCGGTGGATGTTGGCTGCGTGATTTATCACGACCCAGAAATCGCGCGCACGGCTTTTGCTCATGAAGCCGAATACACCCGGATCATTGGTCAGGAGGCAGACGAGGCGTTCGCATTTTGGGATTATGGACCGGAGTTATCGCGGCGTTTCCGTGCTCTGAAAGTATGGATGTTATTAAAGGGAGTCGGCCTTGATTCGTTAGGCGAAGCCATCGAGAGCAATCTTGCCTGCGCGCGTCACCTGGAGTCTTTGGTAAGAACAAGTGACGATTTCGAGATGGTCGCGCCGGTCGAGTTATCGATCTTCTGCTTTCGTCACGTGCCGGTACAACTCAGAAACAAATCGCCCCAGGTAATTGACGCATTCAATGAGCGCCTGCTGGTCGCGCTGCAGCGCGACGGTAGTTCCTATCTCTCCAACGCCATGCTCGGTGGTCGCTTCGCATTGCGCGGTTGCGTTCTTAATTATCGGACTACGTTGCGTGACATGGAGATCCTGCTCGACGATTTGCGTCGTGTAGCAAAATCGTTACCGGCTTCCGTGTAAATGGAGATCTGTCGGGAGAGTCAGGATCAGAATGATGAATGCCCGATCCGCGCAAGATGGATGTGTTGATTAACTGAAGTAAGTCGCGACATGCCCAAACCTCTCAAACTCAAACCGACCCTCGACTGGCTTCTAATCTTCGTGCCTCTGGCGGTACTTTTACGTTTTTGGCCAGGAGGCATCAGCCCAACTGCGCTTTTC
>DASXMV010000051.1:0-3725 GCA_036495465.1 Candidatus Udaeobacter sp. | reverse complement strand
TTTGAGCCTGCAATCGTTCGATCATCGGATGACCGACAAACAACGCACGCAAGCCCGCCTGATTGTAGAGATCGACTTCGAACGGAAAAATGCAGAGCACCAGATCAATCCAGTGCGCCATTCTTTTGATTCGTCCCAGGTTCCAAGCCCACACCTGCGGGCTGATATAGTAAATAATCTTCTGTCGCGGAGCCTGTCTTCGCAAAGCACGCGCAAGGCGCAGGTTGAAGCCTGGATAATCAATCAGGACTACTGCATCCGCCTTGCTCTCGTTGATCTCCCGGAGCGTTTCGTAAAACTGTTCTCGAAAATAACCATATTTCCGGAGCACCTCCCATAAACCAAGAACCGCTGCCTCGCTGATCCAATTCCTGAAGGATTCACCCGCGAGCTTTTGCATTTCCGGTCCACCGCGTCCAACAAACTTAAGGTTGTCGTCCAACTCGTGCAGAGATCGCATTAACGCGGCGCCGTGATTATCCGCGCTGACCTCCCCGGCAAGAAAATAGATGGTTTGAAATTTCATTTAGCGCCGCCGGAATATCGAGGCGCTCCACGGGGATTGGTCCGACGAATGCAGCGACGCAGCACCGTGATTGCAACGCCAGGATAGTTCAGCGGTATCTTACGCACCGGGCGTGATTCGCTTGGTTATTTCGACTGCTAACTTCAATGCTGCCGTTGCTTGAGAACCTGAAACACGCGGCTCGCGCCCGGTGGCCGCGCATTCAACGAACGATGCAAGTTGAAGCTTCAGCGGCTCCTCCCTTTCAATGTCGACTCTATCACGTGTGATGCGCCCTCCAATCCGCCGATAGATCTCGCCGCTTTGATTTTGGTAGTCGAGCGAGAGATATGCGTCCTCCTGGAAGATGCGAATCTTGCGCAATCGCTCGGGACTGATGCGGCTGGAAGTGACATTCGCCACGCAACCATCCTCGAAATGCAGACGGGCATTCGCGATGTCTTCGCTTCGGCTGAGCACAGGCACACCTACTGCGTCGATACTCCATAACGGCGAGCGGACAAAATGCAGGATGACTTCCAAGTCGTGGATCATCAGATCCAGAACAACACCGATATCGGTGCTGCGTTCGGAATAGGGCGACAGCCGATGCGCTTCGATAAAACGCGGATGAGTCAAATTCGTTTCGAGCGCGCCCAAAACGGGATTGAAGCGTTCCACATGGCCAACCTGTAAAATGAGACCGTTCCGGGTGGCCAGTTCTGCCAGTTCGGTAGCGTGCGCCGTGTTATCAGTGATCGGCTTTTCAACCAGCACATGTTTTCCTTTTGCCAGAAGAGAGCGCGCAATCGCATGGTGTGTGTTCGTTGGTGTCGCAACAGACGCGGCATCTACCATCTCGGCGAATTCATCGAGCGATTTCGCGGGTTGCGCGCCGAATTTTCCGCCAATAGTGCGGCTCCGGAAAGGATCGACGTCATACACTGCCGTGAATTCGGCCGACGGAAATTCCGCATACAGCCGCGCATGGTTGCTCCCAATGTGACCAACCCCAACAACTCCGATGCGTAGGTTCTTCATCACGACTCGCAGTCAACCCCGAAAGCGTTCGGGGTCAACGCGGAAAGATAGCTGTGTCAAACTACTTAGTGCATCTTCATGAACCCTATAACTCACCTTTGCGACATATTCGGCACGTACTTCGTCCGATACCATTCGTAGGTTCGTGTGATTCCCTCCCGCAAAGAGATCGACGGCTTCCAGCCAAGAACGCGCAGCTTGCTGACGTTCAATAGCTTTCGGGGTGTGCCATCCGGCTTGGTCGTATCCCAGGCAAGGTCGCCATCGAAACCAACTGTGTCGCAAATTAACTCGGCGAGCTCCCGGATCGAAATGTCTTCGCCGCAGCCGATATTGATAATTTCCGGCGAGTCGTATTTTTCCAGCAGCAAAAGACAAGCTGACGCAACGTCGTCTACGTGCAGAAATTCCCGACGCGGCGACCCGGAGCCCCATACGATCACCTTCGAATCATTTCGTGCTTTAGCTTCATGCACTTTGCGCAACAGCGCTGCGAGGACGTGTGACGTTTCCAGATCGAAATTGTCGTTAGGACCGTAAAGATTTGTCGGCATCACTGAGATAAAATTCGCGCCGTGTTGATGAGAATACGCCTGGCAAAGCTTAATCCCTGCAATCTTCGCGATAGCATACGCTTCATTGGTGGATTCCAGCGGTCCACTCAGTAACGCCGTTTCCGGGATGGGTTGCGGAGACAACTTTGGGTAAATGCAGGAGCTTCCAAGAAAAAGAAGTTTGCGCACGCCGTTCTCGTACGCCGATTGGATGACGTTGTTTTGTATCTGTAAATTCTCGAGAAGAAATTCGACTGGGAATTCGTTATTTGCCTTGATTCCCCCCACTTTTCCCGCCGCGAGAATCACCACATCAGGCCTGTTTTCTGTGAAAAATCTGCCGACCGCGGTTTCATCTCTCAGATTCAGTTTCGATCTGTCGCGAGTAAGTAAATTTGCGAAACCCTCTGATTCGAATCGACGAAGGAGTGAGCTGCCGACCATACCACGATGGCCTGCGACGAAAATCTTCTCTGACTTATCCATCATGGCTATTAGCGGCTTAGCATTTTCTTTTTTTGTGCTTTGCGCAATCCCGGCCTTTTGTTTCGCGGCCGAAGCACGGGAACCAGCGATCCCGGCTACAACTGCACTTTTGCCCTGACACCACTGATAATGGAATGGACCACAGTCGGCAACCGCGGCAATAGCAAGCTCTAATGGCTCACGGTAACACGACTAACAGTTGCTCTGAGCGCGAGCGGACGTAATGGTATTAATCTGATGATTGCAAGGGAGAAGGAGACATTTCAGTTCGACGCAATAGACGACGTGGTGAGCGATGTCGCCAAGGGTCGCATGGTCATTGTGACAGATGACGCCGATCGCGAGAACGAAGGCGATTTGGTAATGGCTGCCGAGAAAGTAACCCCGGAGGCGATTAACTTCATGGTGACCCATGGACGCGGCCTGATTTGCGCGCCTATTTCAAACGAACGCGCAGAACAACTTGGCCTGCAGCGCATGGTCTCTCAGAACCGCGAGAAACATAAGACCGATTTTACCGTCTCGGTGGACGCAGCGCGGGGTGTCACTACTGGTATCAGCGTCTATGATCGCGCTACGACAATCCTTGCGATCGCGAATCCGAAATCGTCTCCCGACGACCTAAACCAGCCCGGGCACGTTTTTCCATTACGCGCGAAAGATGGAGGCGTGTTGCGCCGGGCAGGGCATACCGAGGCCGCGATCGACCTGGCAACAATGGCCGGACTACAACCGGCGGGAGTGCTTTGCGAGATTTTGCACGATGACGGCACCATGGCCCGGTTGCCTGAATTGATGGAATTTCGCAAGAAACATAGCCTTCGCATTTGCACAATTCAGAGTCTGATCGCACACCGGCGAATTCGCGAAAAACTCGTCGAGTTAGAGGAAATCGTGAAGTTGCCGACTGACTACGGCGATTTCGATTTACATCTATACCGTTCTAAACTGGACGGCCAGCATCACCTTGCCCTGGTGAAGGGCAGGATCGAGAAGAACAAGCCCACGCTAGTCCGCGTGCACAGTCAATGTCTCACTGGCGATGTTTTCGGCTCCAGACGGTGCGATTGTGGAAATCAGTTACACGCGGCCCTTCGGCAGATTCAAGAGGAAGGGAGCGGTGTGCTGGTTTATATGCG
>DASXMV010000050.1:0-5282 GCA_036495465.1 Candidatus Udaeobacter sp. | reverse complement strand
GAACGGTGCCGATTACTGGAACGAGTTGCCGAAATCCTCGAACGTCGCCGATTCGAATTCTCCGCGCTGGAGGTCTTTGAAGTTGGCAAGCCCTGGGCTCAGGCGGATGGCGATATTGCGGAAGCAATCGATTTTTGCACGTTCTACGCCCGCCAGATGCGGCGGATAGGACGGCCCCGGCTCACGCAACATGTGCCCGGCGAAGAAAGCTATCTGCATTACTGGCCGCGGGGTGTGGCGCTCGTCATCGCGCCGTGGAATTTCCCGATGGCGATCCTGTGCGGCATGGTTAGCGCCGCGCTGGTTACCGGCAACACAGTAATCATGAAACCATCGGAGCAATCGGTCATTATTGGCGCGATGCTGATGGAAATTTACGAAGAAGCCGGCGTGCCACCTGGCGTATTGAATTTCTTGAATGGCAAAGGCTCTGTCATTGGCGCTCACATGGTTGAGGACAAGGACGTTGATTTAATCGCCTTCACCGGCTCACGCGAGGTGGGGCTGTGGATCTGGGAGAGCGCCGGCAAAACACGCGAGGGGCAACGCGAGCTCAAGCGCGTCATTTGCGAGATGGGCGGGAAAAATGCCATGATCGTCGATTCGGACGCCGATCTGGATGAAGCGATTGTCGATTCGATTTATTCCGCGTTCGGTTTTCAAGGCCAGAAATGTTCCGCCCTCTCGCGGCTAATCGTTCTCGAAGAAAATTACGATCGCGTTGTGGAGCGCTTGCTCAAAGCCGCAGGCAGCGTGCGTGTCGGCGATCCTGAACAGCCCGACGTTGTCGTGGGTCCGGTAGTTGATGAAGCCGCTTACCGGCGCATTCTGGAATACATCGAGGTCGGCAAAAACGAGGCAACACTGGCATACCAGGCAAAGGAAATTCCACCACAAGGTTACTTCATTCCGCCTACAATTTTTACCGGAGTGAAACCCGAGATGCGAATCGCGCGCGAAGAAATTTTCGGGCCGGTTTTAAGCGTAATAAAAGTGCAGGATTTCGATGAAGCAATCAAGGTTGCTAACGGCACCGATTACGCGCTAACGGGCGGCTTGTTTTCGCGCAGCCCGGCCAATATCGAGCGGGTTAAAGCGCAACTGGAAGCCGGCAATGTGTACATCAACCGGGCGTGCACCGGCGCGATCGTTGGCCGTCATCCGTTTGGTGGATTCAAGATGAGCGGTGGTGGCACTAAAGCCGGCGGTGAAGATTACCTACTAAACTTCCTGGTCCCGCGCGTGGTAACAGAAAACGTCGCACGCCACGGACTTGCGCCCGAAAAGACACCAGAATACCACGACGAATTTCTCTGGCCGAAAACATAGTCGACCACGCACCGGGCTGGAGATGCGCGTGATCGAAGAAGATTTGCTACTGATCAATAGGCCGTCCTCTGATTAGCAGCTTCACCACCGTGATTACCATGTATAGCACGGGCCACGCCGAGGTGAGAACGATCAGTGCAAACACGGCCATTTCCCGGGCGCGTTCCCTTGCAGCCTCGATACGGAATTCGCGCCCTAAATTGTAGAAATTCCTGACTCCGTATTGTTCGTCTCCGTCGTAAGGCGAGAAATAGCCGCCGTGCCACTGGTCAAAGCCGGAGTGGAAAAAGTAATCAGTATGCGGAAATTGCCCTTTACCGCCCGTGTAAGGACTCCTGGGTTTCATAGCTAAAACCTCGTGTGGAACCGCCAAATATGATAACACGTTCCAAAAAGAAATCAGCCTGAAAAATAACCTTCGTATCGCGCCGAAGTGGCGAAACACTTAAAGGGTGCATGTCGAAACCGAACCTGATTATTGTCACTGGATGCGCCCGCACTTTTGTTGGTTCGCCAATCGCGCCGCAAGCCTATGGCTGAAACTGTTGTTTGGCTGTGTCACGCGGGTTCAAACACTGCGGCCCGAAAACGCAGACCGGAGTGGCGGATTTTTGCTGGTTGCCAATCACATCAGCCATTTCGATCCACTTATCATTTCGTCAGTGGTTCGACGTAAAATTGACTGGATGACAATGGCTGAATTTTTTCGGCCGCCAGCATTGGGCTTCTTTCTGCACGCGGTCGATGCATTCCCGGTAGATCGCGATCGTGCAGGTCACAAAAGCATCCGGACGGCGATCCAGCGGTTGAAAGACGGACGTGTGGTTGGTGTCTTCCCGGAAGGTGGGATTCGCGACGGCACGCGATCACTACTCGAAGGCGCCCCGCTAAGACCTGGCGCGTCAACACTCGCGCACATCGCTGGTGTTCCAATTTTGCCATGCGTCATTTTGGGTAGCGATCGCCTCTATTCGACTAGACGTTGGCTGCCCAGTTTGAATGGGCGGACGCCGATCTGGATCGCATTCGGAAATTCAATCCCGCCGTTCCTCGAGCTAGAAAAACCGCAGGCGCGCGAGCGGATTGAATTCGAATTGGCGTCCGAATTCAAGAAGCTCTATGCCGAACTGCGTGAAAAATTTCAACTCAATCCCGATGATCTGCCGCATCCGCCGCGAGAACGGATGAAGCAACATGCGCGCGATTCTGCTGCCATTCGTAAGATCGACATTCCTGGCGAGGCCAAACGGAATGGATTTCGCCGCTACGCTGCGACTGGGGTCGATGCATTTCTATGCGCATCGATGAACTTGGTTCATGCCCGTCACCGATTAAATGGGCGTAGTCGCGAGGCGATGGAGAGGTACGTGGAGGAATGCGAACGACTCACAGCCGATCAGTACTATTCCTCGCCACGTGATCACAATCTTGCTGAAAGACTGCGAAAAGGCCATCAGGCTATCACATGGCGCAGCCCGCTGGAGACTCAATTTCCGGCGAACAATGTCGCGCACGCGGATTTTTTTCCGTTGGGAGGTGGTCAAAGCGCACCAACAGTTTTCATTCTGCACGCCCTCATGTCCACCAGTTGCGTGGGTTATCGACGATGCGCAGAGCAATTCAACAAGCTCGGCTGGAACGCGTGCTTCCTTCAGTTGCCATACCATTACTCGCGTGTCCCTCACGGGTATTGGAATGGTGAGCTTGCAATCACCTGCAATCTGATCCGCAACGCGGAAGGGCTGCGGCAGGGGGTCATGGAGCTGCGCCAATTGATGAACGCGTTACGTGAACGGGGATCCAGCGAATTCGGCGTGCTCGCCACGAGTTACGGCGGATGGGTTGGTGCGTTGCTAACAATGGTTGAACGGGACCTGCGTTTTGTCGCCTTAATGGCGCCCATTGTAAACATCGACCACGCGATCTGGAAAAGTCCCGCGGCGCGGAGCATTCGGCGCGAATTGCATCGGGCGAATATCGAGCCGTCGCTTATTGCCAGGCATTTTCATCTCAGCTCGCCCATTCATAACCTGCCATTGAGTGACCCAGCAGGCGTGTTATTTGTGGCCGGCGAGTTCGATTCGATTGCCCCACTCGAACAGATCGAGACGATCCAGCAAAAGTGGCGTGGCTCGGAACTATTGCGCGTTCGACAGGGACATTTCGGTTATCGCATGTTGCCCGAGACTTTGGAACGACTCAAGCAGCGTGGGAACCTGTAACCAGCATTCCTGTAGTCAGCAAATGGCGCAGCCACGACTGGAGCGGTGCCAATGCCGCTCACTTGAACCCGAGAAATCTTAGACTTGGTTCGAGATCGCGAAACGCGGCTTCCGCGAGAACGTTGTGGCCTTCTACCGAGGCGTGCCAGCCATCGATCGGGTGGAGTAGTTCCGCGCGACTTAAATCGGCTGTGGCTAGCGCGTCCGAATATCGCAGCCGCACCGTCGACGTGTCGGTGAGCTCGCGATCCAGTCCTCTTACCATCTCCCGCAGTTCCTCGTTCACCATCCTGGCAAGGCGAATCAAATTGGAACGGTAAGCGGGCCGGAAGGATCTGAAATATTTGTAAGTACTTTCGAGATGAGGATAGCGAGCCGCGTCGTTGACTCGCAGGAGCTCCGCGATTTCGCGCCCTCGAAAGTACGAATCGAAATTGACAAGACCATACACCACGACCGCAATCCGACGGGACTGCCTACGACCCTGATCGATCAAGCGCCGGAGCTGCCGTGCGAAATTTTCCCGGAAACAGTGGCTGAGTTGTCGCAAGCGGTTGTCCGGCGGATCAAGGTCTGCGGGAACGCAGTACCATGCCCAGTCAACGTTGTTATGTCCGATTGAAATGAGAACCAAATCGGGAAACCGCTTCATTTTCAGGAGACCATCGATTTGTCCCGAGAAATTGCGGGTCCGAAGAATTGTTCGAAAAAAATTTCGGCGTTCCCCTTCCTGATCAACAAGGGCGCCGATGCCCGCGCATTCAATTGCAACAAATGGAGTGAGCTCCTCCAGTCTCTTCGAGACACTCTGAATTGCTGGTGGAGTCGGCTCAGTGTCGAGAAACCAGTTGTTTCCGCGGCGCTTATGCCCGCGCCAAAACGTGCCCCAGACCGACGAGATATGAACTCCCATACAAGCACTGTCACCGACCATGGCGACGTGTGGAAGCCGCGCGATTAACTCCGTTTTTGAAATGTCGCCCTTTTGGTACGCCTGGTAGTCAGAATGAAATCGAGAGCCGGACTCACCAATCCGCTCCAGAAAATTTGCGCTGACAACCTGGGCAGGCTTCCACATGAACTTCAGTAATTGAAACGAAACTGGTCACCGTTTGAGTTTCAATTCAACCAATTCATTTCCTTGAGGAGACTGCGAAATTCAGGATTATCCGTCGACAGCGCTGGCAACCATTCACCAATTGGCTCGCGCACCCACCACGCGTTCATGCCAATGGGGGCGAATTGGTAGCGATAAAGTCGCGCTCGAATGTAATGAGGTGGCGCGGTCGGGAACGGATTGTTTGCGAGCAGCGACAATGTACCCGCATCGTTGTGCAAAAGTTTCCATACAAAATGCAATGTCCATGGATAGTCATTAGGTGAGGCCATCGCCGCGAACCAGATTTGCCAGTCAATGCGCGGTTGATACGGGGCGACGAATGACGGCCGCCGGTCGGGATCACCCGGCTTGGCTTTAAACTCGTATTCTTTCCATTTCGTATCGCCCGTGATGACCGACTCATCGGTGCCTTCGAAAACAATCTCATCACGTTCACGTCCGACGGAGCCGAACGCGCCGTACGTGTTCACGAGATCGAGGGGATCGTAGGAGTAATTCATCAACTGACGCCCAGAAACTAGATTGAGAACCGGCGCGACGCTCAGATAGAGAACCAGAATCGCTACGGCGACCGCGATCGTGTCATGGATACGCGACGGCACCGATTCCTC
>DASXMV010000049.1:0-37242 GCA_036495465.1 Candidatus Udaeobacter sp. | reverse complement strand
CTTGCCTTTCTTCGGCGGTACGAAGACGAAATTATTCTCGTGATAGTAAATCTTTCGCGCTTTGCGCAATCGGCGGAATTGGATCTTTCCCGCTTCACCGGTCACATCCCGATGGAAGTTTTTAGCCGCAACCTCTTTCGGCCAATCAGAAAATCCCGTTACGTGATCACCCTTGGACCGCATGCACACTATTGGTTTTCGCTCCAGGCGCCGACGGACGGACGTCGCGCGCCAAGAAAAAAGGCTGTGCCGGTGATCAATGCGCCGATGGAGCTGGCAACACTTCTCGCCAATGGCCAGCGCGCCACAATCGAACATGAAATCTTGCCCAAATATCTCCAGACCTGTCGCTGGTTTGGCTCAAAAGCGCGAACTTTTCGCGATTTGAAAGTCGTAGAGCACCCTGCGATCTCGGACGATGCAGATAGTGCCCAACTTTGGTTTGTTGCAGTCAATTATCTCGATGGGCCCACTGAGACATACGTTCTTCCAGTAAAGATCGCCTCGGACGAGGCCGCCCGCGCGGTTTCCCAAGCCGCACCGCACGCGGTGATTGCACGTTCTGCGGATGACGGAGAAACGATCCTGTTTGACGCAACGTGGGATGCAAAATGCCGTTCGCGGCTATTTGAGGCAATCGTAAAACACCAGGCGATGAACGGGCGAGCGGGCGAACTTGTGGGCATCACCACGAAGACTTTTGAACCTGATCCATCCACAAACGCGGACAATTCGCAGGTACTAAATGCCGAGCAGAGTAACTCTGCGATGATCTTTGACAACAAGTTCTTCCTGAAACTCTATCGCAAGATCGAGGACGGGGTTAATCCCGACGTCGAAATCACCCGCTTTCTTACGGAGCGTACAACTTTCCCAAATGTGCCGGCGTTTGTCGGTGCAATCGAATACCGCCGGTCGAGAACCGAACCTACCGTTGTGTGCTTGCTTCAGCGCGCAGTCGTTAACCAGGGTGACGGATGGACGCTAACACTGGACGCAGTCGGCCGTTATTACGAACGAGTACTCGAGCGAAAGGCCGACCTTCAAAACGAAATCACACCTCCCGGCGCGCTGCTGGATGAGCTGATCGGCGGCGTTTATCCTGAGAAAATAAAACTGCTCGGACAACGCACCGGCGAGCTGCATCTGGCCCTTGCCTCGTCGCCGGATGATCCCGCCTTTCGGCCGGAACCATTCAACGCGATGGCGCAACGGTCCGTATACCAAAACATGCGAGCGTCGCTACGGCGCGCGTTTGCAATTTTGGAAAAGAAATTACACGATCTTCCGGCAGACTTCCGCGATGAGGCGAAGGAAGTGCTCGGCTCGGAAGAGGAAATCCTCGGACGCGAGAAACGGCTCCTCGATCGTCGAACCACGGCCTCCAAAATCCGTATTCATGGCGACTATCATCTCGGTCAGCTGCTTTATACTGGGAAGGATTTCGTCATTCTCGACTTTGAAGGCGAACCGGCGCGGCCGCTTAGCGAACGCAAACTGAAACGCTCCGCGCTGCGCGATGTGGCAGGCATGATGCGTTCGTTCCAGTACGCCGCCTATAGCGCCCTTTGGCAACCGGCCATGCGGAAAGAAGATGTGCCATTTTTAGAGCGCTGGGCCGATCTTTGGTATCGTCAGATGGGCGGTATTTTTCTGCAGAGCTATTTGAAAACGACGGGTTCTGCCGTGTTTATCCCGCAAAGCAGCGAAGACCTTCAGATCATGATCGAAGCCTATTTGCTCGACAAAGCCGTTTACGAAATCGGCTACGAGCTAAACAATCGCCCCAGCTGGGTCTTGATTCCCGTTCGGGGGATCAAACATATCTTGAACTCGGTATGAGCACCTCTGTCCGCAGCCGATAAACTCGATAAAAGATACTTACAATCGTTCGATTTATTATCAGCAAATCGTACTAAAACACTTGCAGCGATCCAAGCTGCGCTTATAAGCAGATTCAATCATTTTATGAACCAACACCTCGACGAAATCGACAGTAAGATCACTCAAAAGCATCTGCTGAAACATCCGTTTTATATCGCGTGGGTACGCGGTGAATTAAGCAAAGAGGCGTTAGCCGATTATGCCAGGCAGTACTATCATCACGTCGCCGCTTTTCCGACGTATCTGTCGGCAGTGCACTCGAACTGCGATAATCAGGCCACGCGCAAACAATTGCTCAACAACTTGATCGATGAGGAAGCGGGGTGTCCAAATCATCCCGACCTGTGGAGAAAATTTGCGCACGGTCTCGATGTCAAGGACGTCGATCTCACGAACACCGAGAAAGAACCAGAGACGAAAAATTTGATCGACGCGTTCCGCTCAGCTTGTAGCGAGGGATCAACGGTTGAAGGTCTTGCAGCCCTTTATGCCTATGAAAGCCAGATTCCAGCAATTTGTGAATCCAAGATCGAAGGACTTAAGAAATATTACGGGTTCGAGAATCCAGAAAATTACGAATATTTCACCGTTCACATTGAAGCGGATCGCGAGCATTCCGCTACCGAACGAGAAATGCTGAACCGTTATATCGACGATCGAAATTTCGAGTCAGCGAAAACCTCGGTAAATCGCGTTCTCGACGCGCTCTGGGAAATGCTTTCTGGTGTTTGTCGCCGACACTCGCTCGCGTGCTGAGGGATATACACCAGTCGAGTTGCAGGAATAGCGCTGTGTTGCCATCCTGAACATCGGTCACTCCGTCTTCAAACTGCTCCGGCCTTGCAGGGCGGCAACAACGGGGGCCCGCGATCTAATATTCATCGCGGCCGCAAGACCATGAACGAACGCATTCGATGACGACAGACCGACAACACCTGCGGCTGACCGGGGTTCAGTGAGCCAGCCATCTTGTTGTAGTCCGCAACTGACATGATTGGTTGTTGATTGACTTCCTCGATCACATCGCCCTTTTGCAATTCGGCGACGCCGCCATCGGCATCAACACCAGTAACCAATACGCCTCGCACGTTATCAGGTAGATCGAGCTGACGCGCCATTTCTGGAGTCAACTCTCCAACGTGAATTGACGCAAGAGGGTTGTCTGGTGGTTCCTGGTCGCCTGGCTGTTGCGGCTGTTGCGGCTGCGCCTGGCCTCGTCGTGGCTCAACGCCGGCGCTCTGATAATCGATAGGCTGCTCTTTAATCTGCGTCGTAACCTTTAAAGGCTTGCCATCACGCATGATTTCCAGGTCAACATTTTTGTCCAACTCCGCTTGCCCAACCATTTTCCTGAGCGTCATGATGTTTTCGACGTCTCGGCCGTTAAACTTGCGAACGATATCGCCTGACTGCAGTTTCGCCTGCGCAGCTGGCGATCCTGGCACCACTTCATCTACAACTACTCCGTCGTCATCGGCGGCATTCTGTTGTCCTTGTTGCGACGAGCGACTCACGATTCCCAAGTAACCTCGAATGACGCGACCGTGTTTTAGCACGCTTTCGAGCACCGTACGAACGGTATTAGATGGAATCGCAAAGCCAATCCCTTCCGAACCGCCGCTGCGAGAAACGATTTGCTCGTTGATACCGACAACTTCCCCCCGCAAGTTGATCAATGGACCACCGCTGTTTCCTGGATTGATTGCGGCATTAGTCTGGAGAAGATCACCCCGAAAATCTGTGCTGTTTGGGTGTCCCTTCCAGCTAATGATTCCGTCCGTCACTGTTTCTTGCAGACCAAATGGATTGCCGATGGCCAGAACAAAATCGCCGGGCTGCACTGTGTCCGAGTCAGCAAGTTTGAGTGGATTCACGCCGGGATCGTCAATCTTGAGCACTGCCAAATCCATCTGAGAATCCGAACCTACCAGCCTGGCCTTCTTGGTGCGACCATCGCTCAGCTGAACCTCAATTTGATCCACCTGATTGCCTTCACCGTCGGTAACGACGTGAGTGTTTGTAATGATATGGCCTTCTTTCGTTACGATTACGCCGGAACCAAGTGAGTTTTGGACCAAAGTCTCGCCTGGCGGCTGACGAAACTGACGCTGGTTGCCGAAGAAAAATTCAAATGGGTTAAGCCCATACTGGCGCTGGGCACTAACCCTTTTAGACGTCTTTATGGCAACTACAGAGGGAAGCACGCTGCTAACGAGCGTGCGCCGCTCCCGGTTCAGGGCCTCGAGTGACGGAACTTGCTTCGGATCCACACTTGGCTTCGATGCCAGCGAGTACTTCTCCGGCTTTCGGGCAGAGGAGAGGTTCAGTCCACCATGCTTAAGGCGATAGTCGTATAAAAGGGAAATTCCTGCGCTAAGCAGCAGGACAAAAAGCAAAAATTTAGCAAAGTTTTTCATTAACTAACGTTGGAAAAGGTTTGTCCCTGTTGTTCGACAATTAAGCGCCTGAAACGTTGATTCTCAGGCGATTCCAAATGGGGATCCTTCTCCAGAAGCGATACCGCCACAGCACGCGCGCGTCGCATCAAATGGGCGTCTTTCTTTAGGTTACCAATCTTAAGTGCAGGCAGGCCGCTCTGCGCCGTGCCAAGCAGGTCGCCCGGGCCACGCAGGTCCCAGTCAGCTTCAGCCACTTCGAAACCGTCGTTTGTATTCTCTAGTACTTTCAGTTTTGCGGAAGCCTCCTTCGGCGAGACCGAGGTGAGCAAAATGCAATATGATTTATGTTCTCCGCGGCCAATTCGTCCTCGGAGTTGATGCAGTTGCGCCAGCCCGAAGCGCTCCGCGTTTTCAATGAGCATCACGTTTGCGTTCGGAACATCCACTCCAACCTCCAGCACAGTCGTGCTGACCAATGCATTTGTCTCGGCGCGTCGAAAGCGTTGCATGATCTCCTGCTTTTCGGATGCCGGAATTCGCCCATGCAGCAGATCGCAGCGAAATGGGCGCAAGCGTTCCCGCCACAATTGATATTCCGCCGCAGCTGCTTTCACATCGAGCTTTTCACTTTCGTCGATTAACGGATAAATCACATAAAGCTGGCGCCCCGCTTCCAATTGTGTTCGCAAAAAGGCGAGTACCTCTCCGAGCTTCGACTCATCGCGGACGGCCGTAACGATTTTTTTCCGGTTGCGTGGCATCTCGTCGATGGTTGAGACATCGAGGTCGCCATAAATGGTCATTGTCAGCGTACGCGGAATCGGCGTGGCAGTCATTACGAGTACATCAGGCGCCGGCTCGCGCGCGCTCAAGTGGGCGCGCTGCGCAACACCGAATTTATGCTGCTCGTCGATCACGACGAGGCCGAGAGTCGAAAACGGCACTTTGTCATACAGAAGTGCGTGTGTTCCGACGATGATCTGGGGTTCCTCACCCGCAGAAGACTCGCGACTCTCAAATAGTGGCAACGGACCACTCTCTTCCTGGCGGGCAGCTGTTCGCAGTGCGACCCGCACGCCCAGCGGGTCCAGCCACCGCCGCAATACGTCGTAATGTTGCTCCGCCAGAATCTGGGTTGGCGCCATGAATGCGGACTGATAGCCAGTTTCAACTGCCAACAGCATCGCTGCAACGGCCACAACCGTTTTGCCGGAGCCCACGTCGCCCTGTAACAAACGCTTCATGGGATGACGTGCGGCCAGGTCACGCCTGATTTCACCGATCACTTTCGCTTGCGCAGCGGTTAACTCGAACGGCAGCGATTTGAGAAAATTATCGAGTAGCGCACCAGCTCCACAATGATTCTCGCCTTGCCGGATTGAGGCATCGGCGCGCCGCGACGCGATCAGCATCTGCACCGTGAAGAATTCAGTAAGCACCAGGTGTTGGTACGCGGCGTCACACTCTCCCCAGCTCTCTGGGAAATGGATAGCACGAATAGCATCGCGTCTCTCCCCATCAACGAGATTGCCCGGGGCCAGTGTTTGCATCCTTGGATCTGCGCGCGAAATCTCAGTCAACAAACGGTAAATCATGCCGCGCAAAACGCGTTGCGAAAGGCCCTCCGTTGCAGGGTAAATCGGCGTGATTCTGCGAAAATGGATCGAGATTTCCTCATCATTCTCGATTACTTCGAACTCCGGGTGGTCTATGCAAATTCGCTTTCCACGCAGACGCGGTTTGCCAAAAACAACCATTCGATGACCGGCGCCGATCATTTTCTGGACGTAATGCAGGTTGAACCATCGGCACACGAGCGGCTCGCTCAACGCGTTTGGGTCCGATTCCTGCAACGTGGCCTCGAAAATTTTTTTCCACCCGCCGAAACGTCTCACTGACGTCTTGACCACTTCGCCGCAAAGACAAATGGGAACATCGCTCTCTTCGCGCGGAAATTTAGGAAACTCCGTCCGATCTTCATGCCGCCGTGGAAAATGGGTGAGCAAATCTTCCACGGTCTCGATCCCTAGCCGCCGAAGCGCGAGAATCTTCGGGCGAGGGATCCAATTCAGTTCTTCCAGCGACTGAGAAAAGGCAATATTACCCGGCAACGGGCTCACAGCCTTTCGAGAACCGCGATCGTTAATCGATGACCTATTAGCTGACGTCAGGCTACTCACTTTTCATCGATGACTGATGACTACCAGGCCGTTCGGCCGCCCGCACCGCTTCGACATGCATTGCGATCAGAGTATCGCCTCCATATTCGTCGGCGTGAATGCGAAATGCGATGTCCCACGGCGCTGCCGGCAATTCATTTGGTGCGCAATCAAAATAGATCGCGCGACGATGTCGAGTGCCCTGACGCAGGCGAAGAACGAGATGCTTGTCTTTCACGACGCGTGGCGGAGCAATCGGCTCAACTTCGCGGGCCAGAAAAAGCGGCTGAGGGTTTTCGTTTCCAAACGGCTGCAACATTTCGTGCCAGCGCAGAAAATCCATATCGATCTCAGTGAAAGCCAGTTCATGGTCCAGTCGTACGCAAGGTTGCAAGGCTTCTTTCGAAAGAAGTCTCCGTGCAGTGTTGCGAAACTCTTCCGCGAAACCATCGAAATTCGCCTCGCGCAAGGCAAGACCTGCCGCCATTTCATGTCCGCCGAATTTGTCGATTCTTTCCGCGCAGTAATTCAACGCTTCGACCAGATTCAAACCTTCAATGCTTCGTCCGCTTCCTTTACCAACTCCATTCTCATCAAAGCCGATGACAATAGTGGGCCGATGATACTTTCGCGCAATCCGCGATGCTACGATGCCCAACACTCCCGCGTGCCAACCACGTGAGCCAACCACAATGGCTGCGTCGGACGTCAGCTCGGGCCGGTTCTCTATCTCCTCTATAGCTGCCTCGAGGATTTGTTTTTCCACTTCCTGCCGCTCGCGATTCTGCCGGTCTAGCTCTATCGCGAGCGTGGTTGCCTCGTTTTCATCGGTAGTCAGCAACAGCCGCAAGGATTTCTCCGCCGTACTTAAACGTCCCGCAGCATTCAGGCGAGGACCAAGTCGATAACCGATGTCCTCTGGCAAAATTGGCGGCTGCACTCCCGCGACTTGCATTAATTTTTTCAATCCGATGCGTGAAGTCCGGGCGAGCTCGATCGCGCCCCGTTGGACCAAAACGCGATTTTCGCCACGAAGGGGTACGATGTCCGCCACGGTGCCCAGCGCTACAAGCTCGAGCTTTGATTTCAAATCAAACTCAGGCAGGGGCCGTGTTTTCAACAGAGCATGGCAAAGTTTAAAGACAATCCCAACGCTGCAGAGATATTCGAGCCCGGAAGGGCTTATTTTCGGGTTTACGATGGCAATGCAGTCCGGCAATTCAGTCTTCGGTTCATGGTGATCAAGCACAATCACGTCTACCCCGTGTTTGCGCAGTTCGGCGATCTCGTTCAGCGATGAGGTTCCGCAATCGACAGCGATAAGCAGTTCGGGTCGATACTGCCCAAGACAGCGTTCGACACTTTCGGGACTTAGGCCATAGCCCTCCTCCATACGCAACGGCAAAAACAACTCTGGAGTTTCGCCGTAAGCGCGAAACATCTCAGCGAGCAATGCAAGTGATGTCACGCCATCCACATCGTAATCCCCAAAGAGGACGATTCTTTGCTGTTGATCGACGGCGGTGAAAATGCGCGAAACCGCTATGCGCATTTGGGGCAGCAGAAATGGATCGCTCAACGAGCTTAGACGCGGCCGGAGAAATGAGTTCACCTCTTCGGCGGATCGAAACCCTTTCCGCAGAAGCAACCGCGCGATACAGTCCGACCCGCAAAGTTCTCCCCACGAAATTGCTCCGTGGCCGGCGTCCAGCTCTTCAGGTTGCGCGACTATCCATCGACCCTGCCATAGGCCGGGTCTTCGACGCGGCCGAGCACTTTGCCGTGAAAAATTCGTGGCTGCCTCTGTGTCGACGGCGCACTCGTCCGCCGAACCTTGCCTCGTAAACGCCTCATTGTCCGGCGATGATTGCGCTAATTTATCCAGGCGGCCTTGCACCGGACAGTTTATTTGCGGAAGAGTTTCTGACAAGGTACGGGAGATTTGGGACCACAATCGATAAAGCAACACTGGGACGAATCGCGCTCCGGCGCATCGCATGTGACATCGTGGATCCGCACGATTCGAGACTGTGCTGACAATGAAAAGTCGTGGCGGGTCAGCGTGTAAGGACGTTCACATCGCTTTTTTGTAAAGATGCGGCATCGTGCGTGATGCTTCCTCGAAAATGAAACTCCTCCGTTGGATTGCGCTCGTTTGTGTTGTTCTCCTGTTGGCCTATGGGGCGTCGCCGTACTTTTCGTTTTGGCGATTCACGGCGGCGCTTCGGTCCGGCGACAGCGTTGCCCTGAATTCGCGCCTGGATTTCCCAGCTATCCGAGCTTCGCTGAAGAAACAGCTTGTTGCGCGTTTCGCTCAGGGAAAAGCCAGTCATAAGTGGTGGAACAATCTTGGCCCAACACTGATCGACACGATCATTGATACGTACGTAACGCCTGAGGGCATCGCGGCTCTGATATCTAATCCTGAAGCCCTCAAAAACCTGCGACATCCGCAAGATTTTCGATTCTCAACCGCCAAAACCCAAGACTGGTCGAAAGTAAAGCACGCGTTCTTTACAGGTCCGCGCACTTTTGCCGTGGATCGAGACGGAATCAAACTTCGATTCCATTTCACCGGTTTGGGCTGGAAGCTCTATGACCTCGATCTCGGCCTCACCGACCCGAACCAGTTTCCAAGCAACGGAACAGTTCCCTAAACGACGGAGAGGGCCAGATCGCCCTTGGGAAGCAAACCGTGTTTGATGCACAGATCTGCGAAAATTAAAATACCTTCCCTTTCCTTTTCACCAAAGCCGAAGCGAAGATGTTTCTGATAATAGTTTGAGAGAAATTCGCGAGTGAGCTGCCATTCGGGATCATTGGACGCAACTACAGCGTTCTCGATCAATCGATCGAGACGAGAAAGGTTTGCATCGCGCAGGTTGCGCAGTCGTTCTGCGATTTGTTGTGGACTATGGACTTCAGGACGAACAAGCCAGAGGGCATAGACAAACGGAATATTGAACCGCTTCTTCCACTGGTCGCCAAGATCCCAGAACGAAAATTCCCTGGCGTATTCTTGTCGAAAGCGAATGGCTTGATCGCCGATCAGTAATTGCGCGCTGTGATCTTTCGCAGAAGAGCTGCCATCGCTTTTTCGAATCAGGCGCGGATGCAATCCGAGTTCCGGAAGCAAACTGCGCAAGAGATTCGCGGACGTTTGTGATGCGGGGTCGAGTTCGATCTCTTCAATATCGGACAACTCGCCGCGGTGCGCGAGGACCACGCTGTACACCGGGCCATTCGATGAAATCGAAACGTCGTCAACGATCCGATAGATTGGGTTGCGTAGAAATTCGAAGCTGGAGACAAGCGCAACATCGAGTTTGCCGGCGGCAAGCTTGTCACAGAGCGCCGATGGATGATCGAAGTCCACATGGCCGCCGTCCCAGCCCCAAATCAGCGGATGGGCGTTGAAATATTTTACGCAACCGATGCGCAGCATTCGTTTCTCCGCGCACCCGACGGTTGCGCCTTACGTTTCACGCACAGACTTGTTTCGGCTCGTTGGGACGACTGGCCCGGCTTGTGCCGTTCAAATGTCGATAATAACTATCGCGCTGAACGGGCTCTCGACCCGCTTCGCGGATGGCATGTTCGAGGGCAGCGACCGTTTGCTATTGCGGCGTAGTTGCTCCCGCCATGTGAAAGATTTTTTCCTCCAGAATCGTGCCGTGCAAATCATCAACTCCATAACTAAGCGACACCTGTGCGAGAGGCAGTCCCAGGCTGACCCAGTAAGCCGTTAGATGATCGACGTTATCCAGATAAATGCGACTCACTGCCAGGTTGCGAAGTTGTTCGAACGCGGAGGCGCGCTTGATCTGTGCAAGGATCCCGTGCGAGTGAGAAGGTTCGAAAGCAAAAGGAACGAAGCCGGTGAATCCACCGGTCTCATCCTGCAGTTCCCGCAAGCGGCGAAGGTGATCCACGCGTTGAGCAAGCGTCTCGATGTGTCCGTAGAGCATGGTACAAGTGCTGCGGCCACCCATTGAATGCCAGATCCGATGAACATCGAGCCATTCGGGGGCGGTCTCTTTACCACGACAGATTTTGTCGCGCACAACCGGATCGAAAATCTCCGCACCACCTCCAGTGATCGACCCGAGACCGACGGCGCGCAGAGTCTCCAGCGTATCGCGGACTGGCATCCGAAAAATCCGTTGTGCCAAATGGCGCGCTTCGATCGCAGTAAACGCTTTGATGTGAAGGTTCGGATCGAGAGCACGCAGCTTTTGCAAAAGTTCCAGATACCATTCCTTCTTTAGCGATGGATGCAGACCTCCAACCATGTGCACCTCGGTGACCCCGAGCGGTAGGGCGTCTCCGACTACTCGAATAATTTCGTCGATTGCATATTCAAAGGCGTGCGCATCGCGCTTTTTCGCGGCAAAAGCGCAGAACTGACACGATAGAATGCAGATGTTCGAGTAATTGATGTAACGATTGTGGATATAGGTGGCGTAGTTCCCGTTCTTTTGTTCACGGACAACGCTGGCCATCATTCCAAGTGCATTAAGCTCATTCGTTTGATACAGAGCGACAGCGTCTTCCTCGGAAATTCGCTGATGCGCCTCAACTTTTTCTGCGATCGGCCTGATTTCTTTCGGGATTAGCTGGTAATTCATGGGAATGCCGGGTCGAGCCCTGTAACCAAACATCGCACAGGCCGCTTCGGCCTTGCAACAAAATCATGGGCACAACCGTGGGGGAGAGTCGAATTTTGGCTACTTGGCGTTTTTCTGGCAAGCTTTCTCCCAGACAACCGTCTAAAAGAACCAATGTCCGGTGACGATCACGGAAACAAAGGGAGATCGGAAGAAGACGCCGATGATGTGCGTCTCATGCGGCTCATTGGCAAAGGCGACACCGTTGCGCTGGAAGAGCTGATCGAGAAACACCAGGCGCTGGTGGCCGGGACGATAGCCCGCATGTTGGGCAGCAATTCCGAGGTGGAAGACATTGCGCAGCAGGTTTTCATTCGAGTCTGGAAAAGTGCTCGCCGCTACGTTCCGCGCGCCAAATTCACTACCTGGTTGTTAAAAATTACACGTAATCTGGTTTTCAACGAGTTGCGGCGCTCCAAGCGTCACGCGCATGTTCCGCTCCAGCTGGAACCCGGCTCTGAAGATTCCCCTATTAAAGACGAAGTAAATCCCGGTCCCGATGCTTCCCTACTGGAAGTGGAGCTTCAGCGAACGATTGAACGAGCAATCCTTGACCTCCCAGAGACTCAGCGAATGGCACTAGTCCTCAGGAGATACGAGCAGCTTAGTTACGAGCAAATTGCGGAAATTCTCGAGCTTTCGGTTCCCGCTGTAAAAAGCGTCCTTTTTCGAGCGCGAACCGAGCTGCGCGTACGGCTGAGTAAGTATCTGGGTGGCCCGCGTGATTTTTGAATCGTTAAATCGGCTTCGCTGGATTAATGCTTAACCAGCTGATTCGGGTTCCGAATCGCGACTTACAAGTTACGATTTGCGCCTCTTCATTCCGGCTCGATTACGCGGCCGCGAACGCGCCGAATCTGATTGTGATGCGTCAGCACATGGACACGTCCGTCGCTACCGCGAAAAAATGCGCTTAATAGCCAGCTGACGATCGAAATGATGATTGCGCCAAAAAATGCCCGCCAGAAACCGGGAACTTGAAAACATGGCATAATCTCTCCGACGACTTTCAACATCAGCGCATTAATGATCAAAATGAAAATTCCAAGCGTGACCAGAATTAAGGGCAGACTAAGCAACAGAAGCACAGGACGAATGAAAGCGTTGATGATACCCAGCAGGAGGGATGCGCCCAGCAGACAGCCGAGGTGGTCACCGTAGTTAATTCCAACGATCGGCGCGGCCACAAACACCGCGATTGTGGTCACGATCCAGCGGAAGACAAAATGTTTCATGCGAGTGAACTCTCTAAATCTACTCCTCACTTCAGAAAGCGCGAGAAAGCACTTGCCAACCGACCGACGAACGGTAAACGAATTAAAATCATCAACGATAAAATCTGTGCCGAAAAAAAAGAAAAATATCCAGGAAAAGAATGAGACACCCACGAAAGGGGGGGCGTCGTTCAAAGTAAAAGCTGCTAAAGTGAGCCGCGGATTGCGTGCGATCACCCGTCGAAAACCGCGCGAGACCACAGCCACCAAAGTTACAACCAAAGCCAACGCTTCGGCACCAACCGGGGCACCGAAAGTTCCGGAGCTGTCCGACGAGACGATTCGCCTCCGAGCCTATTTCATTTCTGAGCGACGACGCCGATTCGCGCTGCCCGGTGACGCAGAATCAGATTGGTTGGAGGCAAAGCGACACCTGCTTTCCGAGTCCGGTTCGTCCTAAGTCGCACGCAGTGACGGCGAGCCCCCACTGGTTAATGAAATGGAAAACAGTCTTCTCGATTTAGCCGGGGCCCTGCGAGAACGTCTCGCCATCATTCGGGACGACGAAAGTAGGCGCGATCCCGCAAAGCACATTGAACGATTGCGCGACATCTCGGAAAGGATCGACCAATTGCAGGCCGCACTTCCACAGCCTGTGGATTCGCGGCTGGCGCATTATCTTCAACGCAAAAGTTACGACAAAGCGCTCGAATTCTTGGAAAATGGAGACGAGTGACCTTAGCTTTCGCTCACTGAAAATTCGGGTAAAAAATCTACCGAGAGAGATTAGCGACTTGGAAAGCATTCGCAGTTTGCTGCATCGCCTGATTAGCGACGCGCCCTACTAATTTGGGCCTCGAACAGTTTCAAGCCTAAGCCGAAGGTCATGCGCTTGGTTGGAGAGCTTACGCAGATCAGCGGCAAATTCTTTCTGTAGATCCATGTGCACACGAAAAGCTGGCAGAATACGACCATCCGTGCCGTAGAATGCATCCGGTCCGAGCGCAATCTTAGGTAACACCTCGCGCTCGGTGAATTGATTGTAGCGATCGTAATTATCGTGGATTCCGACCACCTCACTATAGAAAAGCCCAAGCTCAGTTCGCAGGCTTGGCTCGATCAAACGGGCCAATCCGGACGACACCATTGTGGTCCATGCGGCCGATGGAGGATGCGTTGCACCCGGAATCCGATAGTAGCCGGGGATCGCTCGCGTCCCGTTGCGGTCTGCCTGTTCCCATGCGGAAATTCTGGCGTCGATACCATCCGCGAACTCCAGTCCCCGTGTTTCATATCGCTTTAATTCAGCAATGACGCCAGAAAGAGCCTGATGAAACTCGGCTTGCTGGTTCTTGCTATCGCGATAGTTCTCCACGACGAACGCAGCGCTGACGCCAGCAAACACCACAATCAATTGGCCGCCGAGCCAACCCACATGGCCGCGCCAGCTCTCCTTCTTTTCTGACTGCGCCATCGTTTCAGTTACCTACCGAGATAGAGATAAGCCATGGCAGGCGTGCCGCCTGGTTAGGCGTTCTGTTCTCTGCTCCGGCGAAAAGCAGGTCGACTCGGATCGAGCCTTATCCACGGCAGTTTGTCTTCCGTCCATATCGCGGCCTCCGGAGGAGAGGTCTTAGGATCATCGAGCGACGCTACTGTCACGTCAATCCATTCAGAACTGACTCCATCCTGGATAAACAGAGGCGTGCCACAACAAGAGGCGAACGAGCGTAATCGGGTTGCATATAAGATTCTACGGAGGTCACCCCTCAGAACCTCTATCGCTTTGCTGGGAACGCTACACCAGGTCACATACGGGGCAGCACTGGCCCGTCGGCAATCTTCGCAATGGCAGTCGCTCCCCTGCTTTGGCCTATCGTGTAGCCGATAGCGGACGCCTCCGCATAAACAACCGCCCTCGAGGGTGCCTACCATACGCCCAACGAGAGACAAAATCAGTCACGGTTAGACTCTTGTGTCTTCATGCAACGGCAAACTGATTACGGAGGATTACTTTTTCTTGTTCGCGTACTTATCCCAGGGTTTCAACTCCCAGGGATGCATTTCATACACAAAAATTCCGTTCTTTACGGCTGGATCCTCCATCACGATCGACTTCGCCTCAGACTCATTAGCAACCGCAAGCAAAACAGCTCCCCCGGCATTATCGGTCAGTGGGCCCGCGAGTTTCATTGAGCCCTTTACATACAAGCTCAGCATGTATTTCCCATGCTCTTTCAGAGGTTGCTCCTCGACCGGTTTGCCCGCTACCCACGCCGGGCCAGGGCGGTAAATGACGAGGTAGTTGGCCCTTGCAGTTGCTTGTTGTTGTTCGTCCGCCGCAGCCAGATACTGCGAAGAAAAACATGCCAGTGTGATTCCTGACAGCAGTAAAATAGTGGCCCTGTTCAAATGGGATTCTCTCCGTGCAGGATCATCACATCCAATTCGGCCACTATTGTTTCGGGTATGTCCTTCTTATTCAGGAAATACGCCGAATAACACGAACCCGCCAGGGCAGAGAGCTGGTCAGCGTGAATACAGCTCCACGATCAGCTGCTCGTTGACGATCGGCTGTATCTCTTCTCGAGATGGGATTCGCGCCACTTTGCCACTAAGCGCGTCCCGATCGACCGTTAACCAGTCAGGCACGGGAACGATTTGTGTGAGATCCAGGTTACGCAACACCAGTTGGCGCGATTTCGGTTTATCTTTGATCGTGATCTCGTCGCCTGCCTTCACATTGTACGAAGCGACATTCACGCCGCGCCCGTTCACGAGCACGTGGCCATGTGACACGATCTGACGAGCAGCGCTGCGGGTATTAGCCAGGCCAAGCCGAAAAATCACATTATCCAATCGCGTCTCCAGCAACTGGAGAAGTGTTTCGCCTGTCACGCCCCGCTTGCGCAGCGCGCTCTCGAAGATGCGTCGGAACTGCCGTTCGAGAAGCCCGTATTGGTAGCGGAGCTTCTGTTTTTCGCCCAGCGCAATCGCATACTCTGATTGTTTGCGCCGTGAACCTCTCGGGCCGTGCATGCCCGGCGGATAATTTTTCCGTTCCAAAGCCTTGGATGAACCAAAGAGCGGAACACCATAACGCCGGCTTACTTTAGTTTTCGGTCCTGTGTATCTGCCCATGAATTGATTGAAAAGTTACAGCGTTGAATTAGACGCGGCGTTGTTTGGGTGGCCGGCAACCATTATGCGGCACCGGAGTTACATCGCGAATTACGGTGAGATCGAGCCCAATTGCCTGCAATGCGCGGACTGCGGATTCACGTCCGGCTCCTGGCCCTTTTACTAAAACTTCGACCTCTTTCAAACCGTGGCCCATTGCTTGTCGCGACGCATCCTGCGCGACCATCTGTGCCGCGTAAGCGGTGCTTTTACGCGAACCCTTAAATCCCACCTTGCCGGCGCTCGACCATCCGATCACGTTGCCTTTCATATCGGTGATCGTCACGACCGTATTGTTGAAAGTTGAAAGAACATGCGCGATACCGGAATGCACATTCTTACTGCCTTTGGCCTTGACGATTTTGGGCTTTTCAACGTCGTCAGCTGAAAGCGAAAGGTTCTCCGAAGGTGCGGCAGCGGCTGGCTGTTCCTTTTTTGGTTTCGCAGCCTTTTTCGCCGCTGGAGCCTTCGGGGTCGCGTCTGGCTTCGAAGCCGCAGCCGGTTCGCCCTGTCCGGAATCCGTCGACGCCGGTGCTGGTTTTGGCTCCGTTGCTTTCGCCTCTTCTGGACTTGGATTGGTTGGATTCTCTGGATCAGCCATACTCTAAATGATTTAGACCTTGCCCGCTTTAGCCTCCGGATTACGAACCACGCCTACGGTCTTACGCGGTCCTTTGCGTGTCCGGGCATTTGTCGAGGTGCGCTGCCCGCGCACGGGCAGGCCTTTCCGATGCCGAACGCCGCGATAACAATTGATCGCCTGCAGGCGTTTCAAGTTGCCTTGTATATCGCGGCGCAGATCACCTTCTATTTTGATCTTGTTATTTGTAATCGCGTGAATGATTTCGTTCAACTGTTGCGGCGTAAGGTTTTTCGCGCGCAAATTGGGGTCGATATTTGTCTGCTCCAGGATGCGCCGGGCTGTGGAAAAGCCTATTCCGTAGATGTACGTAAGTGATGCCTCGATGCGTTTGTCCGAAGGAATCTCAACTCCTAGTAATCTGGGCATGGCAGGTAGTTAGGTAAGACGTTAGATAGTTTATCCCTGGCGTTGCTTATGGCGTGGGTTCTTGCAGATCACGCGCACAACGTTCTTGCGCTTCACAATCCTGCAACTGGCACACAGCCTTTTTACTGATGGTCGTACTTTCATAATCCGCAAAATGGAAAACGCGGAGCCGGCTCCGCGTTGTCATTTTTGGCGGTAGGTGATCCGCCCCTTCGACAAATCGTAGGGTGAAATCTCTAGCATAACTTTGTCTCCTGGCAAGATCCGAATGAAATGCAGCCGCATTTTCCCGGAAATATGCGCCAGGACCCGATGGCCATTGGCCAGTTGGACGCGAAACATGGTATTGGGCAGCAGCTCGACCACTGTGCCTTCTACTTCAATTGCGTCCTTGCGCGCCATGTCAGAATTTCGGGCTCGTCCTTGGTAATCAACACGGTGTGCTCGAAGTGTGCGGAGGGCATCCCATCCGCGGTGCGTACCGTCCACCCATCCTCAAGCAATCTCACGTCGGAAGTGCCGATGTTAATCATCGGCTCAATCGCCAGCGTCATGCCCGCCTTTAGCTTCGGGCCGCTGCCACGTTTTCCATAATTGGGGATCTGCGGCTCTTCGTGCATTTTCCGTCCAACCCCGTGTCCAACAAATTCTCGCACGACTGAAAAACCAAAGCGGCACGCTTCATCCTCGATTTCCGCGCACATATCACCGACACGCTGGCCTTCGCGGGCAGCCTCAATCGCGCGGTGCAACGCATTCTCCGTCACGCGTAGCAATTGATCAGTCCGCTCGTCAACGACTCCAACCGGGACAGTGGTCGCGTTGTCGCCTACCCAGCCCTCCTGAACGATACCAATGTCCAGTTTTACTACGTCGCCATATTGAATGCGACGCTGACTACCGATTCCATGCACAACTTCGTCATTGAGTGAAATGCAAATGTTGCCCGGAAAAACACGATGGCCCAGGCGATAACCGAGAAATGCACTTTTCACATGTGCGTCGCTCATAAAATCTGCGGCCGCTTCATCCACCTCCCTGGTGGTAAGACCGGGACGAACCAGGTCGCTGACGCGGTCAAGAATATCGCTGGCCGTCCGGCATGCCTGCCGCATCTTCTCAATTTCCTTGGCGTTCTTGATCGGAATCATGCCACGCTCTTATTTTCAAGGAGTCGCGCGATATCGCTGAACACTGCCTCCCGATCGCGGTTACCGTCAATCCGGTGCAGTATCGACATTTTTTCATAGAAAGATGCCAGAGGCTCGGTCTTGGTACGGAATTCCTGCAACCGGGTTTGCAACACGCTTAGATCGTCATCGCTGCGACGCACCAGCGGACCGTCGCAATAAGGACACACAGCCCGCTCCGAAAATTGCGCGCTCGACGAGCTGGTAGTAAAACCGCATTCTCCACATTGAAGCCGTCCCGCGATGCGATCGCGCACGGTTTGTTCCGATACCTCAAGCCAAATGGCCAAATCCAAAGCGGTGCGCAATCGCGCCAGAATGGTCATCAAGCTTTCTGCCTGCCTGAGCGTCCTGGGAAAACCATCGAAAACAAATCCGTGACCGCCATGCAAACGCAACCAGTCTTCGATTAATTCGATGATGATCTTGTCGGAAACAAGTCCGCCACGCTGCAGCACTTCGGCAGTCTTCATTCCCAATGGGGTCCCGAGATCTCTTTCACGGCGCAGGATAGCGCCAGGCGAAGTAACCGGAATGCCGAATTGGCGCGTGATCATTTCTGCCTGAGTTCCCTTCCCGGAACCGGGCGCGCCAAGAAGAACAAGCCGCCTTTTCACTTACCGTAAAGGAATATGGCAACACCGGCAATTACGAGAGCGGCGATCCCCACGTACAACCACATTAGCGCGCTGCTCCCTGCCGCCTCACCGCGACTGTAGGTAGCCCGATCAAACGATCGTCCTCGAATCCGGCCCTTGCGCAAGAAACCGTCATAATGCCGCTGAATAAGATGGGTTTCTACCTGGCGCATGGTATCGAGCATGACGCCGACAATAATCAACAGGCTTGTCCCGCCAAAAAATTGCGCTGTGATCACCGGCACACCCAATCCCTGGCTGAGAAGGCTCGGCAAAACCGCGATCAGCGTCAGGAAACCCGCGCCGGCAAATGTTAGTCGCGTCATGGTGAAATCAAGAAAATCGGCAGTTGGTTTTCCCGGGCGCACGCCCGGAATGTATCCGCCGTATTTCTTTAAATCATCGGCGATTTGGGTTGGCTGAAACTGCGTCGCGACCCAAAAATAACTGAAAAAGAAAATCATCGCGGCGAGCGCGACGTAATGAGGCCACCCGGTAGACAGCGCACTGGCAATCCGATTAGCAGTAGGACTGCCCTTGAATCCGTACTGAACAATTGTCGCCGGAAAGAGTAGTAATGCCCACGCGAAGATAATGGGCATCACGCCGGCGTAATTCACTTTCAACGGCATGTATTGCGTTTGGCCTCCATACATTTTGCGGCCAACTACACGTTTGGCATACTGAACCGTAATCTTTCTCACGCCCTGCGTGATTGTAATCACCGCGGCGATGACGATGATCAAAAGAAGTACCAGCAACACCAGAACCATCGGGTTGACCTGGCTCGACCCGGTCTGCGTCGAGGGCACAAAAGTCCTCCAAGCCTGAGCGAGTGCGGCAGGCAGGCGTGCTACAATGCCAACGGTAATGATGAGCGATATCCCGTTTCCAATGCCGCGCTCGGTAATTTGATCGCCCAGCCACATCAATAGAAGTGTCCCAGTCGTCAGGGAAATCACCGTGACGATTCGAAACTTCCATCCGAGATCATCCACCAACGGAACCCCGACGTTGCGGATGGTGTCCATGATTCCCGGCAGCATGGTGTGGTATGATTCCGGGTGCTGAAATGACAGCGCCAGCAAGTATCCTTGGAAAATGCACAGCCCCAGGGTCGCGTAGCGCGTCAACTGCATGATCTTTTGGCGACCGCCGTCTTCGCGTGCCATTCTGCCGAGCTGCGGGATTACCGCGGTCAGCAGCTGCATCATGATCGACGCGCTGATGTAAGGCATAATGCCCAGAGAGAAAATCGCGCAATTTTCCAGCGCGCCACCGCTAAACAAATTAAACAGCGCCGCCAGCCCGCCTCCGGTCCGCTGGCTTAGCGAGGTGCGAAACCACTCCTGTAATACACCCTGGTTCACTCCCGGCGTCGTAATTGCAGCTCCGAGACGTACAACTACAATCACCGCCAGCGTAAACAAAATCCGCCGGCGCAGTTCCGGTATCTTAACCGTGTTGAGAAACGCCGAAACCATCCGCTAAATTTGAAACATCACGTGTCGGGAAGCTAGCCCTCTTGCGATGCTTTCCTCTTTGCTTCGGCCGAGGCCTTCGTTTTTTTCTTCGACGCCCCTTTTGATGGAGCTTTACCCGCTGGTTTCTCTGTCGAAGCTTCACGCGACCCACCATGAGATTTCATCTCTTTGTCACGCAGCGTAATCGTCCCTCCAGCCTTTTCGATTTTTTCCCTGGCTGCAGCGCTGACTTTATCGACCTCCACTTTCAGCCCGTGCTTTAATTCGCCGTCACCAAGGATTTTTATTCCTACGAAGCTACCGCGGACGAGTTTCGAGTCGCGCAGCAGTTGTTCGTTCACAGCAGTTCCAGCCTTGAATGCATTGAGATCATCAAGGTCCACAATCGCGTACCGCTTGTGAAACGCGGCATTATTGAATCCTCGTTTCGGCAATCGTCGAATCAGCGGCATTTGCCCGCCTTCGAACCCCAGTCGAATACTCCCGCCCGAGCGGGCCTTTTGCCCCTTGTGACCCTTACCGCTGGTTTTTCCGTGGCCCGAACTCTCGCCGCAGCCCAGGCGTTTCACGCGATGTCGCGAACCCGGACGCGGTCTTAGATTATGAAGACGCGTCATGTTGATCCCCTTTTCCATCGTTGAAACGAATTCCGCGAACTTTAAAAATTTCTTCTTTGCGGCGAAGTGATTTCAACGCAGCGATCGTCGCCTTCACCACGTTGGCGTGATTGCTCGATCCAAGTGACTTGGCCAATACATCGCGAATACCGGCCGCCTCGGCTACGGCTCGCACACCTCCTCCGGCGATTACGCCGGTCCCCGGTGATGCCGGGCGTAACAGCACTCGTGCTCCGTCGTATTCGCCGATCACTTCGTGCGGAATTGTGTTTTCGTTCAATGAAACTTTTTCCATCGATTTGCGGGCCGCCTCCGAGGCTTTTCGAATCGCCTCTGAGACTTCATTGGCTTTGCCGAACCCGCATCCCACTTTTCCATCGTGATCACCAGCTACGATCAATGCGCTGAAGCTAAAACGCCGGCCTCCTTTGACCACTTTCGCGCAACGATTGATAAACACGACTTTCTCGGTCGTATCGCCCTTCGCTGCAGGAGCCTTATCTGTCCTGCGCATGTCCGGCCGTCTGCCTCCAAAAGATTGAGCCATGAAATTAAAATTTTAAACCGTTTGCCCGGGCCGCATCAGCCAGCGCCTTTACTTTTCCATGATAAAAAAAACCCCCGCGATCAAAAACGACTCGCTCGAGTTTTTTCGCCAATAAGCGTTCAGCTATCGCTTTGCCGACTACTTCTGCCGCCGCCTTGTTTGCGCCTGCCTTATTTTTGCCTGCCAGAGAACTCTCAGCAGTCGATGCAGCTGCCAGCGTTCGACTGGAATCATCGTCGATCACCTGGGCATAAACATGCTTGCCGGAGAAATGAACGGATAGCCGTGGTCGCTGCGCTGTGCCTGCCACTTTCTTCCTGATTCTTTGATGAACACGCTGCCGCGCTGCCTTACGAAACGTCGCCATAATTATTGAACAGTTTTGCCCTCCTTGCGACGGATCTGCTCGCCAGCGTAGCGAACGCCTTTGCCCTTATAAGGCTCCGGCGGATAAAAGCGACGGATGTCGGCCGCGACCTGACCAACCAATTTTTTATCTACGCCTTCCACTTTAATTTTCGTGTTATCTGCGACCGTGATCTTGATGTTCTTTGGAATCGAAAACGGAACCGGATGCGAGAAACCGAGACTCAGGTTAAGGGTGGATCCCTGTACGGCGGCCTTAAATCCGACTCCTTCAATCTCGAGTTGTTTGGTGAAACCTTCGCTCACGCCTTGCACCATGTTGTGCACCAGGCTGCGCGAAAGCCCGTGTAATGCTTTCACGCTGCGGGATTCTGCTTCGCGCACCAGGGAAACCCGGCTATTCTCGACGCTGGCCCGGATGTGACGCGGAAGTTTCCACTCCAGTTTTCCCTTCGGGCCTTCCACTGAGACCGCGCCCTCCTCGTCAACATTGACTTTGACCTTGTCGGGGATTTCTACCGCTTTTTTTCCAATTCGTGACATGGGTTTGTGAACTCGTTAAATCCTTCCAGCGTAAATCATTACCAGACGTAGGCCAGTAATTCGCCTCCGACCTTTTGCTTGCGCGCTTCACGTCCTGATAAAACGCCGCGCGAAGTGGAAAGAATCGCCAAACCCATTCCACCAAGAACTCGGGGGATTTCGTCCGCACCAACATACCGTCGCAATCCCGGACGACTTACACGACGCAATCCGGCAATGGCGCCCGTACGGTTCACCAGTTTGTTGGTGATCTTGATGCGGGGGTGCGCTGCGCTCGTGTCAATCGAGTAATCCGAAATATAACCTTCCTCCTTCAGGATCCGCGCGAGTTCGGCTTTGATCTTCGAGTACGGAATCAGCAGTTCTGGTTTTTGCGCGCTCGTGCCATTTCGGACACGCGCCAAAAAATCGGCAATTGGGTCAGTAACAGTACTCATGAAAATCAGGCGGCTTGCGCGGCGGGCTTCTTCGCCCGGTCGCTGAACGGCATCCCCATTTCGCTTAACAGCGATTTGGCTTCTTCGTCAGTTCGTGCCGTGGTGACAATTGTAACATCAAATCCAATGTTGCGCTTGATTTTATCAAGCTCGACTTCGGGAAAAATCGACTGGTCTGAAATTCCCAGGGTGTAATTGCCGTGGCTATCAAAACAACGTGGAGACACGCCACGAAAATCGCGGATACGTGGCAGCGCCGCTTTGATAAAGCGCTCCAGGAATTCATACATGCGCTTTCCACGCAGGGTTACCTTTGCGCCAATAGCCTGGTCTTTGCGCAATTTGAAGTTTGAAATGCTTTTCTTGGCCAATGTTTCCAGAGGGCGCTGGCCGGTGATCAGTGCGAGCTCGGCTTTCGCTTCTTCAAGCGCCTGCTTCACATCAGATTGCGAGCCGACCGACGTGTTGATGACCACTTTTTCCACCTTCGGAACCTGATGAACATTTTTGTAGCCGTGCAGCTTCTGCAACGCCGGCGTGACCTGCTCCTTGTAATGGCGATGAAATTCGTTTTCCATATCTCCGTTCAGTTAGGCCGCCTTCTGCTCTTCTTTGACCTTTTTTGATTTCTTTGGCGCCTTCTTCTCGGTCTTCTTTTCGCGCTCGATCAGTTTTACATTCGAAATATGAATGGGGCCTTCCCGTTCAGCGATTTTGCCGCTCGGATTATCCTGAGACTTTCGGAGGTGTTTCTTGATGATCCGCACGCCTTCAACCAGAACACGCTGTTTCGCCTGAAAAACTGCCAGGATTCTTCCCGAAGAACCACGGAAATTCCCGGAGATCACCTCGACTTGATCGCCTTTTTTAACATGGCACTTAATGCGGTTCATAGGACCTCAGGGGCAAGGGAGACGATTTTCATGAAATTCCGCTCACGAAGCTCGCGCGCAACAGGCCCAAAAATGCGGGTTCCGCGTGGATTTAAATCTTTATCAATAATTACGATGGCATTGTTATCAAAGCGCAGCAGGGATCCGTCTTCGCGGCGAATCGGTTGTCTGGTCCGAACAAGCACTGCGCGCACGACTTCGCCTTTTTTTACGCTCCCCGTCGCGCTCGCCTCTTTGACGTTAGCAGTGATCACATCGCCGATCGACGCGTAACGCGTGGCCTTGCCAATCACACCAATCATGGTGGCCATGCGCGCGCCGCTGTTGTCCGCCACATCCAATCTGGATCGAAGTTGTACCATAAAACCGGTGCTTATTTTTGAATGACTTCGACGAGGCGCCACCGTTTCAGCTTGCTCAGTGGGCGCGTTTCCATGATGCGGACCATGTCCCCGGTTTTCGCCTGGTTTTGTTCGTCGTGCGCATAAAACTTTTTCATCTGTTTGATGATCTTGCCGAACTTGGCATGTGGCACGCGGGTCACGGTACGCACCACGATCGTTTTATTCATGCCGCTGGAAACCACTTCGCCGGTGCGCGTCTTGCGCGAACGACGGTTGACTGCAGCGGGAGTTGATTGTGCTTGCGGTTCGTCAGCCATAGCTACTTCGTTTCAGTTCGTTTCTCGCGCTGCGAGAGCTCCGTTTCGATCCTGGCGATGTCCCGGCGCAATAAACGCAATCGACTCGGCTGTTCCAGCTGACCACTTTGCTGCTGCAAACGCAGGTGTAGCCGCTCCTGGCGCAAGTCCCGCCTTTTAGTAAGCAACTCATCGCTGCTTAGTTCGATAATTTCTTTTATTTTCATGAGGCTTAAGCGGCCCGGACGTGGTGGCGCGTTAAAAACTTGGTGCGTACGGGCAGCTTGTCGGCTGCCAGGCGCAAGGACTCCCGCGCCACGGATTCCGGCACGCCATCCAATTCAAACAAAATATTTCCGGGCCGCACGGTGGCGACCCAGTACTCGGGCTGACCTTTTCCTTTACCCATGCGGGTCTCCGGCGGACGCGAAGTCACGGATTTGTCCGGAAAAATGCGAATCCAGAGCTTGCCCTTGCGTTTCATGTTGCGGGTGAGCGCGACGCGAGCGGCTTCCAGTTGCGTGTTCGTGATCCAGGCCCGTTCGAGTGTTTGCAACCCGAACTCGCCAAAATCGATCTTAAGATTGCGCGAGGCAGTCCCCTTGCGGCTCCCCCGCTGGGTCTTTCGATACTTCACGCGTTTTGGCATCAAGGGCATAAAATCTTTTCCTTAAACTCCTGCAGGCTCTGGAGCGGGAGCTGGTGGCGGTGCTGGAGCTGCTGGGTGTGCCGCAGGTTCCTCCTTCTTACACATCCAACATTTGACTCCGATCTTACCGTAAACGGTGTTGGCTTCGGCAAAGCCGTAATCAACCGCGGTCCGAAGCGTATGCAGCGGAACCTTGCCCTCTCGATACCATTCCGAGCGCGAAATCTCCGCGCCATTGAGCCGTCCAGAACAGCGGAGACGAATTCCTTCCGCGCCAAAATCCATCGCAGTCTGCACCGCTTTCTTCATGGCACGCCGATAAGCAATGCGGCGCTCAATTTGCAGCGCCACATTCTCCGCCACCAGTTGCGCATCGAGCTCGGGAGTCTTTATCTCTTGGATGTCGATCTTGACCTGCTTGCCTTGCGCCATTCTGGAAATCTCTTCCGTCATTTTCTCGATTTCCGCGCCTTTGCGTCCAATCACGATTCCCGGTCGCGCAGTGAAAATGGTGACTCTGATGCTGTTCCACGCCCGCTCGATAACAATTTTCGAGACCGCTGCGTATTGCAGCTTCTTCTTCACATAATTCCGAATCTCGAGATCTGAGTGTAAAAATTCCGGCAGCTCCAAAGGCGAGGCATACCAGCGCGAACGCCAGTCGCGGTTTACGCCCAGGCGGAAGCCAATCGGATTAACTTTTTGTCCCATAAAATTACTTGTTTGATTTTCTGGCCGCCTTTTTTGCTCGCGGCTTTTTCTCGCTCGTGGCCTTTTCCGTTGCTTCGCCGGTTGCTGTGGCTTTCTTTTTTTCGGCCCTTTGTTCGGCTTTCTGCTTCGCTCTCCTGGTCCCGCGTGTCTCGACCTTAATCTCATCCGTGAGGACGATCCGAATATGACTGGTACGCTTCAGAATCCGGCTCGCGCTACCACGAGCACGCGCCATGATCCGCTTGAACGTTGGACCTTCGCCTACAACCGCTTCTTTTACGACCAGTCCGTCGGGCTTGAGGTTGGCATTGTTCTCGGCATTGGCGATTGCGCTTTTCAACGTCTTGTTGATCAGGAACGCCGCTTTTTTAGGCGTGAAAGCAAGAAGATCGAGAGCCGCCGAGACGGGCAGACCCTGGATCTCACGCGTGACTTCGCGCACCTTAAACGGCGAAATCCGCGCGTACTTATATATCGATCTTACTTCCATGGTTTCGTTCTCTAATTCGTCTGCTTACTTCAAACTCACGTTGGGTTGCGCATCCACCTGGAGCCGGTCCCCGACTTTTATTGTATCCTTTTTCGAATCCATTTCTTGAATCACTGCCCCGCAAATCTTTTGCCGCACATCAATGACTCGCAGCGTGGCGATTCTTCGATCGCCGCGCATCACGCGCATTGGCATTCCAACTTTGACGCCCTGTTTTTCGCCAAGATTACCAACCACGAAGGACCATTCATCCTTGACGCTAATCACATTCCCATCCATCAAACCTGACTCTGGCGAATCCGGCGTATCGCCGGACTTCGTGACCAGCTTGTCGATGCTGCGCAACTGAGTTTCTACGTCCATCCGCGCTTTAGCATCACCGCTCTGCGAAGTTTTCAGGTAACACAACACCGCTTCGTCCAGGCGAAGCATCTGGTTGCGATACTCTTCACGCCCCTTTTGCGCGAGTTGAAGATCGCTCACCGCGGCCAGCAAACGCTGCTCCAGCTTCGCCCGGTCCTTGCTCGCAGATGCCAGCCCCAGGGCCTCCATTTGCAACTGCAAATCCGAATACTTGCGGCGAAACAATTCCGCCTCGGCGTTGGATTCCGCCAGGCTACTGGTCAATGCCTTCAGCGATTCCTCGGCAACAGACAACCGCTTCTGCAAATCCTCATTTTGCTGAAGCAACCCCACAGAAGTCATCTCTGAAGGCTGCGCGCTCACAGTGGCAGCGTCATCGAGCCCCGCTCTTTCATTTTTGGATTCTGACAAAGAACTATTTCCCTGCGCCGCCAGCTCTTGGGCCAGCATAACGCAACCCACTACCAAACATGTCGATAGTCGATTGTTGATCGTTGATAGATTCACCTTGGCACCGCGCACAGGTTCATTCTATCAAGCATCAACTCGTAACTAAAAACTATTTCGTAACCTTCGCCGTGTGCGAACCGTGTTTCTTAAACACGCGCGTTGGCGAAAATTCGCCGAGCTTGTGACCGACCATGTTCTCGGTAACGAAAACGGAATTAAAGGTCTTTCCGTTATGCACCAAAAACGTGTGGCCGACAAAGTCCGGCGTCACCATCGAGCGCCGCGACCAGGTCTTAATCGGTTTCTTTACGCCCGAGCTGTTCATCTTGTCGATCTTCTCCAGAAGATACAACTCGACGAAGGGTCCTTTCTTTAACGATCTAGCCATAAATGTCAAACTGTAGTCGCGTCCCGCGGGACGTTACGTCGCGTCGAAAACCGAAGACTATCGCGCTTTCTTCTTCGGTCGTCTCCTTTCCAGAATAAAACGGTCACTCGGCTTGTGTTTGCTGCGTGTCTTAAATCCTTTCGCCAGCTGTCCCCATGGACTGACCGGGTGATGTCGACCGCCGCCACCTTTCGATTTGCCCTGACCGCCGCCCATTGGATGATCGATCGGATTCATCACCATGCCACGCACATGCGGACGGCGCCCCTTCCAGCGAGTACGTCCGGCCTTGCCACTCGAAACGTTCATGTGGTCGACATTTCCCACCTGACCAATTGTCGCAAAGCAATCCTCGTGGATTCGCCGAATTTCACCGGACGGCATTTTCACCAACGCGTAGCCACCCTCAATGTTTGTTAACGTCGCCTGTTGCCCGGCACTTCTGGCGACCTGGCCTCCGCGGCCGGGACTTAATTCGATGTTATGAATGCTGGTCCCCAACGGAATCGCACGAAGCGGCAACGCATTCCCTAAATCGGGAGCAACATCGTTGCCAGCGGCGACCGTCGATCCTACTCGCAGCCCGTTCGGCGCGAGAATGTAACTTCGCTCACCGTCAGCATACTTGATGAAAGCAATGCGAGCCGACCGATTTGGGTCGTACTCGATCCCGACGACCTCGGCAGCAACACCGCGTTTGCGTCGTGCAAAATCAACCTTGCGATATTTCTGTTTGTGGCCGCCGCCAATATGGCGCGAGGTAAGCCGGCCATAACTGTTGCGGCCGCCAGTCTTTTTCTTCGGCTCGAGGAGACTTCTCTCTGGCCGCCACTTCGTGATTTCGTCGAATGTCGGCAACGACTTGAAACGGAGCGTCGGCGTTAATGGGCGAAATTCCTTTAGTGCCATAACAGTTCAAAAATTGATTTTGTCCTCATCAGATGAGTTCGATCTTTTCGCCTTCCGCCAAAGTGACGATGGCTTTCTTCCATCGAGGTCGTCTGCCCATGGGTCCCCGGACTCGTTTCTCCTTACCCGCGTAGTTGCACGTATTCACGTCGATCACCTTCTTTTGAAAAAGCCGTTCGATCGCGCTCTTGATCTGAATTTTGTTTGCACGCGGACTCACGCGAAAGACATACTTGTTCTGCTTCTCGCTCATGATCGTCGACTTCTCAGTCAACGAGGCGGTCTGAATGATGTTGTGCGGCTCGTTCATCGCGTTATTTCACTTCTTCGCCGTTTCGAGTTGGGCGAGTCCGCTCTGCCAATCTTTCCAACGCCTTCTGAGTGACGAGGATCTTCTCGAAAGCAAGCAATTGCTCCGTGTTTACATCAGAAGCGGTGGCAAGCCTCACCGGTTTCACGTTGCGGCCTGACTTCAACGTGGTCTGATCAAACGCATCCGAAACTAGGAGAACTTTACCGGCGTCTGTTTGTTTTTTTAGTAAACCGACGAATGACTTCGTCTTCAGTTCTGGCACGGCGAAATTATCAATCGTCAAAACGTCACCAGCCTTGATCCGCTCGCTTAAAGCCTTGCGAAAAGCAAGACGCCGCACGGACTTTGAAATCTTTTTGGAATAATCCCGCGGCTTTGGCCCAAAAACGACACCGCCGCCACGCCAGATCGGCGACGATTTATAACCCGCCCGCGCACGGCCAGTCCCTTTCTGTCGCCACGGTTTTGCGCCAGAGAGATCCACTTCGGCTTTCGTTTTGGTGTTGGCCGAACCGGAGCGACGCGCGGCGCGCATGGCGACGATCGTATCATGAAGTGCCTGACTGCCGCGTCCGTCTTCAATCAGTTCAATCCCGGCTTCCTTGGCTGCGGCTTTCGTCAAAACTTTCGCGCTCATCGGATTTTAATCGCGGGCTTCTTGGCCGCTTCCTCCTGATCATGTTTGCGATGCTCCTGATGTGCCGCCAAGACTTTCTCCGGATGCTTAATCGCCGGCCTAACGACCACGTAACTGCCGTTTGCTCCCGGAACTGCGCCGCTTACCAAAATGATCTTCTCAGCTTCGCGCACCTGCATGACCTGAAGATTCTGCACCGTGACGCGTTCATCCCCCAAATGACCGGGCATTCCCATATTCTTCCAAATGCGGCCTGGAGTTGAACGATTGCCGACGGCACCAATGCGCCGGTGCGTCTTCGAACCGTGTGCCGCGCCTTGCCCGTGAAAGTTATGCTTCTTCATTACCCCTTGGAATCCTTTTCCCTTCGACCGGCCAATTACGTCAACGTAGTCGCCCGCTTGAAATTGGGTAACGCTCAAATTGATCTCACCCTCGGGAAAATCGTTGGTTAAGCGGAACTCACGTACGACTCGTTGCGGTCCCACACCCGACTTTTTGAACTCGCCAAGCAACGCTTTGGTCACCCGTGATTCCTTTTGCACTCCAAACCCGACCTGCACGGCGGAATAGCCATTGTTCTCTTTCGTCAAACGACGCAGCAAAACGTTATCGCCGGCTGCGATTACGGTCACAGGGCACAATCGACCTTTGGCGTCGTAAACGCTGGTCATACCAATTTTTCGTCCAAGTAGTCCGATGCTCATGACCGTCTAATCGCAAATCTTTCAGAAGGGGCCTCCGCTTAAATCTTAATCGTAATGTCAACGCCCGCGGGCAAATTCAGTTTCTTTAGTTCATCTACCGTTTTCGCCGTCGGCTCGATGATGTCCAACAGACGTTTGTGGGTACGAATTTCAAATTGTTCCATCGACTTTTTGTCAACGTGCGGAGAACGATTCACCGTGAATTTTTCAATCAATGTCGGCAGCGGAATCGGGCCGGCCACTCGCGCTCCGGTTCGTTTTGCAGTCTCAACGATCTCCACCGCAGATTGATCGAGCATGCGGTGATCAAATGCCTTTAAGCGAATCCGGATGCGCTGGCCATTACTCATTTGGCCTCTTTCTGGTCGAGAATGGCCGAAACCAGATTGGCCGGCACCGGTTGGAAATGGGAAGGTTCCATCGAGTAACTGGAGCGGCCTTTGGAAAGCGAACGGATGGCAGTCGCGTAACCAAACAACTCGGCGAGTGGAACCTCGGCATGAACGATCGCGAGATTGCCACGCGTTTCGATGCTGTGAATGCTGCCACGACGTCTGCTCAGGTCGCCGCAGATATCTCCCTGGAACTCGTCCGGGGTGATGTTTTCGACTTTCATGATCGGCTCCAACAGAATCGGTTTCCCCTGCTTAAATCCATCTTTCATGGCAAAAATCGCCGCCATTTTGAATGCGAGTTCGCTGGAATCGACTTCGTGGAACGAACCGTAAACGATATCGACCTCTACATCGACAACAGGATAGCCGCCGAGGACTCCGTTGAGCACCGCTTCTTGGATTCCCTTTTTGACGGCCGGAATGTATTCACGCGGAATGATGCCGCCGACAATTTTATTCTCGATGAGGAGACCTTTGCTGCGCTCGGCCGGACGCACATCCACTTCCACGTGTCCATACTGACCGCGGCCGCCGGATTGTTTAATCAACTTGCCGACGCCGTGCGCGCTCGCGGTGATCGTTTCGCGATAGGCGATTTGCGGCTTACCCGCGTTTGCGTCCACTTTGAACTCGCGAAACATCCGGTCGCGAATGATTTCCAAATGCAACTCGCCCATTCCTGCGATGATGGTTTGGCCTGTATCTTCGTGCGTATAGACGCGAAAGGTCGGGTCTTCTTCTGCGAGTCGCTGAAGCGCAGTCGCCATTTTTTCCTGGTCCAATTTCGTCTTGGGCTCAATCGCCATCGAAATGACAGGATCAGGGAAAGACGGCGGTTCGAGAAGGATCGGATGGTCCTCATCGCAGAGCGTGTCGCCGGTGGTGATATTTTTAATACCAACGATGGCGGCAATATCGCCGGAGTAACACGTCTCAATGTCTGCGCGTTTGTCCGCTTGAATCTGGATTAAGCGCGAAATCCGTTCCCGTTTGTTAGTGCGCGGATTGTAAACAGTGTCGCCCTTACTTAGCGTGCCGGAGTAAACGCGGAAGAAAACCAGCTTCCCGACAAACGGATCGCTCCAAAGTTTGAAGGCTAGCGAGCAAAAGATGCCATTGTCATCCGTCGGCACTTCTATTGGTTCCCCGGTATCTGGGTCTTGACCCTTCGCGGGCGGAATGTCGAGCGGGCTCGGCAAATAATCGACTACGGCGTCGACCAAATACTGAATGCCGATGTTTTTCAACGCGGAGCCGCCGATTACCGGGACAAATTTATTGGCGATCGTTTGTCGCCGAATTCCAGCTTTCAACAGCTCGGGCGTAACCGGCTTTTCATGAATCACGGCCTCGGCGACTTCGTCATCGAGATTGGAAACTTGTTGGACAAGATCGTTGTAAGTCTTGTCAACGATCTCGACGTACTCCTTCGGCACATCGGTGACTTCATACGTCGATCCAAGCTCATCGTTTTCGGAATAAATGATCGCCTTCTTGCTGATAACGTCGAGTTGGCCGCGTAACTGATCTTCCTTGCCCAGCGGCAGCAAGACCGGCCATGCGTTCGCGCCGAGTTTCTTGTGGATGCTTTCCACCGACATTTCAAAGTCCGCGCCGACCCGGTCCATTTTGTTGATGAACGCCAGGCGCGGCACGTTGTACTTGGTCGCCTGACGCCAGACTGTTTCTGATTGCGGCTGCACGCCGGCCACACCGTCGAAAACTGCGATTGCTCCATCAAGAACGCGCAATGAACGTTCCACCTCGGCGGTGAAATCGACGTGCCCCGGCGTATCAATAATGTTGATCCGCTCCTTGACGCCTTCGAAAATTTTGTAGACGCCTTCTTCCTTGCGTTGCGCCCAGGTGCATGTTGTTGCGGCGGACGTGATTGTGATTCCGCGCTCGCGTTCCTGTTCCATCCAGTCGGTGACCGTCGTGCCTTCGTGCACTTCGCCCATCTTGTGGATCATGCCGGTGTAGAACAACACGCGCTCAGTGATCGTTGTTTTGCCGGCGTCGATGTGCGCCGCGATGCCTATGTTCCGCGTTCGTTCCAGAGGAAACTTGCGATCCGGCGAATTTGGATTTTTCGCCGCGGTCTTTTTTTGTTCCATCGTCGCCGTCGCCATAATCATCACCATCTGAAATGCGCAAACGCGCGATTCGCCTGCGCCATTTTATGAGTGTCTTCGCGTTTCTTGATGGCGTTCCCCTGGCCCGCCGCGGCATCCTTGATCTCCTGCGCCAGAGCGTCGGCCATCGGCATGCCTTTGCGATTGTCCGCGTATTGAACGATCCATCTGGTAGCCAGAGAAATCTGTCTCGCGGGCGTCACCTCCATTGGGACCTGATACGTTGCCCCACCAACGCGACGTGATTTTACTTCCAATCGGGGACGGACGTTTTCAACCGCCTTATTTACGACTTCTAACGGATCGACCGAGTCAGAACCTTCACGCGACTTGTCGATCGCTGTGTAGACAATCCGCTCCGCCAGGGATTTCTTGCCCTGCTTCATCACAGTTGTAATGAGCCGGGCTACCGCCGGACTCCCGTACCGGGAATCGACATGCTGCTCTTTCTTGTAAACCCTTTTCCGTCGTGACATTGTCGATCTTCCTGTTCAGAACTATTTCTTTTCAGCCGCGGCCTCCTTCGCCGCGCCGCCTCCGCCCGTACCACCTTTGGGACGCTTTGCTCCGTATTTGGAGCGGCCGCGCCTGCGCCCATCAACGCCCAACGCATCGAGCGTTCCACGTACAATGTGGTAACGAACACCCGGCAAATCCTTCACGCGTCCCCCGCGTACCAGCACGATCGAGTGCTCCTGCAAATTATGCCCCTCGCCAGGAATGTAGGCAATCACTTCCTGGCCATTCGTCAACCGCACTTTTGCCACTTTGCGGAGGGCAGAATTCGGCTTCTTCGGCGTGCGAGTCATCACCTGCACGCACACGCCGCGCCGCTGAGGACAATCCATCAGAGCCGGTGATTTCGATTTCACCGATACCTTTCGGCGTCCTTTGCGAATCAATTGATTAATCGTAGGCATCTTTCAAATTTCAAAAACAAACCGCCGCCAAAAGCGTTGTGCGCGGGGCGACAAAAAATCCGCCCAGGTCGCGCAGCAAACTCTCACGCGCCTGATGCGGTGGGGCGTGAATATAGAGGGAAAATCGCGGTCTGCAAAAAAAAATTTGGACTGCATTTGTCATTCCGATCGGAGTCGAGGAATCTCTGATTAAGATGCAGGAAAACTTTGAGTGTTTAGCCGTCGATAAACATTCCAAAGCCCGGCGAGGATGCCTAACGACTGCGCGCGGTATGATCAATACACCGGCGTTCATGCCAGTAGGAACACAGGGCTCGGTAAAAGGCGTGAGTCCGCGGGAATTGCGCGAGTTAAATGCTCAAATCATCCTCGCAAATACCTACCATCTATTCGTTAGGCCAGGCCTGGATGTGATCAAACATTTTGGTGGTCTGCACAATTTCATGAACTGGGACGGACCCATTCTCACCGACAGCGGCGGTTACCAGATTTTTTCCCTGGCGAAGTTGCGAAAAATCACTGAGGACGGCGTCGAGTTCCAAAATCATATCGATGGGGCGCGCGCCTTCATTTCTCCGGAGGTTGCCATGGAAATTCAGATGCTGCTCGGAAGCGATATCATAATGGCTCTAGACGAATGCGTTCCGTATCCATGCGAATATGAGTATGCAGCGCAAAGCGCACAGATGACAGCGCGCTGGGCGAGGCGCTGCAAAGCCTTGAAGCAGCGAACCAGAGAATTATCGCAATGTGAACTCGCCGACTCCACCGATTCGAAGCTCTTCGGCATCGTTCAAGGCGCAACTTTCGAGGATCTGCGCAGAGAAAGCGCCCAGGCAATTGTCGATCTGGATTTCGATGGTTACGCCATCGGGGGCGTGAGCGTAGGCGAACCGGAACAGGAAATGATGCAAGCCGTCGAATGGGTCGAGCCATTTCTACCTGGTAATAAACCGCGTTACGCGATGGGACTGGGCACACCGCCACAGCTGCTGGAGTTGATCGCGCGTGGAATGGACATGTTCGATTGCGTCCTGCCAACCCGGCTGGCACGAAATGGAACGGCCTTTACCGCAGCGGGTACCATCAACTTGAAAAATGCAGAGTTTACCCTCAGCAAGAACCCGATTGAAGAGAACTGCGGGTGCGAAGCCTGTCGGCAATTTTCATGCGGTTACATTCGGCATCTTGTCAAAGCGGAAGAGATCCTCGGGCTCCGCTTGATCACACTGCATAACTTGCATTTCTATTTGAATCTAATGACTCAGGCGCGGGACGAAATCGAACAGGGAACATTCAATCAATTTCGAAAAACGTTTGTGGCAGAATACAAAACACGGGACGTGACGATGGCCGATTAATTGAACCGACCTCCTCGCTTACTCTTTGCTCGCTGCTCTTCGTGCGGCGCGAAGATCTACGACAAACCGCTTATACTCGCGTTCCCGTGACTCCTCGTCCGGCTGTCGAAGAAGGGATGACGGATGGACAGTCGCAAGCACTCTTGGAGCAAGTTTCGACGACAGTACTTTGCCGCGTTCCCGAGTGACCCGAAACGCTGGACCAAAAATCGTCTGCGCGGCCGTAGCGCCCATGGCCACGACCAATTTCGGGTTGACGATTCGCAGCTCTGCTTCCAGCCAGGGGCGGCACGCGGCGATTTCGCGCGAATTCGGTTTTTTATGGATCCGGCGCTTCCCACGCGGCTCCCATTTAAAGTGTTTCACGGCGTTCGTCACATAGACCTGGGCTCGGTCGATGCCAGCCTCTTCAAGCGCTTGGTCCATAATTTTGCCGGCGGGACCAACGAAGGGCTTACCCGCGACGTCTTCGTAATCCCCCGGCTGTTCGCCTATCAGCATCATCGTTGCGCCTTTGTGGCCTTCGCCAAAAACCGTTTGCGTCGCGCGCTTAAAAAGATGACAGGCCGTGCATGTCCGCGAAGCCTCGCGCACCTCAGTTAAACTCGACGTGTCCGGCGGTTGCGCCGGACGCGCGTATTCCTCAGTGGCAGTCGCCATGTTTCTATTATGAATCGCAACTAACTTAGAAATTGTCCTTGCTTACATGGTGCTGGAAACATCCCGATTAATTTTGCGTCTATTCCAAGCGGAAGACCTGGAACGCCTCGCGGAGCTTATGGCAAACCGAGATTTCATGCGTTTTTCGCTTGGGCCATATACGCGTGAGAAAACGCGGGTGGTCCTGAATAAATTTCTTGGCTGGAATGAAACTGGTGTGCCTTCCCCGTTCGCAGTTGTTCTCCGCGAAAATAGCGAGGTCCTTGGTTATTGCGGTTTTCTTCATCATCCTGAATTGCCGGATGAAATTGAAATTGGTTACCGGCTGGATCCTGCGCACTGGAACCGTGGACTGATCACCGAAGCCGCGCGCGCGGTGCGCAATTACGCGTTTTTGCGGCTAAAACTGCCGCGGGTGATTTCGCTGATCCATCCGGACAACACTCCTTCGTGTCGCGTTGCGGAGAAAATTGGACTCGTGCCCGAAAATGAAATTACGTTCCGCGGTTTTCCGACGACTGTGTTTGCGTTGTCTCGGGAGAAATGGCGGGGGGCGGTGAGCGACGCTGGATGAACTCGCGCGCGAGCGCCCGATAGGCCTCGGCCGCCGCTCCAGTTGGAGCGTATTCCAAAATCGATTTCCCGAAGCTGGGCGCTTCGCTCAAGCGAACACTCCGCGGAATGACGGTTTGATAGACGCGTTCGCCGAAATGTTGGCGCACTTCCGCTACGACCTGCTCGCTCAGATTGGTCCGACCGTCGTACATTGTCATGACAATTCCCCCGAGCTGGAGCCGCTTGTTCGCACCCGAATCCCTCACCCGTTCGATGAGGCGGACGATTTTTACCAATCCCTCCAAGGCGAAATATTCACACTGTATTGGAGTCAACAGTTCATCGGCGGCAGCAAGGGCATTGGTCATCAGTATTCCAAGCGACGGCGGACAATCCAGCAGAACAAAATCAAACGTCCCATCCACCTGCAACGGTCGGAGCGTTTCCGACAGGCGTGTAAGATGGTTCGGCATCCGCGCGATCTCTACCTCGGCGCCAGCAAGGTCAAGATCGGCGGGCACAATGAACAGACCTTCGCGTTCGGTGGGAAAGATTCTTTCAATAATAGATGGGCCGCCGAGTAAGGGCTCATAAAGACTGGTTTGTTCTACCGCTTGCAACCCAAACGAACTCGTAGCGTTGGCTTGTGGATCAAGATCGATAATCAAAATACGATGTCCTGTTTCAGCCAGGGCGGCACCGAGATTTACTGCCGTAGTGGTTTTGCCAACTCCGCCTTTTTGATTAGCGATCGCAACAATCTTCATAAATCGGAGTAACCGAGTGCATCGTTTGAGGACGTTCAGGTTCGCCAGATGATGTTGCCGGTCACAGTAAACGGAAACTAAATTTTTCGGATTTCAGATTTCGAATTTCCGCAGTACCCTAAATATCCAGGCCTGTGAAAGCTCCTTCTGTTTCAATCGAACCTGAATTGCCGGCGAGTCCGGTGGAACCCGAGGAACCTGTCATTTTACGCAACCAGGACGCGCGTGGCGTGGTTACCCTGACGCTAAATCGACCGCGCGCGTTCAATGCGTTGTCCGAGGCGATGCTCACGGCGTTGCAGCACGAACTTGGAGCGATGAGTGAAGACGAGTCGGTGCGCGTGATTGTTCTGGCGGCCGAGGGCAAAGCGTTCTGCGCGGGCCATGATCTGAAAGAGATGCGCGCAAAGCCATCGCTCGATTACTACGAGCGACTATTCAATCAATGTTTTCAGATGATGCTTACTGTCCAGCGATTGCCTGTACCGGTAATCGCTCGTGTTCAGGGCATCGCAACGGCCGCGGGCTGCCAATTGGTGGCGATGTGCGATCTGGCCGTGGCGTCAAACGCCGCAAGATTCGCCGTTAGCGGTGTCAACCTGGGTCTCTTTTGTTCAGCGCCCGGCGTCGCGCTGTCGCGCAATGTTTTGCGCAAGCTGGCGTTTGAAATGCTCGTAACAGGCGAATTTATTAGCGCCGAAGAAGCAAAGGTGCGCGGCCTGGTCAACCGCGTTGTGGAACCGGAACATCTCGACGCGGAGATCGAGAAACTCGTCACGGCAATCATTGCCAAACCGCGTGTCGCCATAGCAATTGGAAAGGAATTCTTCTATCGGCAAATTGAACTCGGCATTGCCCCAGCCTCCGAAGCGGCGGCGCAGAGCATGGCTTGTAACATGATGGATGAAGCGGCTCTCGAAGGTATTCAGGCATTCATCGACAAGCGTACTCCGCGCTGGCCAGAG
>DASXMV010000048.1:0-9411 GCA_036495465.1 Candidatus Udaeobacter sp. | reverse complement strand
GCTCAGGCCCATCGGAATTTGATTGGTGCCCACCTGCACTGGAATCTGGTTGAACAACCTGATCAGATGACCAATTGCAAAGATTCCGAAAAGCACGCTCGCGACGCGTAATCCAGTTCTTGGAGAGTTCATGGGGCGATTCTTGAGTGTGTAATTTAATTTGTCAGCAAAAATACGCGGTCACACCTGGCTTCTCCGAAAGGACATCGTTTGGATTACGATCCCGATCACTGTGAGGACGATCAAAACAATGGTCGATCCCGATGGAGGAAGCACGATTGCGCTTTGAACCAGGTGAGCGCCAATCAGTGAAGAGACAACGATCAGCGCCCAATCGAACAAGACCAGCAGGAGAATCGCGCCGATGATTCCTCCGACTAGAAAGATAACGGTAGAATGTTCCGCGTACTGAACAAAAAATGCGGCAGCTATTGCACCAGCAAGTTTGCCGCCGGCCAGGAAGCCCAGAACAGCGATCGCAATTTTCTGGAGGAATAGCGCAAGGAGTGCCCCGATTAAACCAAGAACCAACGCGACCGTTAACGCTAACAGTGGTGATGGGTCTTGGACAAAATGCGGCGCGATTTCCACGCCCGCCGCGAATCCGACGGCAGCGACGCACAACCAAAACAGCTTTCGCCCGAATACCAAAATTACGATGCCGATCAATGCGCCGACGATCGCGACAGAAAAGTGCATGGGCGGAAAAGGATCTTGGACAGCCATGTTGGTCGAGGCGTTTGCGCCAAACGCCTTTCTATTTGATCTCGGTGCTTGACGCAAGCACCGCTACACCTTCTCGAACCGACGTCGGTTTGATCTCCGTGCTAAAGGGAATCGCTGTAGCTCTCGGTGTTGCACTGGTTTTGAAAAGACTTCGGAACTCTCCGGCGTGCTGATTTGTTGCGTACCAACGCGAAGTCTGTGGTATTCGGAGGCAGGCCGATTGCGTCACCAGTTCTTAGGCGTCGCTCCTGTTCCCCGTCGCTGAGCTCACTGAAGGCAGTCCCCAACGCTGCGTCTCGTTCAATCGTCAGGATGCCGCTCACGTCCTCGTTAAACTTGCGGGAGTAAATATGCAGAGGGACAAGCGGATCGGGGAACAGAGCGACTACGAACGGCAAATGCCCGAGCTGCGGGCGTTCCTTGATTAGCTCCTTCCGCTGGTCAGCGGCGTTCTCGATGCGGTCATCAATTTGTTTATGTATGCGGTTGAGAGAGATCGAGAAACGCTTGAGGTTTGGGTTGCGCGTCGAAACACCTTGCCCGGCGGAGTTGATTGTCTTGACCTCGCACAACAACAGCGGGTGGCCAGGGGAAGTTGAAATGAGGAAATCCGGTCGGCGGTTATCGTTGTTTCGATCAAGACGCTCAACGGAATAGTTCAGTTTCTCGAACTGCTTTTTTACCCTGGCCTCGTTCTCGAACGCATCACGATTCGCGGTTTCACCATTCATCGCCTTCGTCGTTTTGGCGCGGCCTTCTTGTGATTGCGCACAAGCATCGGATTCGGACGCGGTGCGACGCTGATCGCTGACCTTGGATCCTCGCCAGCGATCGTGCGCAGGTGCGCTTTGAAATCTTCGAGGCGCATCGCTGCCAGTTGCTCTCGCTTGGTTGGTTGCGTCATGATCCCGCATCCAACTCGGGGAAAAAGTTTCCGCGATTCATTTGGAGGCGGCCGCAGATTCCTTCGGCGCAAGCGAGGCGACGATTTTTTCAAAGCGCGGATCGCCGCGGAGCGGGTCCCAGAAGGGCAGCAGCTTGAGTGCGCCGTAGGTCGCAACATTGTATCCGCCGGGAGATTGGGCGTTGGCGGCCAAGTATTGCAAAGCAGTGTCCTTCTCGCCCGCCCAGGCAGCGATCATGGCGAAATAGACAAGCATCTGACTGCCACTGGTTGAATCTTTTTCTACGGGAAGAAGCTCGATCGCGCGCCGCCCTTCGCGCAACGCCTCTTCTTTTCGCCCCAGAGCGGCGTCGATCAGACCGAGCACGCAAAGCGGCGGCCCGTAATCTGGCTGCGCTTGCACGATCTTCTCCTGTTCGAGACGAGCTTTGGTAAAGGCGGCGTGTGCCCTGGCCTCGTCTTTCATCCTCCGCGCCAGCAACCCTTCGCCAAAGCTGCGGCTTAAATTAACAGTGTTGTCGCCCCAACACGGATTGTCGCCCAGCGCCACCAGGGCTCGCTCTGCTGCCGCGGGATCGCGCTCCGCCAACGCGCACTGAAACCACACATCGGCGGCGTCAGAAATTGCAGCTGGATCCCCGGCCAAAATCGAATCGATCGTCCTGTGCAACGGGCGCGTTTCGGCTTTCCAGTTAAAGTCAACAAGAGCACGGTGAGTTTTCAAACCGACATCGTTTGGAACAATAGTTAAGGCGCGATCCAACACGGCAGCCTCCTCTGGATAGTGCCGCAGAGACCGGTAGCTGATGGCAAGCTGTTCGAGCGTAAAAGGGTTGCGCGGATCAAGCTCCACTGAGCGCTCCACATTACGCGCTCCTTCTTCCAGTTGGCCGCGCCGGCGCAAAATGTAGCCGGTGAATGCAAAGAGGCGAGGATCATTGGTTAAACTGCGTCGCGCCAGTTCCAGCTCAGCCAGTGCACCGTTGTAGTCGCGCAGGCAAAGATACAGATAGTTCGCCCGCGCCAAGTGCGTTTCGCCAGCATCTGGCCGCAGCCTGATTGCCGCTTGGAGAGCCGCTTCCGCCAAGGCAAGCCGGGCCGGAGTATGGTCGCCTAGGTTCGCGTAAGCGTAACCGTGAGCATAGGCGAGCTGGTAGTAGGCGTCGAAAAAAGCACGGTCTCGTGCAACGGCTTGATTAAGCAGCTCAATCGCCCGCTGCAGGATTTGCTCAGAATTGAGCTTGAAACCGAGTGAGAGGAAGAGGGTCTTGCCCCGGGTGTAGAGGTCGAAAGCGGTCAGATCAGTGGTGGGCGGTTGCTCGATCGCTTTCTTCTCGCTAGGCGATAGCTTTGCCTGCAACTGATCGGCAATGGCCTTGGCGATTTCGCTCTGAATGGCGAAGACATCGGCCAAGTCGCGATCGTAGGTCTGCGCCCACAGATGCGCGTCGGTGCGGGCGTCGATTAACTGGGCAATCACCCGAATCTTGTTGGCCGAACGTTGCACGCTGCCTTCCACCACGTGCGCCACACCTAGCTCCTCGCCAATCTTGCGCAGGTTGCGTGCGACGCTGCTCTTATATTGCATCACACTCGTGCGGCTGATCACTTTCAAGTCAGCAATCTTCGCCAGGTCGCTTAGAATTTCGTCCTGCACGCCGTCGGTGAAGTATTCGTTCTGTTTTTCCTCGCTCAGATTTTCAAACGGGAGGACCGCGATCGACTTCTCGGCGATCGGCGCGGCCGTCGTTTCATTGACGCCGTGGCGCAGCACGAAGCGGTCGGTCAGCAGTAGCACCACCGCAACCGCCAATACGCCGATGATCGCGAAATCAAGCTTGCGCCCGGTGTGGCGCGTGACCGACTCTGCCGGGTCGATCTCGCTTTCACGCTTCAAACCCTCCGGCGTAAATTCGTAGAACCAGGCAAACGCGATCGAAAACGGAAAACCGATCGCTGCAGCGACCACAAACCAACGCGTCGCCCAATCCGGTGCGCCGAACGATGGGCCCAGTTGCGAGATGCCCTGCGCGAGTGCCCATACAGCGCCAAGATAGAGGATCGCAGCGCGGATGACATTGCGGCGTTTCAGCTCGGCAAAGAAGTTCTTTGGAGCCACTGTGCGCATCTATTCGCGAGGCGATTCAAACGTTACTAGTGGCGCTGCTGCTGCGTTGCTGCAGAACGACACTGCGATGATAAGCGTCGCAAACCGCGTCATCGCGGTCGGTATATCAGTTCGTTATTGCCGTGTGGAGAATAAAAAGCCTCTCGAGCAACGGCTGCCGCCGAGCTGTCGCGGTCGGTTTGCCTTTGTCTGAGCTCGCGCTGGGAAATTGCCAATCGTCCTGGTGGAATTTGAACCCACGGCCTGTCGCCGCGGCGACCGCTCTAGAGCTTGGTCACCGGTGAGTGACATCGGGCTGGTGGGATTTGAACCCACGGCCTCCTGGTCCCGAACCAGGCGCTCTACCAAGCTGAGCCACAGCCCGAAATTAAATCGTCGCTCTCCCGCACGCGGCTAATGGCCACTTACTTCGCGTATTTTAGGGCAGATGGCAAGGAGATCGAGTCCAGTCCCACTCCCACCGGTAAAACAATAGGAGCATGGCGCTATCTGTTGGTTGGGTGCGCATCCCGCTAACGAGTCGTTAGATATGGGTATTCGGACTTGACAACGACCTTCTTCACTTGGAAACTCACCATTCGTTTTTAGCCATGCTTGTCCCGCAACCTACCTCATCTGGCCTCACGGGCACGATGCCGGTCATTCTTCAATTTCCGATCCCGCAACCGCGGGACGCCGTCCGATCCTCGCGCCATATGACGACTCAACTTCTGCAAGAAGCAGCTCAGGTGATCCCGAATCAGCAACTTCTGATCAATGTTGTTTCCAAACGCGTGCGCCAACTTGGCCTAGGACATAGGCCAATGGTAGAAACGACACCACGAATGTCGCTTACCGATATTGCGCTTAAAGAAATAATCGCCGGTAAGTTGACTTACGAGTTCCTCGAAGAGTCGGCCGACGGTACCGCGTAGGAGTCAATTTTCTGACCGGCTTGGTTGCTCTCATCGGCAGCATTACATTAAACGATTGAACCGTGCTGGTGCGCTGTCGCGAGCGCAGATTTTGCCGAAGATCGATGCCGGATGGATTGTCTGCTGAAGACAGCGAACCCTTCAGCCCTTGAATTGAAAGGCTATCAGCATCAGCAAAATTGCGATCTATTCGGATTATGGCAGCTGAGTCGATCACTAATCGCAAAGCCCTTCGTGATTATCACATTCTCGAGCGCTACGAAGCCGGCATCGAATTAAAGGGCAGTGAGGTAAAGTCGATCCGCGCAGGTAAGGCAAATATTAACGACGCTTTTGCGCGAATCGAGAATGGCGAAGCTTTCCTGTACAACGCGGATATTCAGCCATACGAGCGCGCCAGCCACGAAGTCCCGGCAGCCAAACGGATACGGAAGCTACTGTTACACCGGCAGGAGATTGACAAGCTGTATGGCGAGACGCAGGTGAAAGGCCGCGCCCTCGTCGTTCTTAAACTGTATTGGAAGAACGGAAAACTAAAGGCAGAGCTGGGTGTCGGGCACGGTAAGGAAGCACGCGATAAGAGAGCGGACATAAAAAAACGAACGGTAGATCGGGAAACCGCGCGGGAAGTCGCTCGCTTTAATCGCAAGCACGGATGACGCAACCTTTCTCGAATTGAACGCTGCAAGATTGAAGCCTTTCGTGAAACTCGAAGCATCCTCAGTTACAGCGTGCTGCGATCCTTGTGCCGGAGTGTAGTTTACGATATGAAGCTTCGCCTTTTGCTGATGCCGGGCGCAGTTGTTGTTGGCGCATGGCTGGCGTTGCGCGCCATTCGTACGGTGCGCTATACGTTGCACGACAAAGTTGCTGTCATTACAGGCGGTTCGCGCGGACTCGGCCTCGTGCTGGCGAGACACATTTGCGCGCAGGGCGGCAGTGTTGCCTTGATCGCTCGCGATCCCGACGAGCTGGCGCGTGCAAAAGCGGATCTCACTCGCCGCGGCGGCCGCGGCGAGGTGCTGATTGTCCAATGCGATTTGCTCGATCGGGAGCAGATCCGTATGGCCGTTCGTCAAATCATCGATCGGTTCGGCAAGATCGACATTTTGATTAATAACGCCGGCATTATTGAAGTCGGTCCGCTTGGACATATGACCCGCGACGATTTCGAACGGTCTCTGCAACTCCATTTTTGGGCGCCGTACGAATTGATTTGGCAGGTGATTCCTGAAATGCGCCTCTGGGGTGGGGGACGCATTGTTAATATTTCATCGATCGGCGGCAAGGTCGCAGTGCCGCACATGGCCTCCTATTGTACAGGCAAATTCGCGCTTATCGGTTTTTCAGATGCGGCTCGTGCCGAGTTGGCGCGTGATAACATCCTGGTGACGACGGTGGCCCCGGGTTTGATACGAACCGGGTCGCATGTAAACGCAAAATTCAAAGGCAAACACGAGATCGAGTTTGCATGGTTCGCTGTTGCGGCTGGAGCACCGCTGATTTCTATGAACGCCGATCGCGCGGCGAGAAAGATCCTTGCTGCCATCCGTCGCGGTCAGCCATCGCTCACGCTCACTTTTGCTGCGCGTGGAGCGATTCTTGGAAATGCGCTCTTTCCAAATCTCACTGGCTACGCCATGCGCCTGGTAAATCAATGCTTGCCGAAACCCGGCGCTTTCGAAGGAGACCAATCGCGCAGTGGCTTCGAGGTGCGCCGTTTGATTCCCGATTGGCTGACGCACTCAGCTAACAAAGCGACGGCGCGCAATAATGAGACGAGCGGCTGAGTTCTGCGCGATCGCGCCTTGGACGTTGTGCCTCGGACGTTAGACGTTTGCTCTTGTGATTTCGAAACGTCTTTTTGTTGCGATTGATCTGCCCGAGGCGACGCGACAATTGCTTGCGGATTTAGATCCACACGTTCGCGGGGTTCGCTGGATAGATGCGACGCAGATGCATCTGACGCTCGGATTTTACGACGATGTTCCGGGCGATATCGAATTCACATTCCGGGAGCGACTCTCCGCGATTGAGTTCGGCGCCTTCTTTCTACCGGTTATCGGCGTAGGAGCGTTTTCTACAAAGGGCGCGCCAAAAATCATTTGGATCGGCGTCGGTAAGGCGCACCCGCACTTGTTTCAAATCCACAAGAGAGTGCAGGAGGCGGCGCTTGGTGCGAGGCTCGAGCCGGAGCTTCGTCCCTGGCATCCGCATATCACGATTGCGCGTTGCCGCGATGTATCCGCGCAATCCCTCAGAAAATTTCTGCAGACCAATGCCGGGTTCGATGCCGGAATGATCCACGTTGAGAATTTCCATCTTTATTCCAGCAGGCTCACTCCAGCGGGTCCAATTCACACACTCGAATTGACGGTTACCTGCAGCCCGCCTGAGGCGAGGCGCTGATCGCGAAAATTGTAGGGCGTTTCTGCGAAACGCCTGCCCGTGGCGTCTGACACAGACGCCCTACAATCCTTTGCTCGAGAGCGGTGCGGCCACGTGCTCCAACGAGCGTCGCTCAGCCGAGACACCAATCCAGGCTTCAACCACTGCACCTAAGATCATTAGCGCGGCGGCGACCAGATACCCCATGAAAAGCGCTGTCATCGATCCGGTGCCGATAATCCATGCGAATAACAACGGTGCGCCGACGCCACCCGTCAGTGTTCCGATTGCGTAGAAAATCGCTATCGCCATTGCGCGAATTTCCAGTGGAAAAATTTCGCTCACGGTCAGGTAGGCTGAGCTCGCTGCCGCCGACGCGATGAAAAAAATAATCGTCCAGGCAAGCGTCTGTGTCTGCGCGGTGAGCACGCCGGCATGAAACAGCCAGCCGGTGACCGCGAGTAGAATACCTGCAAGTCCATAGGTAAGAGTGATCATCGGTTTACGTCCAATTGTGTCGAACAAGTGCCCGAGTAACACCGGCCCAAGCACATTTCCCAATGCGAACGGCAACAAATAGCTGCCAACATTTTGCTCGGGCACGTTGTAAAAACGCATCAAAACAAGCGCGTAAGTGAAGAAGATAGCGTTGTAGAAAAAAGCCTGCGTCAGCATTAGCACAAAACCCAGAAACGAGCGCCGGCGATGCTCGTGGATGATCGCATCCCAAATTTCGTGCCAGGGCGTATGTGTGCGTGTACGAATGCGTGTGCGAAACAACTCGATGTCGGTGTCGCCCGCGTTGGTTCCAAGAATCTTTTGTTCTACGTCGGCAACAATTTGTTCCGCTTCGGTATTGCGTCCGTGGATCATTAGCCATCGTGGACTCTCCGGAATCCAGCGACGAAAGAAAATCACAATGAGACCAAGCATCGCGCCGATTCCGAAGGCGAATCGCCATCCCAGCCAGATGGGTACGCGGCGCGGATCGAGTAGCACCAGCGTGGCGGCAGCGCCGAGCGCGGCGCCCACCCAGTACGATCCATTGATGATCAAATCAACACGGCCGCGCACACGCGCCGGAATTAGTTCGTCGATCGCTGAATTGATCGCCGCATATTCGCCGCCGATACCTGCGCCGGTCAGCGCGCGAAATAAGGCGTAGCTCCAGAAGTTCCAGGAGAACGCGGACAGCGCAGTCCCGATCAGGTACACCGCGACCGTAATAAAAAACAATTTCTTGCGCCCAAATCGATCTGTTCCATAACCGAAAAGTAGCGCGCCCAGCACCGCACCGGCGAGGTAGGAAGTCGCAGTGGCTCCGACCCGGGCTGGCGTTAATCCAAGCGTTTCGGGACGCGTTAAAATTCCGCCCAGGGCGCCCGCCAACGTCACCTCGAGACCATCGAGGATCCAAGTGGCGCCCAGCGAGACAACGATGAGCCAATGCCATGAACTCCACGGCAACCGGTCTAACCGCGCAGGGACATACGACTCAATCGTTTCGCCGTTCGGCATTGCCATTCTTTCGCGCAAGGAAGTGTACGGCGCAAAGATGCTTACAATTTCGAACTCTAGCCAGGGCGCTATGCGCCGCTCTGTTTCTTGAACAGGCTGAACTCAGACGCCCCGCAGGGGCGTGGCTACAGACTTTGGAAAATTGTTAGTCTATCACTTCTACTGAAACGCCTTTGTGCAGCAGTCCCTCAACTATCACAGCCCCATAAACACCCGCCATACCGTCGTGCGCTTGCGCGACCTTTTTGAGTATCACCGGTGTTTGTTCTGCTGTGTCCGGATCAAGGGTGATTATCACACAGCGCGAGTCGCGTTTCAGAATTGTGATGATCGCCTTCGATCCGATGCGGACCGATCGACCCACAAGCTCGTCTTCAGCGAAGCCGTTTGCGGACATTAGATCAACGTAGACGTTTGCCCGGAAACGCCGTTTATCCACCCGGGTGCTTGTTTCTTCGGACAATTGTTGAGCGGTTTGGAGACTAAAGATCGATACCGGACCGCAATCGGTCATTGCGCGCTGGGATCGCATCAGCGCGATCTGATGTTTTGGATCAACGTTTGCGCGGAGTACTTCGATCAAAGATGGATCATCAATAGCGAGAGTTTTTCCGTCCGGAGTCTCAACATCGACCATTAACTCCTCGAGATCGGCCAGCAAAGGGTTTGCGCCTTTGCTTTCCGCCTCCAGTAGATTGATTGGCCGGCCCGCTTTGTCCGGATAACGGAAGCGTGGACGATATTGCAGAAGTCTTCGCTGGTCGCGAGCCGTGAAATACGGGAATCCCTTGTGATTCGCTGAACTTCTAAAGGCAAAGACGCGATCACCATAA
>DASXMV010000047.1:0-9993 GCA_036495465.1 Candidatus Udaeobacter sp. | reverse complement strand
CTCATCATTGTCACGGCGGAGGCAATGGAGGTAACGTGGCTGCCGCGCCGTACGGCAGTGCCAGCATTCTGACGATTACGTGGATGTACATCCGGATGATGGGCGCTGCAGGACTGAAACGGGCAAGCGAGATCGCGATCTTGAATGCCAATTACGTCGCAAAACGGCTCGATCCTTATTTCCCTGTGCTGTTCAAAGGCAAACGCGGACTCGTCGCCCATGAGTGCATCGTCGATCTTCGCCAGTGGAAGAATGCAGATATCGAGGTGGAAGACGTAGCAAAACGGTTGATGGACTATGGATTTCACGCGCCAACAGTCTCATGGCCGGTGGCCGGAACGATGATGATCGAGCCGACCGAGAGCGAACCAAAACACGAGCTCGACCGTTTTTGCGACGCAATGATTTCAATCCATGCAGAGATGGAGGCAATTGCCAAAGGAAAGATGGAACGGGAAAATAACATGCTAAAAAACGCGCCGCACACGGCGCGCCAAATCGCATCTGAGAAATGGGACCGCCCTTACACGCGCGAACAAGCGGCTTTCCCCGCGCCTTGGACGCGCGAACACAAATTCTGGCCTGTCGTCGGCAGAATCGATAATGTGTACGGAGACCGCAATCTCTTCTGCTCCTGCCCGCCGGTTGAAGAATTTCAGGGACATTAGCCTTCATTTCCCCGCCGCCACAAAAGGCGACTTAATCGTGGACTGTAAAGTGGGAAGCAACCCGCTCAGTACGCAGGAAAAGCACTCGATTGGGAGTGTCCGTACGATGAGGTTTGATTACGCTTCCGGCGCGAGTTCTGGGGCGGCGACGACGCGTGTCGGAACGAGGCGTAATGCACTGCCATTGGTTTCTTCAGTCGCGGCACTACCTGTCTCATGATATTCGGCGTCGCTGTTGATCTGCCAGAGATCGTAAAGCTTCGTGTCCGCCAGGATGTTTTCTACGCACAACATCGCCGTCATCATGGCGTGATCCTGATTATTGTACTTATGCATGCCGTTGCGGCCGACCAAGTGCAGGTTTGGATAACGGCTATCCAATTCCTGCCGAATGGTGGTGACGTGCCGCGAGTAATCGTCGTCGTAAACGGGATACGCCTTTCTTTGACGGACAACGCAGCCATCCACCAGGTCGCCCTTCCTGGCCAGGCCGATCTGAATTAACTCGATCTCCGCCAGCTCAATTAACTCTTTATCGCTCGAATCCCAAAGCCCATCGTGCTCGAAGCAGAAATATTCCAGGCCGTAACAAACCTTATCCAATTCGGGCACCATCTCCGGCGACCAGGAACGGAAGTTTTGAACGCGGCCAACTTTAACGCTTGGATCGTGAATGTAGATCCAGTTGTCATCGAACATTTGCCTGTCTTTCAAGATCAACATCACTGTCAAAAAGTCGCGATACTTGAGACTTTCGGCAGCAGCTTTTGTCCGCTGGCTCACGCCCGGTGATAATCCACATACCAATTCCCGCATCGGAGCGGACGAAATGACGTGTTCCGCTTCCAGCGTCCGCAATTCACCGGCTTGGTCCTTGTACCCGATTGTCCAAGTGCCACACATTTCATCATAAGAACAGCGTGTTACCCTGCAGCCCATCTCAACCTTCCCACCTAAGGCCTTGGTCTTTTCCGCGCATGCCTCCCACATCATTCCGGGACCCTTCCGTGGGTAGCGGAAGGAATTGATCAGCGTTTTAATTACCTTTGTGCGGTCTCCGTTATAACGCTGCGGGACCAGCGCATTTTTAATGGCGCTGCCGAGGGAAAGTCCTTTGATCCTTTGCGCTGCCCAGTCGGCTGAGATTTCCTTGCAACTCATGCCCCAAACCTTTTCGGTGTAACTCTTGAAAAATGTTTTAAAGAGGCGTTTGCCGAATTGATTGCTCACCCACTCTTCGAAATTGCGCGGATTTCGCATTGGGAACAGGCGCGCTTTTATCCAAGAAAGAACACAGAGCGCGGATCGGAAGATCCCAAGTTTGAGAAGCGCTTCGATCGGCTTCAATGGATAGGAGAAAAACTTGCCATCGTAAAAAATCCGTGACGACCGCGGCCTGACTAGCATGTCGTCCGGCAAGATCTCGCTCCACAAATCTTCAACGGCTTTGGACTTTGAGAAGAAACGGTGTCCACCGATGTCGAAATGAAAACCGTTATACGTCACCGTCCGTGAAATGCCGCCGACGTAAACAGGGTCGGCTTCCAGGATAACGACATCGGCATCTTCCTTGGACAGAAGATAGCCAGCCGTTAAACCAGCCGGACCTGCACCGATAATGACGACTCTTGTTCTCATCTTCTACTAGGCAACCCAATTTCCCCGCGTGAAATTCCACATGTACCATCCCTGGACGCATAACCCGGCAGCACTGAGGAGCGTCACTGCCGCGATGCCGAATGCCCTAACGAGCACCGGCGACGTCCGAAATTGACTCAGAAAATTCAAGAGCGCCAGCACGATCAGCGCATGAACGCAAAACTCGTAACGGAGCATGCTTTCCATATCCACACACGCCACTCCGCTGACAGAGAGATAGTAGATCACAAAGGCGCAAAAATAGATCCCCACCCGGATTGGTAAGCCGGCCCATCTACGAATCGACAACTCGCAAATGGCAACGCCAACAAAGAGCACGGCGCCGAACGTCATCGACATTTGGCTCGCCTCCGTTGGATCGTTCAGTGCCGGAATGAACCAGCCATAACTAGACGGCCTAAGCACTGCCAAATAATCGGGAACAATTCCCCAACCGGCTGCCTGCGTCAGCATATAAATGTCCCAGTGTCCCCAGCGCAGTTGAGAATAAGCAAAGAATCCCAGCGCACCGAAACTCGCCAGTAGTGTCACGGCCATCGCTGGCCGCTCCTTGCGAAACCACGGTACCGGCAAAAGCAAACGACGCCAACCAGTTTGAAAGAACGAGAATACCAAAGGAAATGCCGCACATACAATTCCGACAATCCGAGTTGCCGACATGACGATGCCGTGTACAGCCGCCAACGCTCTTGCGTATCGGCCTTCTGCAGTGTTCCAATAAATGAAACCCAGCAGCGCCATCAAAAACAACGATTCTGAGTATCCGGCAATTAGAAAAAACGCCGCGGGATGTGCAGCGATTAATAACGCCCCGCCGATTTGGAGTGCGGTCGAAATATTCCAGCGCCTGCAAAAAAGGAAGAAATAGCTCCAGAAACCACAGGCAGCGAGCTGAGCAGTGATCAAAAGGGCTGTGCGGCTGCTGATGTTAAGTCCGTAGCGAAACGCAGCAGTAATCGCAGGATAAGCGGGAAAAAATGCAACGTTCGATACCTCCATCACCTTGTGATCGATAGGGGGAACGATGGTCTGGTATCCGCGATCCACGATGTTCATAAACCAATAACTATCGTGCTGAACCAGCGTGGCATAGCGCTCCGCAAAAGACCCTTCTGGGGCAAGCAGGCCCACCGCCACGGCGAGTTGCAGCACGGTAACAATGAGTCCCGCTAGCAATGGCCGGAGCAACCAAAGCGAACGGGTCATCACATCATAATCGCTGCGCGCAGCTCTTTCGTTCGTGGAAGCTTTTTCATTAGGAAAAACAGTAGGAAATACCAAACGGACCGGGAATCGAGAACGATTGCATGCGCGGGTGGAGTTCTCGATCGAGGCAACTTTGAATCGCATTGTTTCCAAGCATGTTTGTTGAGCAGCAGGATTGGACGGCGCTTGTGCGTCGCTTATTCGCAGGAGCGGCAGTGCCGTTTCCTCTTCCCGATTTCGTGCTTGTCGCCAAACAGTGAATGCCCCTACTACTGCGAACCCGAAATGACGAGTACAATCTCTCCTTTTGCCGGGTGCGCATCATAATACAAAAGGAGTTCAGTGGCAGTGCCACGCCGAAATTCTTCGAATCTTTTTGTCAGCTCTCGCGCAACACAAAGTTGCCGATCCGGCATTACATCGGCACAAATAGCAAGTGTCTTCGTTATTCGATACGGGGATTCGAAAAAGATCACTGTCCCGGCAAGGTCCGCCGCAGCTCGCAACTCCCGCTCGCGCTGTCCACTTTTGACGGGAAGAAATCCGCGGAAGGAAAATTGGTCCGTTACAAATCCGGAACCAATAAGAGCCGTGACGATCGATGATGGTCCCGGAATGATTGTGAGCGGGAGTTCCCGTTTGATGCATTCACGCACGAGTCGCGCGCCTGGGTCGGATAGCCCTGGTGTACCAGCATCCGTAATCAACGCAACGCTTTCACCCTGAGTAAGGCGTTCAATGAGCTGCGGCGTGCGCATCGCTTCGTTATGCTCATGGTAGCTAATGAACGCCTTTTTAATTCCGAAATGTTTCAGCAACATTCCGGAATGGCGAGTGTCCTCGGCGGCCACCAAATCGACGGACTTCAGGACTTCCAGCGCGCGCAAGGTGATGTCGCCTAAATTGCCAATTGGCGTAGCGACGACGTAAAGCATCACTCATCATCGGATCAAAATCGATATTCCGCACGAATCTTCGTCTCGTCTGACAATTTGTCAGCGGGTGCTCTCAGTAACGTCTTCCCGCGCCGACTGCGATTACCAACCTAAAACTTTGGCAAAAATGAGCGGCGCAACAATCGTGGCGTCGGATTCGATGATGAACTTCGGTGTATCGATGTTTAGTTTGCCCCATGTGATTTTCTCGTTCGGCACCGCGCCCGAGTACGAGCCAAAGCTGGTTGTCGAATCGCTGATCTGACAAAAATAACCCCATTCCGGAACGGGGCTCGTTACGACATCTTGATTTAACATGGGCACAACACAAATCGGAAAATCGCCCGCGATGCCGCCGCCGATCTGAAAGAAGCCTATGGATGAATCCTGCGAAACCCGACGATACCATTCCGCCAGGACGATCATGTATTCGATGCCTGACCGAACAGTATGCACGTCTGCAATCACGCCTGTCACGCAGCGAGCGGCATAAATATTGCCCAAAGTAGAATCTTCCCAGCCAGGCACAAAAACTGGGAGATCCTTATGCGCAGCGGCGACCATCCAGCTGTCGGCGGGATCGATCTCGTAAAATTTCTTCAGCCGGCATTCCCGCAAAATTTTATAGAAAAATTCGTGGGGGAATCTTCGCTCCTTCTTCTTTGATGCATCAACCCATTCCTCCAGGACGGTGTGCTCGATCCGTCTCATCGCCTCTTCCTCCGGAATACAGGTGTCGGTCACTCGATTCAGATGACGTCGCAAGAGCTCTTCCTCCTGTTGTCCGGTCAATTCACGATAGTGAGGGATCCGTTCGTATTCGCTGCGCGCGACCAAATTAAAGAGGTCCTCCTCCAGGTTCGCGCCCGTGCAGGTAATGGCGTGCACTTTGTCCTGCCGAATCATTTCCGCGAGAGATACCCCCAGTTCAGCAGTACTCATCGCTCCGGCGAGCGTGACCATCATTTTTCCGCCCCGATCCAGATGCGCGATATAGGCGTCCGCCGCATCCTTTAAAACCGCTGCGTTGAAGTGACGGTAATGCCGATCAATGAACTGGGTGATGCTGCCCGTCTTCACTTCATCAACTCTTCCAGTTTGTACGTCTTTTTGATTCAAAAGTTATACCGCGATAGTCAAGCGTTACTCACACTTTTGTCGAAAATTTTCACGGTATGGCAGCAACAATTCGTGCCACCAGCATATCTGGCACGATGCCAAGAAAGAGAACGACAGCAGCCAGTGCGGTCACCGTGATCTGTTGCAACAAATCCAACGATCGGCCATCGGAGGGCGACGAGATCGCGCTCGACGGCTCATCCACGAAAATCGCCTTGAGCACGATCAGGTAATAATAGAGGGAAACAAAGCTACCAAATAGCGCCAGCCCAATGAGCCAGAGGAGGCCATAATTTCCGCCAGCTCGCAACGCAGCGCTAAACAAGTAGAACTTCGCGAAAAATCCGGCCAACGGCGGTATTCCCGCCAGAGAAAGCATGAAGACAGCCATGCATCCGGCAAGCACCGGCGCACGCCGACTCAGCCCGGCAAAATTCTTAAGATCATCACCACCGGTTTCACTGCGCACCGCAGCAACAACTCCGAAGGCTCCAACAAGAGTAATCGCGTAAACAGTCACATAGAAAAGTGTAGCCGAAAATCCGTTGCGGCTCCCGGCAACAAGTCCGAGCAGCGTATAACCAGCATGCGCCACAGCAGAGTAAGCAAGCAGACGGCGAACATTGGTTTGTACCAGGGCAACGAGGTTTCCGATCAGAATCGATAAAGCGGCGAGCACGGCCAAAAGTGGCGACCAGCCGGCAATCATCGCGTGCCATGTCGAACTTCCATGTATTGGCGCAAACCCCACCAGCACGATTTTTCCGAGCACAACAAACGAGGCAACTTTCGATCCCGAAGCAATAAATGCCGCACTGGGAATCGGTGCTCCCTGGTACGCGTCAGGAGCCCACAAGTGAAACGGCGCCGCAGCAATTTTAAACGCGAATCCGATCAGCGTCATGATAATGCCGGTCGCAAGCAACGGTTGTATCGGCGTGCTCGTTAATTTCTCGGAGATCGCAGCAAGACCGGTGCTCCCGGACATACCGTAAATCAAACTGATTCCGAACAGGGTGAATGCGCTCGACGTGCTGCCAAACAGGAAATATTTGAGGCCCGCTTCTGCCGATCGCGCGTCGGACTTGTCGAATGCAGCCATCACATAAAGCGAAAGACCCAGCAGTTCGAGCCCGATGAAAATCATCAACAACTCTTCACTGCCCACGAGCAGCATGAGACCGACCGTTGCCAAAAGAACGATCGCCAGATATTCACCCGGATGGCGCAGCCATTTTTCAGATTTCACCAGGCAAATCGTGAAAAAGGCAAGCCCCAGGCAAACGATTTTGAAAAGCGAGGTGAGCGGTGTGATCACCAGCATGCCGCCAAAAAGATTCGCATCGCGCGGTAACAGGCGCACCGCGGTTATCGCGACGATCACTCCGAGCATGGCAACTAATGAACACGAGGCCGCAGAAGTGCCGGCCCGGATACCGGCTGAGGTGGTTGACGGTGCTGCAGGCGACACGCCTGTCACTACGGTGGTTCGCTTGCTCATTAGACCCAAGGCGAGCACTACAAGAGCGCTAATCACGACAACGGCTTCTGGGGACGCAAGCTTGAGAAGCTCAAGATAGGAGATCGCTGACCCTGGAGACCTCATTTCAGAAACCTCATTGCTTCCACCGCCGGCATGATGCGATCGAGGAGAAATTTGGGATAAAGTCCGACTGCGAGCGTGGCGATCATGAGCAACCAAGCTCCACATTTTTCGGCGACCGTAATTGGCTGCTCATTCCAATCCTCGTCTGTCGCAACACGCCCTTTTTGCATCCGCACGTCAGCAAAGAACGATTTCATTACGGCGCGCAGAGTGAAGGCCGCTACCAAAACCATTCCAGCGCCGGTGATCCAAACTGCAATCGGAAAGGTTTTCCATGCGCCAATCAGAATTGTGATTTCCGCGGCGAACCCGCTGAAGCCGGGGATGCCCATCGATGCAGCGGATGCAATCACGAAAGTGAATGCCGCGAAGGGCAACGCCTGGTTCAGATTCATTTGAGAAAGAGCATCGAGATCGCGAGTGTGAGTGCGTCGGTAGAGCATCCTTCCGGCAACGGCGAACAGGAGTGCCGCAATCACTCCATGCGAAAACATTTGCAGCACGGCTCCCGAAACCCCGAGGGCGTTTGCGGTAGCGAGGCCGAGCAGCACGAAGCCCATGTGGCTCACACTTGAATAGCCAATGACGAATTTCAGATCACGTTGGCGCAATGCTACAGCTGCTGCGTAAACAATTCCGATCACCGCGAGGACGGCGATCCATTTGCTCCACGTATGGAATCCCTCCGGGAACAGATTTATCGCTACGCGCAAGCCGGCGTAAGCGCCGAGCTTCATCACAATACCGGCGAGCAGCATTGATCCGGCGGTAGGCGCCGCGACATGGCCCGTGGGCGCCCAGGTATGCAACGGCCAGATGCCGGCTAGCACAGCGAACCCGAGAAACAACACAGGAAATGCCCATGATTGCAGTTCCGGACTGAAATGGAATTGCGACAGTTGATTCAGGTCTAACGAGCCAACCGTTGCATAGGCGACAATGATTCCGGCGAAAACCAACATCCCGCCGAAGAACGAATAGAGCGTCAACTTCATCGCGCCGTATTCCTTGTTGGTCGAACCAAAGGTGGCGATGAGAAAATACTTCGGAACAATCACCAGTTCGTAGAATGCGAAGAATAAAAATAAATCTGCACTGAGGAAAACGCCGTAGCAGCCGCCGACAACGAGCAGTAACCAGAAAAAGAATTCTCGCTGTCGGTCATCGACATCCCATGAAAACAAGACGGTGCTTACGGCGGAAATGCCCGTGACGAAAACCATCGTAAGACTCACGCCATCGACCGCGAGGTGGTAATTCATCGCAAGCGATGGCACCCAGGGCACGCTGACGATCGTCGTGAAGCGCGCGAGATCCGCTATCGGTGTGCGAACAAATGCAAGGACGCCCAGGACCAAACCGGCGAGAGTCGCAAACAGCGCAATCCAGCGCGCAAACACGCCCGGAAAAAAGAGCAGCAGCACTGAGCCCGCGAACGAGACGTAAATCGTCCAGGCGATCATGCGCGTTTGGTCGCCCGATTGCGCGGCCCATTCTCGCCTGCATGAAATCCGATCTCGCGTCGCGGCTCTTCCGTCGGAGTCATCAACTGCCGAATCGCCTCCAGGATCGCCGCGACTTCTTCGTCATGTTTGTCAACGCGCCTTTCCAATTCGGAGAACTTTTGCGCAAGCTCGCGATTTGTCTCCAGCGCCCAGCGCAGCTTCACAAACGCACGCATGATCGCGATGTTTACTTTCACAGCGCGTTCGCTGTTCAAAACGCTCGACAACATGGCGATGCCTTGTTCGGTGAACGCGTAGGGACGATAGCGCGCTCCACCGTGCTTTTTCGAACTGGTCACAATTTGTGACCGGTTCTTCATAATTTGCTGATTCGTAGTGCCTTGTGAACTTGAGGTCACAGTTTGTGATCTCAAGATTAGGACTTCTTCAGTCGTAAGCTGAAACATAAAATCATTCGGGAACCGATCGCAGTTGCGCTTCACCGCTTGGTTCAGAGCTTTTGTCGCAACGCCATACAGCAAGGCCAGATCAAAATCGAGTAGCACCTTTTCGCCGCGAAAATAACGGATCTGTAACGCAATTTGTTCGGTGGGAATGATCTCTTTGCTCATTTGCGATTACTTCAGGCAAGCAGACGCGCCATTTGCACGACCGTCGCGTTGAAGATGTTGAACATGAATTGCGGTGCGACGCCGATAGCAAACATGAGAAGGGTGACAGGAATGATGGCAACCCTTTCTCCTGGCAATAAATCAGGAAAGGTAATGCAACTTTCTGCCAGCGGCCCGCTGAAAAGTGCTTGCATCGCGCGTATGAAAACGATCGCTGTAACGAGCAAGCCAACGACTGCGATAGCCGTGAAAGATGCCGTTATCGCAAATGAACCCTTAAAAATCAGGAATTCGCCGATGAAACCGTTAAGCCCCGGCAACCATAATGAAGAAAAGATGGCAACGCTCATCCAACCGCACAGAAGCGGCGTTTTCTGCATTAATCCTCCAAAGTCATCGATGCCGCGCTGGCCACGGCGTTGCTCGAGGAGGCCCACCAGATAAAACAATGCAGCGGCAGTGATCCCGTGATTGAAAACCTGCATGAATACGCCGCTTAACGCCGCCTGGGTATCGATCGCCGCACCAGCCGATGAAGCAGCGACCGCGAACAAGCCAAGCATACAGTAGCCGAGATGATTAATGGACAAGTAGGCCACCATCCGTTTCAAATCGGATTGGGCCCACGCTGCCAGCGGAGCGAAAACGATCGAGCACAGCGCAAGCGCTAACAACCAGGGTCCGAGAATTCTGATTTCGTTTGGAAAAAGCGGTAGTAATAGA
>DASXMV010000046.1:0-6234 GCA_036495465.1 Candidatus Udaeobacter sp. | reverse complement strand
ACACTCACTGAGTCGCAGGCACAGGAGATTATCGATGATTTTGTGATCAAACTCCGGATCGTTCGCTTTTTGCGAACACCGGAATACGACGAACTTTTTGCCGGTGATCCAACATGGGTCACGGAATCGATTGCTGGCATGAGCGACGATGGTCGGTCACTGGTGACGAAAACAAGTTTCCGGTTTCTGCACACCCTCTACAACCTGGGACCCGCCCCCGAACCAAACCTTACGATCTGGTATTCACCGCGCTTGCCGGACAACTTTCGAAAATTCGCGGCAAAGGTCGCCATCGACACGAGCGCGTTGCAATTCGAGAGCGATTCGTTGATGCGTGGCGCGTGGGGCGACGACGGCGCGATTGCCTGCTGTGTTTCGCCGATGCTCATGGGCAAGCAGATGCAATTCTTCGGCGCGCGCGCGAATCTTGCGAAATGTCTTCTCTACGCCATCAACGGTGGACGCGACGAGCTGAGCGGGAAACAAATCGGGCCGAAGGTCGATCCCGTTAAGGGCGACTATTTAGAATTTGATGACGTTGCCGCCAAGTTCGAGGCGATGATGGAATGGCTCGCCACCGTGTACGTGAACGCGATGAACGTCATCCATTACATGCACGACAAGTATTCCTATGAACGCATTGAGATGGCGCTGCACGACTACGCTCCGGTACGCACGATGGCGTTCGGCATTGCGGGCTTGTCGGTCATTGCGGACAGCTTATCGGCTATTCGTTACGCGCGCGTAAAAGTGATCCGTGACGATACGGGACTGATCGTTGATTACGAAACCGAAGGCGATTTCCCAAAATTTGGCAACAACGATAATCGCGTGGACCAACTCGCAGCGACTGTTGTTTCCATGTTCATGAGCAAATTGCGAAAGCATCCGACCTATCGCAACGCGATCCATACGCAATCAGTTTTGACCATCACGTCGAACGTCGTTTACGGCAAAGGCACCGGCAACACTCCGGATGGGCGGCGCAAAGGCGAACCTTTTGGGCCGGGGGCCAACCCAATGCATGGGCGAGACTCGCACGGCATCATGGCCTCCGCCGCGTCGGTCTCAAAAATTCCATATCGCGACGCCGCGGACGGAATTTCCCTAACGACTACGATGGTACCAGAAGGCCTGGGCCGCACGTCCGAAGACCAGGTCAACAATCTGGTCGGCGTACTGGACGCTTTCTTCGGCGCGAGTGGCTATCACATGAACGTGAACGTGCTGAATCGCGCGATGTTGCTCGATGCGGTAGAGCATCCGGAAAAATATCCGTCACTCACGATTCGCGTTTCCGGTTATGCTGTGAACTTTGTGCGGCTGACACGTGAGCAGCAAATGGACGTAATCAATCGGACGTTCCACGGCGCAGCGTAACTAAACTAATATGAAGCTGGAAACGATGGAGCCTGTCGCTCCGCCGATTGGCAGCCCTTTCGATTTGCGCGTGTCGGTCAGTGAAAAAGTGGATGAGACCGACATTCGCTCCGCGATGGAAAGCGGAGATTGGGGATTTATCCATTCGTTTACGACTGGCTCGGCCGTGGACGGCCCTGGCGTGCGCATCGTGGGGTGGCTCAGTGGTTGCCAATTTCGCTGCGTTTTTTGTCACAATCCCGATACGTGGAAGGTGACCAACGGAACACCGGTTCGCCTGGAGCGCGCCATAGAAGTCGTGAGTCAGTATCGTCAAGGTCTCCGCACGATGAAAGGCGGCCTGACGATTAGCGGAGGTGAGCCTCTCATTCAGTATCGCTTCCTTTCCAGGTTATTCCCCGCAGTGCACGAACGTGGAATTCACACGGCTCTTGAAACGAATGGTTATTTGGGAGCGCGACTAAGCGATGATGATCTCTCGTCGATAGATCTCGTAATGCTCGGACTCAAAGCGATAGAACCAGATTTGCATAGGCGGCTTACCGGTATGGACACCAAACCAGTGCATGAATTCGCGCGTCGATTAGCGGCTCGAAAACATCCTGTTTGGATCCGTTTCGTCATTGTGCCCGGGTGGACCGACAACATGGAGGAAGTGGATCGCATGGCTGAGTTCGCGGCCAGTTTGGGCAATGTTGAGCGCATCGATGTGCTGCCGTTTCATCAGATGGGCCGGTTCAAATGGGATAAACTCGGGATGGACTACAAAATGCGTGATGCCCAGCCGCCTTCGCGCGAAACGATCGGTGAAGCCGTAAACCGGTTCCGAGCTGCCGGACTGAACGCGGTTTGAAATGACTTCAAAGATTTCAATCGCGGCACTAGGTGCCTGGCTTTTGGTGGCACTCTATTATTTCTATCAATACGCACTTCGTTCCGCACCGAGCGTAATGATGCCCCAACTAACCGAGGCATTTGGCGTAAACGCGCTGGGCGTTTCCGCGATCGTGGGCATGTTTTATTACGGGTACTCGCCTTTTAACCTTGTGGCAGGTGCCTCGATAGACCGATTTGGTGCAAAGCGAATCATTCCAATCGGCGCGGCGCTCGTTGGATTCGGTGCGCTGTTGTTTGGCGCAAGCAATGTGACCGCCGCAAACATTGGACGATTTCTACAGGGCGCAGGCGGTGCGTTTGCAATAGTTGGCGCGGTTTACCTCATCACCAAAAATTTTCCTGCATCGGTGTCCGCATCGTTCATTGGGGCGACGCAAATGTTTGGTATGGCCGGCGGCTCGGCTGGGCAGTTTTTTGTAGGCCCGATGATTACAAGCGGACTTCCCTGGAGCCGATTTTGGATTTATGCCGGTGTCGTTGGATTGGTGATCGGCATCCTTCTTTTTGTGCTGCTGCCAAACGAAAAGCCACGCACGCAAAGCGCTGGCGGGAGCGGATGGGCAAGTCTCTTCAAAAGTTTGAAAACCGTTTTTGTTAATCCGCAATCGATTCTCTGCGGCTTAATTGCTGGCTTGTTATTTATTCCTACCACAATCCTCGCAATGACGTGGGGCGTTCGATTTCTGCAAGAAGCGCGCGGCCGCGAATACGACGTTGCCGTTGGCCTTGCGGCCACCGTCCCGCTGGGTTGGATGATCGGTTGCCCGCTGCTCGGCTTCATTTCCGATCGATTGGGCCGTCGCAAGCCAGTTCTTATTGGCGGGACAGTCATGTTGTTAGCGGCAGTGGCATGGATTCTTTTTGGCGACCCCGCAATTTTTCGCGGACCGATGGTGGGAATCCTGATGGGTATTGCATCAGGGGCGGCAATGTTGCCCACAACTATTATAAAAGAAGCCAATCCGCCTCAGCTCGCTGGTTCAGCGACGGGCGTAGTTAACTTTATTAATTTCAGTCTCAGCGCACTGCTTGGTCCGGTATTTGGGGCCCGGTTGACCCGATCGCCGGGCGATACCGAAGTAGTGGGCCTGGCGCATCACCAGGCTGGCTTCACTCCTTTGCTGTACGGCGTCCTTTTCGCGTTGATCTTGAGCTTTTTCCTGAAAGAGACCGGACCGGCGAGGAAGCAAACGTGAATTCGATTTTTTTCTGAACTTCAAACAGCACCACTATGTCTTGAATGAAAGTTTTTCTGTTGTAATGACAGTTCACCTTCGAATGACCTTATGAAATTCTTAACGATTCTCGCCTTTTCCATTGGACTCCTCACTGCCTCACAGGCCGCGATGCAAAGGCCGTCATTTCACACCAAGGGCACCCCTACCGGTAAGCCGACCGGAACGCTTAAGCCAGGCGAGTACTGGTGGCATCCTGAAATTTCGCCTCAGGGTCCCCTCATGATCCTGATCAGCATTCCTGAGCAGGAGATGCACGTTTATCGCAACGGGATAATGATCGGCCGCTCGAGCATAAGTACAGGTTCTAAGGGCCATGACACCCCTGGCGGCGTCTTCGCCATTCTGGAGAAGCAGCAAAGCTATAGGTCGAAGAAGTACAATAATGCGCCAATGCCTAACATGCAGCGACTCACTTGGACCGGTATCGCCATGCACTCGGGACAGCTTCCGGGCTATGCTGCCAGCCACGGCTGTGTTCGTCTGCCCTATGATTTCTCGCAATTACTCTTCACTACGACCAAGAGCGGCGGCACGGTCATCATCGGTGATGGCAAGACGCCGGTACCGCGTCTTGCATCCAATCCGGGTCTGATGCTGGCGCCGAAGGATTTCTCTCCAGAAATGCTCCACGCGCTTGGAAAGAACGATTACGACTGGCACCCGGAGCGTAGCCCGGAAGGTCCGATTACGATTGTTATTAGCTCGGCCGATAAGGCGATGTATGTCTATCGTAACGGCGATCCGATCGGACGCGCGTCCGTTGAAATTGGCGGCAAAGGCCTAAGCGGACGCGAGAAGCTTGGAAACCATGTGTTCACCATGCTCGAAGGAACGACTGGAAAACCGAGCCGATTCACGCCTAAACACGAAGAAGCGCGATGGATGCGCGTGACCAGCGAAGGCAAGGCAGTGGATGCCGACACGCTGGCGTCGAGATTGCAGTTTAATCCAGAATTCGCCGACAAGCTCGCTAATGAACTTAAGCCGGGAACTACCGTGATCGTCACCGATTATCCGGCGATCCGGAACCCGATTACTCAGTCGGACGTGTTTGCAGCAAAGTAGAACCATCTTACAAGAGGGGGAGAAGCAGCGTTGGTGTAGCGCTGGTTTGTGGCTGATTGGCGGCGCGCTCATGCTCACCGGGTGCGCCACTGCTCCGTATGCAGAGGTCTGGCACAAAAGACCGCAATTGACAGGGCCGCCTGGCCCCGAACCGCTGGCGACCGCCGAGCAAAACTTTACGAGAGCAATACACGAAGAACGAGCAGAGCCGCTTGCCGCAATGTCCGATTGCCTCCAGGCGCTGCAATCGGCTTCGGATGCACTGAAACGAAATCCTGAGAACCCAACCGCCGTTCGCGATTACAATTTTGGCGTCAGCCGCATCTTCCAAATAATTCAGGACACGAAGCTCGATCCATGGACGCAGCCGTTGAGGGTGCCAACCGCATACGGCGAGTTCGCGCTAACGTACAAGCCTGATCCGCGACCTGAATGGAACCCTGCGCTCTACGAATTCACGCCGGCTGACGAATTCGATGTGGGCGGCAAATACGTAACGGAGCGGACCACGCGAACAGGCATCGGCGCTCCGATCGTCGCGGCTGAGCGAGAGGCAAGCAAAACACGCCGCGGAAAACTGGCGCCATCACGCATCTTCCGCACGGTTACTGCAGTCGCGCAGTTTCATGGTCGCCGATGCGTTCTCGAATTTTACGATCCGCTGGATAAGGAGACCGTTAGCTTTAATGGTCGCACCGTTCCGCTGGCTGCAGATTTCACGGTGCCGCTCGCGGTCATGCTTCAGCAGACTGACCCCGCAAAGCACGAGTTATGGCGCGTTCTTAACCCGGAGAAATACGCCGACACTGCAGCCATCGAACGGCTCCAACCTTTCAATCCGGACAAAACGGTCGTGCTTGTGATCCACGGACTTAAGGATTCACAAGCGACGTGGACCCCGATGATTAACAAATTGCAGGGCGATCCGGTTATTCGAAAACATTACCAGTTCTGGTTCTACAGCTATCCCAGCGGTTATCCGTTTGCATATTCTGCGGCGATCCTGCGCGACGAACTTGATGAAGTAGAAAGACAGTTTCCGAAGCTCAAACCCATGGTGGTTATCGGACACAGCATGGGCGGTTGCATCAGCCGGTTGCTTCTTACCGACAGCGGAAATCAGCTTTGGATGAAAATTTTCGGACGACCGCCCGACGAAGTGCCGCTTTCGCCGAAAACCCGCGAGTATTTTCGTCAGGAACTGTTCTTTCGTCACCGACCTGAGATTGGCCGTGTCATTTTCATCGCTTCCCCATTGCGCGGAAGCAATATGGCCACTGGCTTGATCGGCGGTCTTGCCACCCTGCTCATTCGCGAACCAACGCTGAGCAGCCAGGCTAGCCAGGAGATGCTTCAGGTAACGAACACCAGAGAGGAGGAACTCAAACCTAAACGACGGGCCAATAGCGTGGACAGTCTCTCGCCGAAAAGCCGTTTTCTAAATGCTCTGAATACAATTCCGATGACGCCAGGGGTTCCCTATAACACGATCATCGGCGACCGTGGTCGCTGTGATTCACCGAATTCCAGTGATGGAGTTGTGCCGTACTGGAGTTCTCACATGGACCACGCTCAGAGCGAAAACATCGTGCCGTCCAACCACAGCGCGCATCAGAACCCGCAGGCGATCGAGGATGTGCTGCATATCCTCAAG
>DASXMV010000045.1:0-3299 GCA_036495465.1 Candidatus Udaeobacter sp. | reverse complement strand
TGGCTGTTGCGATGCAGCGGTCGATTGGTGCGGCTGGGCCCCCTTTGCATCAACTGAGTAGGGATTTGTCTCCAAATCCATAAACGGCCGGTCTTTGCCAGTCTGTGAAGGCAGCGGCATTTCGCCAGCGGCAGCTAGCTCGCTTGCTCCAATCGAGTTGGCGTTCGATTCAAATGTTTTCTCTTTCGGTTCCGGCGCTTTTTTTGATTCATCCGTCTCGATAAACGCGGAATTTTTCGGAGCTGCGGGCGACAGATTGACGAACGTGAGTTCAACTGGCTTGTCCTCAACGGGAGTTGCCGGCGAGAAAACGCCGCCGAAGGCCGCAAGAAAAAACGCCACAAGTAGATGAATGAGAATCGCTATCAGTACCGCTAACAATATCGTTCGCGTCTCATATTCATGATCCCGTAGGCTTTCCGGGTTGCCCGGTTGGGAGACCATAATATCAGCCGTCGTCATGAGAGCGGTTTCTCTGTAGTGGTAAGCAAAATTTGGCCTAGAGGTTTCTCAGCTTGAGGCAGGAATATTATCCCAGCCTGAAGGTGCTGACAAATTGCGCAGCCGGGTCATTTTCGACTACTGCGACTCCAGGCTTCTTCTCCGCGTGCACCTGGCCTCGCGGGCCGCGCATTCGTCTCCTTGTCATTCCGGTCGAGGTGGATCGCCATCGAGCAATCTTTCGCTACCCGTGTTGTTCTCGACGTCATGCGCGCGTGATGAAACAGGTATTGCTGCGCGTAACCGCCGTGTTCGCCGAAGTATCTTGCCGAGAATTCACGTAGTCGGTCTTTCGCGACTTTCTTCTTCCGCAGAAAATACGTCTGTTTCAAAACCCTCTCAATCCAAACGTCAATCGGGAACGCGCGCAAACGTTCATACGCAAAGAGCATTACACAGTTGGCAACTTTTGGTCCCACTCCAGGCAACGCGCACAGTTTTTCTCTGAGATCGGCATCTGACAAAGCCGACCATGCTTTTAGGTCGGCCATTCCCGAGCTGACCAGTCCGGCTGTCGCCCGAAGATTCCCGGCGCGATAGCCCAGTGCGCATTTGCGCAAATCATTCTCGGGCGCTTTGGCAATTCGCTGAACCGGCGGAAACGTGTAAACCAGATGTCCACCAATCTTTCGCCCGTCACCGAAGCGACGACGTAGCGCGAAGGAAATTTGACGAATATGCGCCACCTGTTTCATCGAAGAACAGATGAACGTCGCCAAACATTCCCATTTCGGCTGACGAATAATTCGCAAACCGCGGCAAAAATCGGACGCCGCGTTCATTACCGGATCGTCGGGAAAGGACGCGCAGATTTCTGCGAGAGGATGATCAAGCGCGAAATAATGCGTGACAATTTCCCGCAGTGAGTGCCGTTGCGACTTAGTCAGCATTGCCTGGCGAGGCACTTCGAGCACGTCGTTCCGCTGCTCCACAAGTAATGGCAGATCGCCGATTGTCCCGACGAATCCATCGCTGGTCTTTTCCCAATGGAAGACTTGGCCGGAATTGAGCGTCTTTTCCAAATCAAAGTCCGACCCGGCAGTTTCGATGCAGTACACAAACAAACGTCCAACGTCCAACGCTCAACGTCCAACATTGAACGTCTGAAAAACTGCTTTCCGCCGGTGAAATATTCTGTCACCTAAAGTCGACATGGACAGCCGGCTCGCGATCGACAGTGCGGTTTTGCTGCTGTACTTCGTTCTGATCATCTCCGTCGGTCTTTACATGGGCCGCAAGGAGGAAACTCTCAAAGACTTCGCGCTGGGAGGGCGCAGGATCCCGTGGTGGGCCGTGCTTGCTTCACTGATCGCTGCAGAGACAAGCGCCGGCACTTTTTTCGGAACACCAGGCGAAGGATTTACGCTGCGAAACTACACTTATTTGCAACTCGCGCTCGGCACCATCCTTGCCCGCATCCTGGTCAGCTACATTTTCATCAAGCCGTATTACGACTACAAAGTCTACTCGATCTACGAATATCTTACCGCCCGTTTCGGCGTGCCAACAAAGAACGCAGCCTCAGCGGTGTTCCTGTTTACGCGACTGCTTGCGTCTGGAACGCGACTCTATGTGGCTGCTATCGCGCTTGCACTCGCCTATGAAATGATTCGTGGCGTTCAACCAGGTCAAAGGGAGACGCTGTTCATTTACGTCGGCTCGACGGTGGCCATTGTCGCTTTGACAGCCATCTACACGACCTTAGGCGGAATCAAAGCCGTGATCTGGACCGATCTGATTCAGGCGTCGATCATGATTGGCAGTGCCCTTGTTGCTCTCGGGTTACTTTACCTCGCGATACCTGGCGGCTTTCATCAAATCGTCCAAAGTCACGGCAGCTTTAGCGTTTCCGATTTCTTCACGACTGGTCTGGACCCGGCCGCGCATGGCTGGACAAAATGGAAGGGCATGTTTGCGGTCGAGTACACGATTTTTGCAGGCCTGATTGGCTCAACCTTTATGACCATGTCAACGCATGGCACCGACCAGGATATGGTCCAGCGGATGTTGACCGCACCTGATATTCGCCGGAGCCGACGCTCGCTGATCATGTCAGGACTGGCCGACATTCCAATCGCATTCACATTTCTGAGCATCGGTTTGCTCCTCTGGGTTTTTTACCAGACACATAACGACCCGGCACTGCCGAAAACTCCGAACGAGGTGTTCTGTCACTACATTCTCTACGAAATGCCTGTTGGCTTGCGCGGGCTGCTCATCGCCGGCATTTTCGCAACCGCAATGGGCTCGCTCAGCACGGCGATCAACGCGCTGGCGACGAGTTTTACGCGCGATTGGTATGAGCCCTACATCAATCCAGCATCAACAAGCGAACAAAGTCTTCGCGCCGTGCGTTGGGCGACGATTTGGTTCTCGGTACTGATGATCGTTGTCGCGTCAGCAACATCCTATCTGGTAATCGTATATCCTAATGTTCGCATCATTCCAATCGTGCTTGGGATCTACGGTTATACTTATGGCTCCGTTCTGGGGATCTTTCTCGCGGGGATGTTAACCAAATCGCGCGGGAACGATTTCGGCAACATCATCGCAATGGTTCTCGGCTTCATCGTCGTCGCGATTTTGAGCGGTTTGCCCAACAAAATCGCCGGAATTTTCGTGAGCAGGCTTTACACCCAACCCGCCTGGCTTCCCGTGATGGAATTTCCGTGGTGGATCTGCTTCGGAACGATCGTCACATTCTTCATCGCGGTCCTGTTCCGGACAACGCACGAACATCAACCGCCGAGTACGGCGTAACGCCGGAACTTCGCGGGCATCATCGCTAATTACTTGAC
>DASXMV010000044.1:0-20089 GCA_036495465.1 Candidatus Udaeobacter sp. | reverse complement strand
CATGCCGTAGTGACGTTTAAATTGACGTCGTGCGGTCGAGGGATCGATCGCTAGCGCGGCCAGTTCCTTATCCGTGAGCCGTCCACCCGGTGCGCACTCGACTTCAGTGCGAAGACGCTCGATCAATCTGGGCGGGGGTTGATTCGGATCCATCGGGTGGCAGCGCAGGCAGGGACGATAACCGCCCGCCAGCGCTTCGCTCTGTGTCGCGAAGTAATCGACATTCTCACGCGCCGGTTTTTTCGCCGTGCAGGTTGGTCGGCAAAAAATTCCCGTCGTGCGCACTCCCACAAAAAAAATGCCTTCAAAACTCGAATCGCGATCCACCAACGCGCGATACATCATTTCGGTCGGTGGAAGAAGTTCCATTGTTTTCATGTTAACAAATTAAGCGCCTGATTGTGTCAACGCATCGACGAAATTCGGGCAACCAATTCCGCTCGTCACGAGCGCTTCATCCGAAACGTAAAACAGCCACGGCTGACGCTACGTGCATCCATGAATTCTACTTTCGGATTTTGCAGAAGCCTTTCAATGACTGCTTCAGGGTCATTTCCGTTCACGACCTCAGCATCGATCATGTTGCAGTTTGCATCGTAGGCCCGAAACGCGCGTCCGTTGCGAAAATCTTCGGGATATTGGTCGGTCGCGGCGTAACGCTGGCATCTTTCGGAATGAACAAAAATCGGTCCGGTTTCAGAATATGGATGACCCGACGGAATCGAGGCATAAGGAAATAGAATCATGCGCTCGCCAGGCTGAGCCCAACGTAAGCAGTTCCGGCAAGGATAACCGGTCGCAGAGTCTGCCGTAACCACAGTATGATCGGCGGCGCCGGACGCTACGGCGCGCCGCGCTTTCTCAGCAATCTCTGTCGGCAGTGGAACAATACGAAATGTTGACGTTTTCATGAGCTGAACTGAAACCATGCCAGCCAATTACGCATCAACGAAATTCGGGCGTCGAATTCCGAATTCCGATCGGGATCCCTTTAGCTAGAAGAATTCGGTGACAACTTTTGCCACTTCCGCGATAGCTACCTGGCGATCGTTTGCAGAGGCGGTTGATCCTACAGAGTAGATGGCCAGCAGGATCGGCGCGCGGCCAGGCGGACGCAGGATAGCAATGTCGTTCGTTGAGCCATTGCTTCCACGCCCGGTCTTGTCACCGACGCTCCAGTCTTTCGGAACTCCAGCGCGGATCATTAGCCCACCAGTTTCGTTGTGCTGTAACCACTCTTCCAAGTGATGACGCGAGGATTCGGATAAAAAATTTCCAAGCAGTAACCTTTGCATATCCACGCACATCGCTGCAGGCGTGGTTGTATCCCTGTCGTCGCCTGGAATGGCGCTGTTCAGATCGGGTTCTTTGCGATCAAGTCTCGTCATCCTATCGCCGAGACCGCGCACGAAATCCGTAAAGCCAGCTGGGCCGCCAATCGAATCGAGCAAAAGATTACCGGCGGTATTGTCGCTTTGTTCAATTGCGGCCACGCACAACGCGCTCAAGGTCATACCGCCGTCTTTGAGATGTTCCTTTGTCACCGGCGCGTATTCCAGAATGTCCTTTGCGCTATAAGATACAAGCCGGTCCAATGTATCTTTTTTCTCATCGACACGCTTCAGTACGGCAGCAGCCGCAAGAAATTTGAACGTGCTGCACATTGGGAATCGGTCATCGGCCCGATAATTAATGTGTTTGCTGTTAGCGGTATCGATCGTTGCCACACCAATTCGGCCGCCAGTTCGCGTTTCTATCGCTGCGATCCGGGCAGGGGCATCATTTTCCGCGAACGCTGCATTGGTCGCGATGAGGGCTAGCAACAGAACACGTTTTACCATCGATGATAGGCCGGATGGCCTTCCGTCACTGCGACAAAGACGCCGCGACATGTAGCGCAAACTTTTCCGCCCGCCGTGAGTGTTCCCTCAATGGTCGCGCGATCATCTGTCAGATCGACAACCTTGGCGGAAAGAAATACCAGATCATTTGTCGGTGTTGGCCGAAGCAACTTGATAGCATACTCCGCGGTAACAGTGCATGGAGGACGATCCTGGTTTGCGCGCTTCATCAAATGATAGGCAGCCGTCCAATTGCAGTGGCAATCGAGTAACGTGCCGATGATGCCGCCATTCAGAACCCCGTCAAAAGCTTCGTATTTTTTCGCGGGCTTCCATTCCGCGACGACTTCGCCATTTTTTGGGAAACTTCGGATGTGTAGTCCGTCTGGATTAGCAGGACCACAACCCCAGCAGGCATTGTTCGGCGCGAAGTTTTCCTGGAGAGATTGCGATTGGTTCATCGCTCGAAAAACACGCGCTTTAGTGTGTGGAAGGCGCAATGCGCCGCCGCTACTTTTTGGACGCGCCTGGATAGGGACGCAATTCGTGCCCAACGTAAAGTGAACGCGGGCGAATGAGCCGATTGTGGTCGTGTTGCTCGGTCACATGCGCGCACCAGCCGGCCACGCGCGATGCTGCGAACAGAGGCGTGTTTAACTCCGGTGGAAAGCCGAGCATCCAAAACACCGGCGCGGCGTAAAGATCGACATTCGCGCAAAGATGTTTTTCTCGATCCATTACTTCCTCGAGCTTCTCGCAAATCGGCACCCAGTTTTCCTTGCCGGTGCGTTTGCCCAAATCGCGCGCGATCTCTCGCATTACCGGCACGCGTGAATCGCCCTTTTTGTAAACGCGATGGCCGAATCCCATGATCTTGTCTTTCGTCCCCAGTTTTTTCATTAGCCAGTTTTCCGTGCGATCCGGTGTTCCGATTTCCTCCAGCATTTTCATCGATTCCTCATTGGCGCCGCCGTGCAACGGCCCTTTGAGTGTTGCGACCGCTGACGTCACGGCAGCGTAGATTCCGGCGAGCGTCGAAGCCGTGACGCGCGCAGCAAATGTGGAAGCGTTAAATTCGTGGTCGGCGTACAGATTGAAAATCGTGTCCAGCATTCGGATTTGCCAATCCTGCGGAACTTTTCCCTCCAATTTATAAAAGAAATTGCCGGCCTGAGTAAGATCAGGCTTCTCCGGCACCGGGTCGTCGCCGTGGGAGATGCGCCAGCCGTCGGTAATTAGAGTGGGAACACGGGCGATCAGGCGGATCGACTTGCGGATGTTCGCGTCGTGCGAATTGTCGCTGAGGTCTTTATCAAACGCGCTCAACATCGAAACACCGGTGCGCAACATGTCCATCGGATGAGTCTTGCTCGGCAGAAGCCGCATCATCTCGATGACCGGACCCGGGACCGCACGTTCGGAAGCAATTTGCTGCGTAAACTCGACCAGTTGTTTCCCGTTGGGCAACTCGCCGTTGAGCAACAGGTAAGCGACTTCCTCAAAACTCGCTTTCTGCGCCATCTCATGGATGTCGTAGCCGCGGTACATCAGACCCGCGTTAGGATCGACCCAGCAAATCGCTGTTTCGCCCGCGATCACGCCCGCTAATCCCGGGCTGTATTCTGGTTTCTTTTCGGTAGACATTGATTTCTCTTTACCTGCGAATCGCAATCGTTCAACTCATTGGACCCGGCAGGCTCAGATTCAATATACACCCTTCCAACTTTCCGCCGCCGGATTGTAATTGAGCAACTCGTAAAGCTGCTCTCGTGTTTGCATTTTCTTTATCCAATCTGATTGCGTGCCGGCCTTTTTCAAATCGCGCAGAAATTCCTCGCTCGCCTTCATTGAGACCCGAAACGCGCTCTGCGGAAAAATCACCAACCTGTAACCAAAGTCGGCGAGCTCTTGAAATGTAAGAAGTGGACTCTTGCCGAACTCTGTCATGTTTGCGAGAAGGGGAGCTTTCACTTCGCTCCCGAACGCCCTGAATTCATCCGCGCTCTGCAGGGCCTCAGGGAAGATCCCGTCCGCGCCCGCGTCAAGATAACAGTGAGCGCGTTCCACAGCGCGCTCGAAATTTTCAACGGCGCGCGCATCCGTCCGCGCGATGATCATGAACTCTTCGCAGCGACGCGCCTCGACGGCCGCCTTGATCCGTCCTGTCATCTCATCGACATCGACTACCGATTTACCTGCGAGATGGCCACAGCGCTTCGGAAATTCCTGGTCTTCAATATGGCAACCGGCGAGGCCTGCTGCTTCGAGTTCGCGGACGGTTCGTGCAACGTTCTCGGGACCACCGAAGCCGGTGTCCGCATCGACAATTGCCGGAATCGTTACCGCATTCGCGACATAGCCGGCGAGCCTGACGACCTCGGTCATTGACAGCAATCCAATGTCCGGCACGCCAGCCGTTGCGTTCGCCATTCCCGCGCCGCTGATGTAAACGGCGTCAAAGCCGGCGCGTTCCACCTGCCGTGCGATTGCGGCGTTTGGCACACCGGGCAGCATGACACAGCCCTGCCGAATCAATTCACGTAATCGCGCCGGTTTGCCTTTCTCTGTCATTCCAAACAACCATTTGTCATGTCGAGCGAAGTCGAGACATCTCTAACTACTTTTGCGGCACCACTAACGCGTTCATCAGATCGTCAACGTTTGCCGCAGCGTCCAGCTTCCACACCAGGTCGACAATCTTCTTCGCGTTCGTTTGACCGATTGCTGGCTCAACGAGCGCGAAAAACTTCTCTTCCACTTCGGAATCCTTCAGAGGATTTTTCGCGTGGCCCAGCGGGTATTCCACTCGCTTAGTTAGTCTCCTTCCATCGACAAGATCGACATGCACAATGTTCGCAACCGCATCCGGATACATGCCGCTGAGCTCGGCATGGCGTTGCACTTTCACGTTCTCCAAAAATTTCCAAATGTCGGGGTGGCTAAATCGCTCTCGGTCGAACTGCTTTTCGGTTACTTCGCCGTCGATCAATGCAATAGCGGTAATGTACGGGAGACTGTGATCAGCCGTTTCGCGCGTCTCTGGTTTCCACTTCTCCGGCTCGCTCCCGATAATGTCCACCGAAGCATCGTGGCTCTCGATGGTCATCGATTTTACCTTCGAAGGATCGCCAATGTCTTTTCGCAAAGTGAGCGCAGCTTCAACGGCGCTCTGACTATGATATTCCGCCGGCCAGAATTTGATGCTCGTCTTCAAAATCATCTCGGGGGCGCCCTTGAATTTGTCGCCGACGTTTCCCAACGAAACGCCAAGTTCCTTCTCGAATCCCATTTGTCCCTCGAAAATCGGCGCTGGCCCGGTCATTCCTGCCCGTGCGAGCAGGGCCGCATAAACACCACGGCGGGCAGCGTCTGCGAATGCTACGCCTTTCCAGTGCGATAGTTCGCCAACGCGCGCCTGTCGCATCGCCGCGCACGCGACCCCTGCAATGTTCACCGCGTGCCGCGTTTTTTCCGGATCAAGTTTCATCAAGCGCGCGCACGCCAGCGTCGTGGAGAACGCACCGTAAGTGACATGATCCCAGCCGCGCGCCCGGATACTCGCCGCGTCGCAGAACCGGCATTGCACTTCATAGGCGAGCGCGATTGCGGCAATCAGCTCGCGACCACTTGCGCCCACGCTTTCCGCCACAGCCAGCGCAGCTGAAATATTGTCGCTTGGGTGCGCCGGCTCTTTTGAAAGATAGGTGTCGTTGTAATCGAAATAACGAATGCAACAGCCGTTGGCGAATGCGGTCCAGTCGGGCGGCCCCTTGTGAGTCGTGCCAATGATGGTGGCTCCGTGTTTCGCCGAAAAATCGCAAGCGACTTTTCGCGCAATCACACAGGGTTCTTCGTTCCATGCTCCCAGCGCGCAGCCCAGCGAGTCGATGACCCGCCGCTTCACTTCATGCACGACTTCTTTGGAAAGGTCCTCAAATCGAAAAGAGGAGGAGTAATTGGCGAGTTGATGAGCAAGTGTTGTCTTCATGAAAGGTTGGAAATCCAATCTGCCGATGAAAATCATGTCGGCAAGCGGTTGTCACTGGTTGCTCTACCGTCTAAAAATGCGCACTATCCTTTTTAGATGAACAAGGTATATGCGAATGCGAAAGCCGCGCTGGATGGATTGCTGCACGACAACATGACCATCGCCGCCGGCGGATTCGGATTGTGCGGCATCCCAGAGAACCTGATCGCCGCAGTGCACGAGAGCGGCGTGAAAGGATTGACGATCGTCGGTAACAACGCGGGCGTGGATGATTTCGGCATGGGAATCTTACTGCCGGCGCGCCAGGTAAAAAAAGTGATGGCGTCGTACGTCGGCGAGAACAAGGAGTTCGAGCGACAGGTGCTCGCCGGCGAACTTGAGCTCGAGCTTATCCCGCAAGGCACACTCGCCGAAAGATTACGCGCGGGCGGCGCGGGAATTCCGGGATTTTACACGCGTACTGGTTTCGCCACCAAACTGACTGAAGGCAAGGAGACGAAAAAATTTGGCGACGCCGATTACGTCCTCGAACCGGGTATCACCGCGGAATTGTCGATCGTGAAGGCATGGAAGGGCGATAAATCCGGCAACCTCACTTACCGCAAGACATCGCGAAATTTTAATCCGATGATCGCCACTTGCGGCAAACTCTGCGTCGCCGAGGTCGAAGAACTGGTTGAGATCGGCGAGCTCGATCCCGACCAAGTTCACACGCCCGGCATTTTCGTTAACCGAATCATTCAGGGCGCAAAATACGAGAAGCGAATCGAGTTCCGCACGCTTCAGGGGGCGGCCGCGTCAAAGAAAGAAAATCCGGTGCGGGAATTAATGGCCAAACGCGCCGCCCAGGAATTGCGCGACGGTTACTACGTCAATCTCGGCATCGGAATTCCGACGCTCGTCGCCAATTACATTCCCGAAGGGATTCAAGTTACGCTTCAGTCCGAGAACGGGCTGCTCGGCATCGGCCCATTTCCCAAACCCGGCCAAGAAGACCCCGACTTGATCAATGCCGGCAAACAAACCATCACCGCGATGCCGGGTTCCGCGTTTTTCTCGAGCGCGGATTCGTTTGGACAGATTCGCGGTGGACATATCGATCTTGCGATTCTCGGCGCGTTCGAAGTGACCGACAAAGGCGATATCGCGAACTGGATGATTCCCGGAAAGATGATCAAGGGACCTGGCGGCGCGATGGACCTTGTCGCCGGCGTGAAGCGCGTGGTCGCAGTGATGGAACACACGTCGAAAGATGGCAGTCCGAAAATTTTGAAAAAATGTACGCTGCCAATCACCGGCCTCGGCGTGGTTAACCTCATCATCACCGATTTGTGCGTGTTCGAGGTGAAACCCGATGGCGGCGGCCTCGTGCTCACCGAAATCCATTCCAATGCGACGGTGGACGAGATTCGCGCAAAAACCGGCGCACCGTTTGGAGTCGCGCTGAAAAAATAATTTTACGCCGCGCGCGCGCGGGGACAGATCAGGACTAATACGGACGCGATCACGAAACAGGCAATCATCATCGCGAATCCGCCGTTGAACGATCCGGTGCGCTGACTGATGTCGCCGATCATCTTCGGTCCGATGAAGCCGCCGATGCTCGCTGTGCAATTAATGAAGCCTACGGCCGCCGCAGCGGCCGAATCGCTCAAGAACGCCGAAGGCAATGCCCAGAACGACGGCAAGTAAGCGACGGTCCCAAATCCCACCAGCGTAAACAGCGCCACAAGTAACGGGTTCGAATGCGGAAACGCGAGCAACGCGATCAATGCGACGGCAGCGGTCAATTGTGGAGCGGCAAAATGCCAGCGGCGTTCGCGCGTGCGATCGGAACTCCACCCGAGCGCTAACATTCCGACGAGTCCCCCTAAAAACGGGATCGCGCCGATCCATCCGATTTGCGCGACGTCGGTCCATCCGGTGAGCCGTTGCAGCATCGTCGGCATCCAAAACCAAAACGCGTAGCCGCCGGTGTAGGTAAAAAACAATCCAGTTGTCAGGATCAACACCGAGGGATGTCGAAGCGATTGCCAGATCGACATGTGTTCGACATTTGCTTTCGCGCGGCGTTCTTCTTCCAGTTTAGAAACGAGCCAATCGCGCTCATCCGCGTCAAGCCACCGCACTTCGTTAGGCCGATCCGGAAGAACGAAAAGCGTCGCAACCCCGAAAATGACCGCCGGAATTCCTTCCAACAAAAAGAGCCAACGCCAACCCGAAAGACTCAGCCAGTGGACGCCCAAAATCTTTCCAGCAATCGGTCCGCCAATGATAAAACCAATCGGAATCGCAGCCATGAAACGCGCGACGGATTTGGCCCGGTCTTCATAAATGAACCAATGCGAAAGATAAACGATTACGCCGGGAAAAAATCCCGCTTCAGCCGCGCCAAGCAGGAAACGCGCGCCGTAGAGTTGATGCGCACTGTGGACAAAGCCGGTCAGCGTCGTAAGCGCGCCCCATATGATCAACGTTATCGCCAGCAAAAGTCGCGCGCTCCAGCGTTCGACCAATAGCGCTCCGGGAATTTGCAATGCGAAGTAACCAATGAAAAAGATTCCGCTCGCGGTGCCGAAGACGGAATCGGATAGGCCGAGATCGCCTTTCATCCCGAGCGTTGCGTAAGCGATGTTGGTGCGGTCGAGATAATTCGCGACGTAGAGAAGAAAAAGAAACGGCAGGAGACGCCACGCAATTCGAGTGCGCGCGCTTTCCCCAGCTTTTAGTCGCGAGAAGTCCATCGCTGCGCGCAGCATAACGTCGTCCGAAACGCTCACAATACGAATCGAGGAGATCGCATTTGTTAGAGCTCAAAATAAGCACAAGAATCGGGCGTTTGTGGGGGCGTGATGACGGGACGCGGGATGATTAAGCGCGATCAAAGTTATCCTTGAGTGGAATTGCGCTGTTGATCGACGCATGCCACGAGTTCGCGCAGGAATTGCTGCACTTCTGTTGGATCCTTGAGCAAATAACTCGCTGCGGTCGCCCGTGGCCGCTCACTCACGAGAATGCCTGCGCCACTGTCCCTAATCGCGCGGAAGGCATCTTCGTCAGTGCGATCATCGCCGATATAGATTGGGAGAACGTTCGCCTGTTCCAAACCGAGGATTTGCAATAACCAGAGCACGGCTTTGCCTTTGTCCAAATCGATGTCGGGCTGAAGTTCATAAACTTTTTTGCCCTGCATGCTGCGCAGCTCTCCATGTTGCGCGGCGACTCCACTTACGGCTCGCTCCAGCTCGGGAAAATCGCTTTCGTTCACCGTCCGGTAATGTGCTGCAATGGAGAAACGTTTCCGTTCTACCCGCGCGCCAACGATTCCAGCGAGCTCTTCGCGCAGCTTTCTTTCTGCCATGTCGAGCTTGACCAGAAATTCCGTTGCTACTTCTTTGCGTAGTTCGCCGGGACCGGCGATATCAAACCCATGACTGCCGGCGTAAATGATTCCGTCGATATCCACACGTCGCCGAACGTCGTCAAGATCGCGGCCGCTTAGGATGGCGACCGGCGTGTGCCTGACCAGGGCCCGGAGTGTTTCCCGTATGGAATCCGATAGCAACGCCTTCTCTGGATCATTGACGATCGGCGTAAGCGTGCCGTCGTAGTCCAGGAAAATTGCAAGCTGGCGACCGTCTGCTCCTGCGATCTTTTCGACGTGCTCAAGTGCCGACTGAGACATATTCGATTTAACAAAGGGAGTTAAAAGAGGTACAAGCTTGCAAGGTTAAAAAGCATTCCGGGTGAGGTCTGTTTATTCAATGTAACTTTTAACCCATTGTTAGCATGAATCGTCTCATCGTTGTCTCCAATCGCTTGCCATTCGCACTGGATTCGACAGGCGAAGACCTCTGGACGGTAACACCGGCTGTGGGCGGGTTAGTTTCTGCCATCGAGCCGGTGCTGCGCGAACGCGGCGGCGTATGGATCGGGTGGCCTGGAGTTGCCGGCGAAATCCCAGCGGCCCCGCTTGTGGAGGCCACGCGCGACGCCGGTTACAGAGTCGTATCAGTCTCCCTTAGCGGGACCGAACGCGACGAATTTTACTACGGATATTCGAACGAGGTGATCTGGCCGCTGTTTCATGATCTTCAGAATTTTTGCAATTTCGAGCCGGCATACTGGGAGACGTACAAAGCAGTGAACGAGCGTTTCGCGGATGCCATCGCTGATTCATCAAAGGCTGACGACTTCATTTGGGTGCACGATTATCATCTGATGTATGTCGCCCAGGCCCTGCGCGAACGCGGATTGCAAGCGGCCTTAACCTTTTTCCTGCACATCCCATTCCCGCCGTACGACATTTTTTCAAAACTTCCGCAACCACAGCGGTTACTCCGCGCTCTCCTTCAATTCGATCTGCTCGGATTCCAGACCCGGCGCGACGTTCGTAATTTTCTCGGGTGCGTACGGCGCGTGTTGCCGGATGTACGAGTCGTTCCTCGTCGCGGGCTGCAGTTGCTTCGCTTCGAAAAGCGCCAAATTCGTCTGGGCCATTTCCCGATTGGGATTGATTTCGATTCGTTTGAAAAAGGAGCAATGTCCGGCGCTGTCACGCGGAGGTCTCAAAAGTTGCGCGCGAATTTTCCTGACTCCCAGCTGATCCTGGGTGTGGACCGCCTCGATTACAGTAAAGGAATACCCGAACGATTGCGCGCGTTTCGTAACGCGCTGGAACGTCATCCAGAGCTGCGGGAGCGCGTAGTCCTCATTCAGGTTGTTGTACCGAGCAGAGTGGAGATTCCCAGATATCACGAGTTCAAGCAGCGGATCGACCGTCTGGTTGGCGATATCAACGGGCGCTTCTCAACCTCCAACTGGTTGCCGGTGCAATATCATTTTCGTAACCTCGATCGCGAGGATCTGCTTGCTCACTACCGCGGATGTGACATCGCCTTCGTGACGCCGCTGAAAGACGGAATGAATCTGGTAGCAAAGGAATATTGTGCCTGTCGCATCGACGAAAATGGCGTGCTCATTCTCAGCCAATTCGCGGGCGCGGCCGAGCAACTTAAGAGCGGTGCATTACTGGTTAATCCCTACGATGTCGAGGAAGTTGCAGACACAATTCTGGAAGCCTTCCGCATGACAGAGGCTGAGCGCGTCACGCGGATGAAGCGTATGAGACGAGTTGTGCGCGAGGAGAACGTTTTTTGCTGGGTTGATGCGTTTCTTAGCGCTGGAGCCAAGCTTGCGTCTGGACCGCAGCGGATACGAAAAAGGAGGTCTCGAATCGGCGCCCGAACCGAGCCCTGAAACCGTCACCTTCGAAAAGCTATTTTCTCTGAAAAGGAACAGATAATCGATTCGCTAAAGAAATGTCAGCAATGACTTCGATGAAAGCCAAGATTGTGCACAAAGCGGAGATGACAGTTTTGTAGGGCGTCTGTGTCAGACGCCAACGGAATGGTGGCGTTTCACAGAAACGCCCTACAAGATTTCGCCTCCGGATGATTGTTCGAAAAACTTCATGCCTTACCGTTACCTCGAGGACGTTGGAGCCGCCGATATCGCGTTTGAAGTTACGGGCGGCGATTTACCCGAACTATTCACGGCTGCGGCAGACACAACGATGAACGATGCCAAACGACTTTTATTGCGTGTCTGTGAAGCACGTATCGAGCCGAAAGACGCAGGTCATTTTTTAGAAGCACAAGTCGCCGGAGAACAATTAGACGACACGCGATATCAGCAGCGTGCTGATGTGAAGGCAGTCACGCTTCATGGATTCTCCGTGAAGGAAGATGACGGCAATTGGAAGGCGAGAGTGCTTCTCGACATTTAATAGTCGACTAGCCAACTGCGCGGATCGATTCGCTTGGGATATGCTACCCACTATTTTGGTTCGAGCGCGACGTAGCCGCTCCGGCCCTGGCTATAGACACGGATCAGAATCTTTTCGTTTGGTTTCAATCTTTTGTTGGCCGCAACCAGGTCTTTCGCGTTTCTAACAACCTGCTTGTTCACCTCCTGGATCACGTCACCTTCGCGCAGGCCCGCCTTTGCGGCAGGCGAGTCCGCATCAATTTCTGCGATCACAGCCCCTTGAACCTCCCTTGGAAGATTCAATGCGCTCCGAATGTCATCGGTGATATCCGCCACCGCGACCCCGCCAAAAACAGTCATTTTTTCAGCCAGCGGGCTTTCTTCGGGAGACGCTTCGGCCCCCTGCTCAGCGCCGGCTGGCATTTCAGCAAGCTCAACGTTAAACGTTTTCGTTTGACCTTCGCGATTGACTTCGATCTGCACCTTTGTCCCGGGCGCCATTGTTCCAATCATGAGACGCAACTCGCGGGGGTCGCTGACTTTTTTCCCGTTAACAGCTGTGATTACATCCCCGGTCTTGATTCCGGCCTTTTGGGATGGACTGTTTGGCACAATCTCGCCGACGAGCGCACCTGCGGGTTCACCCTTCAGTTTCATTGCATCGGCCAACTCGGGCGTGAGTGGTTGGACAGAAGCGCCGATGTAGCCACGGACGACCCGGCCTTTTTCGCGCAGACTCTGCATGACCTCGCGCGCAAGATTTGCCGGAACCGCGAAGCCAATACCCTGGTTTCCACCATTTCGGGAAAAAATAGCGGTGTTAATGCCTAACAGTTGGCCTTTGATATTAACCAGGGCGCCACCTGAGTTGCCCATGTTAATTGCCGCGTCAGTCTGGATGAAATTCTCGTAGTCAACAATGCCCACGCCGCCACGGCCAATGGCGCTGATGATTCCCATGGTGACCGTTTGGCGCAGGCCAAACGGGTTGCCTATTGCCAGCACGATATCGCCCGCGCGCGCTTTATCGCTATCGGCAAACGTAATGGCGGGCAGGTTTTTCTCCTCAATTTTCAACAACGCCACATCGGTTCCCGGATCGGTGCCGACTTTTTTCGCCTTATATTTGCGCAGTTCCGTGCCGAGTCCCACCATGATTTCCTCCGCACCCGAAACAACGTGATTAGCCGTGAGAATGTAACCATCAGGGCTGACGATCACACCCGAGCCGAGTCCCTGAAGTGTCTGCTTTCCTTGGCTTGGAACTTGTCCGCCGAAAAACTGTCGAAGCGTATCATCAGAAAACGGAAAAGACTGGGCTGACCGCGACACCGTCTGAGTCGTAAATACCGTCACAACGCTTGGCGCGACCTTCTCCACGACTGGCGCGAATGTTGCGACAACTCCTGACTGCGCAGACGCAGCTTCTTGAGCGCGGACGAGGAAGGCGCCCAGCGACACGTACACCAGAGTGACGATCAGCAATTTGAAGGACCAGAAGACTCCCCTTTGCATATGAGGTTCCTTTAAGGAGAATCGCACGCTCGACCACGGGCGGCCTTTTTTCACTGAGCCGCTCGGAATGTAGAGTACAGCCGCCGCTGCGCGAATGCAGCTTCGCGCAGCGTATTACGGATGACTAGGAATTAAAACCTCGCGCTGATTACGGCGGCGTCGGGCGCGGATGTGGAGTGGGCCGCGGCCGCGGCGTTGCTCTTGGTGTTGGCGTAGGCGGCGGAGTTGGTGTTCCGCTCGGCGTCGGCGTCACGGTCACGGTCGGCGTTGGTGTGGGTGTCGTCGGTGTCGGTGTTGCCGTTGCTGTTGCTGTTGCTGTTGGCGTGGGTGTCGCAGTCGCAGTAGGCGTGGCGGTAGGCGTAGGAGTCGGAGTCCCTCCTCCCTGGCAAAAGACCTCCGTCGACATCAAGGGTGTGATGCCGTCGATGTCGTAGCCGCCCGACAACACAATTCTTGTTGTACCATCGGTATCCGTGGGGAAATTTCGACGCGCATTGACGAAGGGAGCACCGGTTGTCCAGGCGTTCGTGCCCGGATCGTAAATATCCACCTCGTTGGAAGGATTGGGCGCTACTCTGCCGCCGCCCATTACATACATTTGTCCGTTGAAGTTAAGGCCTCTCGTCTCGCCTGTGGCCCTGGGTATTGCTGTAATGGTGCCGATAGTATTGGCGACAGGGTCGAAGCTAAACGAATTGGTGGTATCTACTACGGTCCCCCCCTGGAAATCTGATGCCCCGCCCACATAGATGATCCCATTTATCGTGCACGTCGGCGCATACATTATTCCTTCCGGCGCGTTTGTTTTCTGCGTCCACCTGGAACCCGCAGCAGCATTGGGATCAAACTCCCAAATCTCGTTAGTGGATGCCACGTTGATGTTAAATCCGCCCATGATGTATAGCTTGTTGTTCGCCACCGTGAATCCGCCAGGCAGAATGGTGCCTGCAGCATCGCCCGGCCAATCATCGCTCCCAAGCAGGGCGGGGGTATCGGTGGTCGGATCGTAGGTGAACACGCGAGCAGCCGCAGTACTCGCTCCGGCTGCCGAACCGCCTACGCAATAGATCAGAGGCGCCCCAGAAACGGTCAGAACGCCGCAAGCCATGTTGTTCATTTGATTGTCCGGGAATGTCGAAGCCATCTGCGTCCAGGTATTGGAGCTCGGGTTATACTGAAGAGCGTGCTGGAAGTCGTCGCCTGGGTTATCCGAGATACGACCACCCATAGTGTAAAAGTTGCCGTCCGCCTGGAAATGGACGCCAGCTGCTCTGACCAGCACTGTCGGCATGTCCTCACCTGCTGACCAGCCCGCTGGTGTGCAACCACCCGAAACATTCACCACGCCAGTCATGCCAATGATGCAATGCGCGTGGCAGAAGTAGGAATAAACGCCTGGCTCCGCAAATGTGTGTTCATAAACCGTGCCTATGTTGGAAAGAACGCCTGCAATGCAGTTCGTATCGTCTGGAGAACAGAATTGCGAATCAACGAGGCAAGGAGGTCCACTGCTGACACTGTGGCCGCTCTCGGCCCAGGTCCATCGCACCGTATCGCCTACAGAGATGTTGACCGAGTCAGGTACAAAGACATCGCCACCCTTTCCGACTGCTACATCGAAAACCTGACCAGTACCCGAGGGAATGGCGCTGACGGCAGGCCGCCCGAATTGATCCATAATCTGAATTCCAGGGGCAGCGGGCTTTTTCTGTTGTGCCGTGTTGAGATGTTTGTCGCGTGATTCAGCTTGCGACAAAAACACCATCGCAAACAACGTCACCAGCGAGAGGGTGAATGGGAGTCCTGCGTTCAATCGTTTCATGGTTTAGTTCCTTTTCTGCGCCAGTGGTGGGGTTTTTCTGTTGGCTCGGCGAACTGTAGCTGGTGCTCTACGATTCAGCGGTGGAGGGCGCGATGCTGTGCAGGAGGGATAAGGAAATGCAAGCAGAAATTTTGTTGTTCAATGGTCTACGAAGAGTGCGAACCCCCAACGAATGGTAACAGACCTGTTACATGGGCGAGAGACGCAGCGCCAGTATTGTAGCTGGGGCCGCTCACCCCGGCAGGCTCATCAAAGATGACGTATTATCCTTCTTCGCCTACTGGGGCGGACGAACAAGGATCGGATTTTAACGCGGCGTTGGGCGACTCCGCGGAGTTGGACGCGGCCTCGGTGCCGGTCCGCATCTCCCTATGCATGGCGTAGGAGTTGGTGTAGGACCGGATTGCGCGCAGTATATCCCGCCGGTGCTGGTATAACCGCTGGGATAAGGTGTTCCTCCCCAGACGATCATTTCATTGCCGGTCCACACTGCCGTATGGTAATATCGACCATCCACCACGTTAACTGTGCTGGTAGTGCTCCAACTGTCCATGCTTGGATTGTATCGGCCCCCAGTGTTGAAGTAGTGCCCCGGGTCGGAGCCCGCCTCGCCGCCCCAGACGATCATTTCATTGCCGGTCCAAATCGCACTGTGACTACTTCGCGCCTCTGGCGCATTAGTGGCGCTCATCGCTGTCCAGCTATTGGCGTTTGGATTATATTTTCCCCCAGTGTTCAGGTAGTGATAGGTGCCGTCATAAAAATAGCCTCCCCACACGATCATCTCAGTGCCAATCCACACTGCCTGGGGGGCTGCTCGGCCGGTCGGCGCATTGGCTGTGCTAGTGGCGATCCAAGTATTCGTGCTCGGATTGTATCTGCCGCCGGATGCGTCGAAAAATGGTCCTCCCCAGACGATCATCTCACTTCCAGTCCAGGCTGCTGTGTGCGAATCTCGCTCGCTAGGCGCACCGACAGTGGTGGTGGCAGTCCAACTGTCCATCTCTGGATCGTAGTTGCCGCCCGTATTTAAATCGTGGCCGAAAGGATCTGCATAGTATCCGCCCCAGATAATCATCGCAGAGCCGGTCCACACCGCGGTGTGAAGCTCCCGGCCAGTAGGCGCATTGGCGGTGCTGGTAGCTGTCCAGTTATCTGTGCCCGGATTGTATCTTCCGCCGGTATTCCAATAATGATCATTACCATCGTACGAGTAACCGCCCCAGATAATCATTTCTGTGCCTGTCCAGACGGCTGTGGAAAGCTCTCGCTCGGTTGGAGCGTTCATCGTCGTGGTAGGCATCCAGTTGTCTGTGCTAGGGGTGTATTTCCCACCCGTGTCTAAAAAGAGAAGGTCAATTCCGCCCCACACAATCATTTCATTGCCAGTCCAGACTGCCGCGTGACGGCTTCGGCGACTTGGCGAGTGGCCAGTGGGTGTCCAGCTGTCGGTAGTAGGATTGTATTTCCCTCCGATCTCGGCTACGACACCAATGTTGCCAACGCCGCCCCAGATGATCATCTCACTTCCGCTCCAGACTGCCGCATGACCGGCTCGTGCTACAGGTGCGTTGGTAGTGTTAGTAGCGGTCCAAATATTCGTGTTGGGATTGTATCTCCCACCGGTGTCGAGTTCGACGAAGCTTGCGTCCTGACCGCCCCAAACGATCATTTCGGTGCCAGTCCAAACGGCGGTGTGCCCTAATCGGCCAGAAGGGGCGTTGGCCGTGCTTGTCGCGGTCCAACTGTTCGTCGCGGGATCATACCTGCCTCCCGTGTTAAACGGTACGCCACCGCTATCACCACCCCACACGATCATTTCACTGCCGGTCCAGACTGCGCTATGAAGCTCTCGGCTATCGGGCACGGTTGTAAGACTCGTGGCCGTCCAGCTATTGGTCTCAGGATTGTATCTCCCACCGGTATTCGAATAGTTGAATGACTCATCAACGCCGCCCCATATGATCATCTCACTCCCTGTCCACACAGCGGTGTGACTATATCGCCCAATCGGGGCGTTACTCGTGTCGGTGCTAATCCAACTATTCGTCTTTGGATTGTATCTCCCGCCGGTGTTGACCTCTGTCATGCCATCATAGCCACCCCAGATGATCATTTCCGTCGCGCTCCAGACTGCAGTGTGCTTAGATCGCGCAGATGGGGCACTATCACTGTTTGTGGCGGTCCAGCTATCAGTCTCAGGATTGTACCTCCCGCCGGTGTTCGAATAGTTGAGTGACTCATCAAAGCCGCCCCATATGATCATCTCGCTGCCGCTCCACACGGCGGTATGATAGCCTCGTGCGCTTGGCGCGTTAGTCTTAGTCGTGGTTGTCCAATCATCTGTAGCCGGGTTGTACCTGCCACCCGTATTGAAATAGGTGAAAGTGGCTGTGAGGCCGCCCCATACAATCATTTCACTGCCAGTCCAAACCGCTGTAGGACCTGGTCGGGTGTCAGGCGGTCCAGAGGTAGCTGTCCAAGTATCATCGAGGCATCCGCTGCCTTCTGAAATTTTCGGAAGTGTGTATTTAGCGCTTGTTGCTACGATTCCCACAACTACTGGATTCTCAACCTTGGGGAGTTGAGACTCGAATGGCTCTTTCAGCCAGCAAACTGTGGCCAGCTTTAGGTGATTATCGGTCTTGTCGATTACTCCAATCGCATAATAGCGCGTCTCGTCCTCTTGTAAGGCGCTTAATACTCCGGTTTTGATTTGTGTTAGCGTTGGGACCTTTGCAGGCGACACCCCTGCCGCTACGGTCCTGTCGCCAAAATTTGCCCCAAGTTTTTGGACTGCCTTGTTCCACTCACTGCGGTTGAGCTTCAGGCCGTGTTGAGGGCCATGATTATCTTGTCCTTGGAGCGCAGCGCGTTTCACCAATTCGATTTCGCTGTACTTGCCACTGAGCTGTTTCATTTGCGCGACGGATGTAAGGGTCTGCAGCTCAGCTTTGGCGCGCTGTTTCAGTTCCCCGTGAATTCTTTGGTCGTAGGCGTACCAGTTTGTCAACAAACGTTCCGCGAGTGCAGGTCTCACCAGACACTCCGCGATGACAAAAGGGTCGTTCCCGACCGCTTCGAAGAGTTCCTGCAACACGTCTGGCTGTCTGGTGTGCTTTGCCATGCGATCCATTTCGGCTTGTAACTGATCGGAAGAAATAGGGCGTTGCCAGTGATCCTCTAATGCTTGGGAGTTGCGCAGATAATCTGAGACTTTCTTTTCCAGTTGCGCTTGAGACATCACAGCATCGAGTGATGGCTTCGGATCTTTGCGCTCTTTTGGCCAGATGCGGTGACGCCAGTACACTTCTTCGATAGCTCGCTGACACCACACACGTTCTTCGAAGGTTAGAGTTTGTTGAGAAGCGTTCACCTGTTCTTGGGAACTTTGGGTCGCCGGCGCCGTTGCAGTTCCCGACGAGCAAATGGCAGTTATGCCAAGAAGAAGAACAATGGCGACGCGGAGACTGAAGAAGCCGGTTAAACAAGCGGATTTGTTTTTCATGAATCGGGGATTACCGCGGATCCACGAGTATGGAGGGAGATTCGCGAGGGCCGAGGGTAAGGGATAGGCGTACGCATGTCAACATCTCACGATTCACAGCTCGTGTGGGTTGTGAGATTGCGGCACAAGCGCAATGTTCGCGTTACTTTGCGACACTGCACAGGTAGCCGCTGTCAGCGACCACCGCTACAGGTAATCTTCCATTGCTGGCTAGCGTGGCACCGGACGCGGATGTGGAGTTGGGCGAGATCTTGGTGTAGCTCTTGGGGTAGCAGTAGGCGTTGAGGTTGGGCTTGGTGTCGTGGTAGGCGTCGGTGTGACCGTTGAGGTAGGCGTGGGAGTCGGGCTAGACGTGGGAGTTGGAGTTGGCGTCGCCGATTGCTCGTAAAAGTAGGCCGCACCTTGCCACGCATTGCCGTTTATCACGGGGTGTGGCGTACTGATTAGCGCAATCGCCCCGTCCCACGCCAATGCGGCACCGAAGTAATCATCAACTGCTCCATCACTGGCGATGAATGTGTCGGATTGGTTCCAGTTAGTCCCCGATTCGGTGAACAGATAGACTTTTCCCTGGTATGTGTTCCCACCCACCGTAGACCCGTCCGCGCCGATGAGAGCGCTGCCGGCCTTGAGCGCAACTGCGTTGCCGAAGTTCGCGTTCGTCATCCCGTCGCTCGCGGTTAGCTTCTGTCCCTGGCTCCAAGTGCTATTCGATTCGGTGAAGATGTAAGCCGCTCCCTGAAAGGAATGGCCGTTGATCGTCGCATTGTATGCACCGATGAGGGCGGTGCTTCCATCAAGGGCCACCGACTCGCCGAAGCTGTCATTATGCGCACCATCATTCGCAGTGAGCTTCTGTGTCTGGTTCCAGGTACCATTCGATTCAGTAAAGACATAGATCGCGCCTTGGGCGGCGTTAGCGCCGATGGTAGCTTGCGGCGAACCGACTAGTATGGTTGAACCTTTGAGAGCGACTGAAAGGCCGAAATTATCGAAGGCGGCGCCGTCATCTGCCGTGAGCTTCTGCGTCTGGTTCCAAGTGCCGTTCGATTCCGTGAAAACATAAACGGCGCCTTGTGCGGCGTTGGTGCCGACGGTGGCACCATTTGCACCTACTACCAGTGTACTGCCGTCCAGCGCCACCGAGGCACCAAAGTTGTCGAACAATCCGCCATCGTCTGCAGTCAGTTTCTGACTTTCACTCCAAGTACCGTTCGATTCAGTGAACACGTAGGCTGCGCCTTGACTGGTGTTTCCGCCGACAGTCGCAGTGAACGCACTCACAAGAAGGGTATCGTCGGCGAGCGCCACCCGATAGCCGAATTCATCTCCCGCCATGCCGTCGCTCGCAGTTAGTTTCTGGCCCTCGCTCCAACTGCCATTCGAGCTGGTAAACAAATAAGCAGCACCCTGGAAGTTATTCTCTCCATCAGCGCCGATCAACGCAGTAGGGCCGTTGAGCGCAGCCGCCGACCCGAAGTAACTGTTCGCCGTACCGTCGCTGGCAGTGACTTTCTGCTCCATCCATGTCAGCGGGCTTTGTCGCCCGAATGCGGTATCGGCATTCATCTGAGCGGACGCCTTGAAAAGGACACTCAGTCCAAAAAGAGAGCCTGCGAATATAAACAAACCAATTAAAACGCGGC
>DASXMV010000043.1:0-4987 GCA_036495465.1 Candidatus Udaeobacter sp. | reverse complement strand
TTTTACGCGGTGCCTTCGCTGCAACGCACCGCTGCGAAAGGTTTCCAAGGCCGAAATAGTTGAGACGCTGGAACCGCTCACGAAAGTCTACTATGAACAATTCCGGCGTTGCACCGGCTGCTTGCAGGTTTATTGGGCCGGGTCCCACTTCTCGAAACTTCAAAAACGACTCGAGCAAATCCGAGCACGTTGTGCGTGAGGCATAGGCAGAAAGCGCTCGCTAGATTTTGCACGAAGTGCTTTCGGAGTGCGGCGCGTCCACGCGTCGCTTTAGGGGCCAAGTTGTTCGGCATCAGCCCTGCGTTGTTGCAAAAGAAAAGCGATGCGATGACGCATCGCACTCCCAAAGTCTCGCAACTGCGAGACGAGATGAAGAAACGCAGCGGATATGGAGGACACAATATGTCGGTCACTGAGCGTCTTTTCCTAGTCAGTCGGGCGTATGACTATATTGTCGTGCATTCTTGGAATGAAACGGCTTCCGCGGCGTCTGCTCTTACCAGTGCTTCTTGGCGCTCTCCAGTTTCCCGCAGCACAAGCTTACAGCCCGCTTGGACATGAAATCGTCGGTGCGATCGCAGACGAACGACTAGCAAATACGCCCACCGCTGCGAAGGTGCACAAGCTTCTGGGTCGGCTTACGCTCGAAAAGGCCGCCGTCATTGCTGACGTGATCAGAGGGTGGGACAAAAAAGGCGTTGATGATCCGCGGTCATTCCATATTCCAGGGCCTCGTTATATCGACAAGCAGTTGCGTGATTTTTGGCGTGCAAATCCGCCGACTAGCGTAGATCCAGATACGCCTTCACATCATTGGTTCCATTACACCGATGTTCCGGTCGAGCCAGCGCAGAGATACGGCGACGGCTCCGTCGGTCGCAGCAAATGGGACATCGTGCATATGATTCCGTTCTGCGTTCAGGTTTTGCAGGGACAGGTGCCTGAACAGAACGAACGAAAAATTACCAAGCCAGTCGCGCTTATCTTGCTTGCTCATTATGTCGGTGACATTCATCAGCCTCTTCACGTAGGCGCCGAATACTTCGATCAGCAAGGCCGGATCGTAGATCCGGATAAAGACAGATCTGCGCTTGGAGACGAAGGCGGAAACACGTTTACACTCGAACTGAGCGATGAACCACCTCGCAGGCGCGGGACTCATAAGAAAAAACTCCACGGCTTTTGGGATAACGATGCGGTTAACGGACTTTTTTCTTCTATGCCAACAATGCTGAGGAAAAAGGAATTTCTGAAAGGAATTGAACCGCTCAGTAAAGACTTGATTCATGAAATGGCCTCTCATGAATCCGACAACTGGCGAATGCCAGCCAACCTTAACGTAAATAACTATGCGGAGGCGTGGGCAGACGAAATTATACCATCTGCCCGCGAGGCGCATGCCCGACTTGAATTCATAAAGGTGCATCCCTTGCAACACGAAGGCAGCGTCGTTGCAGCTGGCGAAGCAGTCGAAAAACCAACTGCAGATCAAATGAACTATCGAGCGTGGGCTACAGATGTGGTCAGGCAACAACTACACAAAGCCGGCTGGCGTCTTGCTGATTTGCTGGAAAAAATTCTGTAACTGAAAATGCGAGCGGTTATCCAGCGCGTAAGCCATGCCCGTGTAACCGTGAACGAAACCGTCACAGGCGAGGTCTCGGCGGGTCTTATGATTCTGCTCGGGATCGGACGCAACGACACATCTGCTGTTGCCGTCAGCATGGCCGAAAAAATTGCGCACCTGAGAATCTTCGAGGACAAGCAAGAGAAAATGAACCTTTCACTGCTGGACGTGGAAGGCGGCGCGCTCGTTGTTTCTCAGTTTACGCTTTACGGTGATGCACGCGGTCAACGCAGGCCCAGCTTTATTGCGGCAGCGCCGCCAGAACAGGCAAAAAAACTTTACGAAGAGTTCTGCGAAGCGTTCCGCAAACTGGGAGTCACGGTAGCCACAGGAGTTTTCCAGGCGATGATGTCCGTCGAATTGGTTAATGAAGGCCCGGTCACAATCCTCCTCGATTCCGACACAACGTTCTAGGCTGCGTCAGAATCCCGAACGCCTCAAGGACTGGACGGCAGCCAAGATTCTGCGCGAACTTCAATCGTCCACGATTTCCGCGCCGATACTTCATACGTTGGCTAAACGAATCGGAAAAAATCACAAACTTGCCCAGGAGTTATGGAACACCCAAAATCACGATGCTCAGATTCTGGCGACGCTAGTCGCGGAGCCTCATCAAGTGACGTCCTCGCTCATGGAAAAGTGGGTCAGTGACTTTGATTCGTGGAGTGTTGTCGATTCAGCTTGTTGCTATTTGTTCGCGTTAACGAATTCGGCGTGGGACAAAGCTTTTGCATGGAGCCAGCGCGAGCAGGAATTCGTAAAACGCGCAGCTTTTTCGCTTGTTGCTTATCTGAGCTACAAAGATAAAAACGCGTCCGATACAAAGTTCAGTAGGTTTCTTGACGTGATCGAGCGCGAAGCTTGGGACGACCGCAATTTCGTGCGAAAGGCAGTAAATTGGGCCCTACGAAATATCGGAAAACGAAATCAGAATTTGAATGGTGCTGCAACCGAAATGGCGGAAAGGATTCGGACACAGCATTCATCGACGGCGCGCTGGATTGCGAGTAACGCTCTGCGCGAACTGAAAAGCGCAGCGGTACAATCGAGGCTGAAACGCAAGGGCGCCCGGAAATCTGCAGAATAGAGGTAGCAATGACCAATGTTCAACGTGAGATCATTGCAGCTGGCGCGGCTCCCTTTACAGTGCCCCAATGATTCTCGAATCCGTTCGTCCAATCCAACCATATGAAATAGCACAGGCGCGAGAACGAATTGCAAAAACGATTATTCGCACGCCGCTGATTCGTCTCGATCTCGGACGGGCCCTTCCTGACATTCGACTCAAGCTGGAAAATCTTCAGCCGATTAATGCTTACAAGCTGCGCGGCGCAGCGAATGCGGTAGCGCTGCTCTCCGATTCAGAACGCCAGCGCGGCGTATGGACTGTCAGCGCGGGAAATGCAGGACAAGGAGTTGCGTATGCTGCGCGACAGGCAGGTGTGCCCTGCGCGGTTGTAGTAATTGAAACCGCCCCAAAAGCAAAACTCGAGCGGATGCGCGCGCTAGGGGCAAAACTCATGCCAGTACCGTATGACGTTGCATGGAAGACACTGGAGGAGCGTTCATTCCCAGGAGCCGACGGAACATTTATCCACCCGTTCGATGACGACAATTTCATTGCCGGCCACGGAACGATGGGTCTGGAAATCCTGGAGGACGCCCCGGACACGGCAGCTGTAATCGCCAGCATTGGTGGGGGCGGACTGATTACCGGCGTAGGGACTGCAATAAAGGCACTCAAGCCCGATGTAAAAATTTTTGGTGTGGAACCGGAGACAGCCGCACCCGCTGCACTTTCCTCCGAGAAGGGCTCGCCTCAGATATTCCCAAACTGGAAAGCGTCATTTGTCGATGGAGCCGGCGGCCAAAGCGTATTCCCTCGCATGTGGGAAAGAATGAAGCCGGTTGTCGATGATTATCTCGTCGTCAGCCTGGAGGAAACCAAGAAAGCGATGAGGCTCATGGCGGAAAAGACACGAGTAATCTCAGAGGGCGCAGGCGCGCTGCCCCTCGCCGCCGCTTTAACTGGAAAGGCTGGCAAAGGCCCGATCGTCGCAATCGTTTCAGGTGGCAACATTGATCTGAGCAAGTTCTGTGAGTTGATCGCCCAATGAAATTCCTGGCATCGGCATGCTGGGATTGACTGTCGATTGGAAACTTGCGAAAGCGTTGCCCGTAGTACAAGAGCGGAGGAAAGCATATGAAAATTGGTGATACAGCGCCGGATTTTGAAGCCCAAACAACCGAAGGCCCGATCCGCTTCCATGATTGGGTCGGTAACTCATGGGCGATTCTATTCTCACATCCAAAAGATTTTACCCCGGTCTGCACGACCGAGCTCGGTTATATGGCTAAAATCAAGCCGGAGTTCGAACGCAGAAATGTGAAAATAATGGGGCTGTCAGTCGATTCGACTGGCGACCACAAAGGCTGGGCGAAGGACATCGAAGAAACCCAGGGCCAGGCGCCGAACTATCCAATCGTCGGCGATGCCGATTGCAAAATCTCCAAGTTGTATGGAATGCTGCCAGCCGATATCGAAGGCGACCCTAAAAAGCGCACATCTGCGGACAATGCGACGGTGCGCAATGTATACGTCGTCGGCCCGGACAAGAAGATTAAGTTGATCCTCATTTACCCCATGACGACTGGCCGCAACTTCGATGAAGTGTTACGCGTAATCGATTCGCTGCAATTGACCGCAAAGCACCAGGTGGCAACACCGGTTAACTGGAAGCAAGGCGACGACGTCATAATCGCGGGTTCCGTGTCGGACGAGGAAGCAAAGAAGCGTTATCCGCAAGGTTGGAAAGCGCCAAAGCCGTACCTCCGGATCGTCCCGCAGCCGCAATAGTTGTAGGGCGTTTCTGTGAAACGCCTGTCCAACAGACGGCGTCTGACACAGACGCCCTACAATTCGCGCTAGCCGACTACCCGCTCAGCAGAGTATTCGACCGGGTTCTGCTGGAAGTAATGTTGCAATTCGGCGTACAGTTTTGGATGTCGTGCACGTAGCGCAAGCGGCTGCTCGAAAAAAGCCTCCACCGACACGGCGAAAAACTCAGCGGGATTAGTCGCCCCATAAGTATTGAGTAAGGTCGGTATTCCGCTCTGGTCTGCAGCGCGCAGCGATGCAAACTCAGCTCTCATAACCCTGCTCCAGGCCAATTGTTGTTCCCGCGTTTCTAATCCCGGCACTCCATCAGCTGCGCCATTTTCAAAATCCAGTTGATGAGCAAATTCGTGAAGGACAACGTTCTTGCCATCGGCTGGATCAGCAGCGCCGTGTTTAACGGCGCCCCAAGCCAGGACTAACGAACCCATCCTGCGACCAGTCTCGCCAAGACGACTTACAGT
>DASXMV010000042.1:0-7229 GCA_036495465.1 Candidatus Udaeobacter sp. | reverse complement strand
GGCGGTCGTATCATCGGCCATTTCATGCAAAGTGTGGCGAATGAAGGCGTGTGCTTCTTGCGCTTGAGCCGGCGTTGCGTTCCGGCCAGTGCCGATGGCCCACACTGGCTCGTAGGCAATCACTGTTTCCTGCAATTCCTTCGGACTGACACCCGCGAGACTACCACGCAGCTGAATCGACAATATTTTTTCAACGTTGCCTCTCTCCCTCTGTTCGAGCGTTTCACCCACACAAACAATGGGACGCAGCGTCGCTTCGAGCGCGGCGCGCACCTTGCGATTCACGATTTCGTCCGTCTCTCCAAATAACCTGCGCCGCTCGCTGTGGCCGAGCACGACATAATGCACAAACAAATCGCGCAGCAACGCGGCGCTGATCTCGCCGGTAAAAGGACCGTTTTTCTCCCAGTACATATTTTGCGCGCCGACCTTAATGTTCTGCGCATTACCGAGGGACTCCATCACTTTTGCAATCGCAGTGAAGGGGGGAACGATTACCACGTCCACGTCGGTCATGTCACCCAGATCGAGTAGCATCGACTCCACAAATCGCGCCGACTCCGCCTGCGTCATGTTCATCTTCCAATTGGCGGCAACGATTTTCTTTCTCATGATTTGCTTCTTATGGGCGGACTCAGAACTGAAAATAAATAAAGGGTGTGTAGTGAGGCGGAACAAATAAGAGGACGATCGCAAAAGTGCAACCATAGGCCGCTGCGAACACCGGAGCGGGCCAACGTCGCCACGGTTCTGCAAACAATCGGCGGGAGTTGAGCCAATGGATTAGGGCAAGCGCCAAAATCAACAAGAGCAACCATCGGTGAAAATGTTGATCGCCACCGCCCTGAAAAAAGGTGAACTGCTTTAATATTGTTCCCGCGCTGCTGAGGTCATGCGCACGGAACAAGATCCATGCAACGCATACCAAATAGATCGTAATCGGCCATGCCAACCAGCGCATTGCCCGCGCAGCCCATTTAAGACCATCAGTGAGTCGTATCCACTCGCGATGAACGACCAGAGCCGCTCCGTGTAAGCCACCCCAGATAACGAATGTCCACGCAGCTCCGTGCCAGAGACCGCCTAGTAGCATTGTAACCATCACATTCCGGTAAGTGCCCCCGCGCGAACCACGGTTTCCGCCAAGTGGAATGTAGAGATAATCACGCAGCCAGCTTGAGAGACTAATGTGCCAGCGACGCCAGAAATCGGAGACGTTTCGGGCAAAATAGGGAAACTGGAAGTTGTTCGGTAATTGGTACCCAAGCAATCTGGCAGCGGCGATGGCCATGTCCGTGTAGCCGGAAAAGTCGCAGTAGATCTGGATGGCATAGAACAGCACACCAATCCACGCGCTGGCTGGTGTGAAATCCGCCGGATGAGCGAAGTAACGGTCGACAGTCGGCGCGACCCCATCGGCGATGCACGCCTTTTTGATGAATCCTGCCAGGAACAACATGACAGCCGCCCGCACATCGATATTGGAAAATCTCTTGGCTGAAGCGAGCTGCGGCAGAAAGTAAACCGCACGAACAATCGGTCCCGCTACCAACGGAGGGAAGAAACTGACGAACAATGCAAGATCGACAAAGTTCGAGATGGGCCGCTGCTTGCCGCGGTACACATCAATCGTGTAACTCATCGAGTGAAACGTGTAGAAACTAATGCCGACGGGCAGAATGAGATTGAGCGTGTTTACGCTGGCCGGTAAGCCAATCCACGCCAGGAAATCGGACGCCGAAGAAACAAAAAAGTTAAAGTATTTGAACAAAGCCAGCACACCGAGATTGACGCACACGCTGGTGACAATCCACAGGCGCCGCCAACCTGGCTTTTGTGTGCGTCCGAGCAGCTGTCCAACGACGTAGTCCACCGCCGTCGAGCCCAGCACCAGGAATGTGAACTTCCAATTCCAGGCTGCGTAAAAAGCATAGCTGCAGACGAGAAGCCACGCTTTTCGCGCAGCGTTGCCGCGTATCGCCCAGTAGACGACGAACACAGCGAGAAAAAACCAAAGGAATCGAAATTCAACGAAAGACATTCAAACAGAAGGTGGGGATGTTAAGTTAAGTCTGCGGCCATTGATTACTCATTTGACTCCGCTTGCTCGCGCAAGCTCGACGAAATTCGCTGCCACAAGACGTGTAAATTCTTCCGCGCCTGCTTTAGTCAGATGTTGTCCATCGCGACGTACGTCGCTGCGGTAAAGATCGGGATAGGTTTGGGGATTATTAAACGCCATCATAAGCCCCGGCGCTCCATCGCTTTCAACAGCGATATCAATCTGGGTCGTGCTTGGTGTGATTAAAAAAATTGGCGTGGCTCCAACATTTCTGACTTCTTGAGCACATTGCTGGTAGGCTTCGAGCGAATAACGCGACAGAGAACGAGAGCCGGCTTCAGGCATCGCCGCGGCGAGTCCCCGCTCGTACGTTGCAGCCTGACTGGGTGACATTCTCCCGGCTCTCACGACGTACCCATTATTGGCGGCGCCAAGATAGCTCGCGCGACGCTCACTGGTATCGCGCCGCAAAAAATTGCCTGGGAGGTCAGCTGCTCTCGAGACGTTCGTATAATTTCTCTCCAACTGCGTCACATAAAACATCAGCAGGCTGCGCGTATTTTTCTCCTCTTTTTGACGCAGAATAATGTCGCGCAGTTTTGCGGGAGTCGGCAGCCAAAGCGAATCTGTGCCTGCATCGGTAAGTTTTCGCAAAAGGAGCGATACTCGTTTCCAGTCGGCCCAATAAAGTGCGCGACGACTGGTTTGATTTGCGGGAGACCACTTTGTTTGCAAATCATCATACTCAATGAAAACCCATTTCAGATTGCGCGGCTTTAGGTTTAAGATTTGCTCAAGCAGGTAAGAGGTTTCCGGTAAATACATGCCGCCAATCCCGAAGTTAAAGCTGTGGGTGGGCAGGCCGCTTTCGCGTGTGACGCGATCAAAAATAGCTGGAGATATCTGAAAATAGATCCGGCTCGATCCAATAAACAGGGTATCGAACTCGTCCTTGTGCGCGGCGAAAAATCGGAATTTCTGCGAAACCCCGCCATCGATTTCTGGAAATGGCAGAACCGCGTGCAGTCCCAGGCAGGTTAAAAGGAAGGCAGCTACACAAATAGCTGAATTAATCAGGGCTCGAACGACAGCTTTGCGACCGGTGGATCCGCACGGCGCTGGAGGTTCGACGTGAACCTTCGAAGCGGGCTCGCGAACTGGCACAGCTTATTTCCTGTCGCTTAACGCAGCCACGCCGGGCAATTCCTTGCCCTCTAATAATTCAAGTGATGCGCCGCCACCGGTCGAGATAAATGTCATTTTGTTGGCAAGTCCGGCTTGTTTCACCGCAGTGACCGAATCGCCGCCGCCGATGATCGTCGTCGCTCCTGATTGCGCGAGCGCTTCTGCGATCGCCATGGTCCCCTCCCCAAACTCGGGAATCTCGAACACGCCGAGGGGCCCATTCCACAAAACCGTCTCAGCTTTGGCGATCTCTTCCTGGTAAAGCGCAATTGTCGCCGCACCGATATCGACTGCCTTCCACCCCTCGCTGATCCCATGCTGTGGCGAGAGCCGACTTGTGTTTCGCATGTTTGCGCCGGGCACAATTTCGTCTGTTTCAACTACGTCAATAGGAAGCAAAAATCTCACGCCGCGCTTTTTCGCCATCTCGAGAAGTTCGCGCGCAAGATCGAGTTTATCCGATTCTACCTTGCTCGCGCCGACCGGAATTCCTTCCGCCTTCAAAAAAGTGTTCGCCATCGCGCCACCAATTAAAATTACGTCGGCCTTATCCATTAGCGCTTTCAAGACACCAATTTTATCGGACACCTTTGAGCCGCCTAAAATCACGACGAATGGTTTCGCCGGATTCTCAAGACCGTCACGCAAGTGCTTCAACTCTTTTTCCATCAGAAAACCCATGGCTGACGTGTTCACGAACTTCGTGATCCCGGCGGTGGATGCATGTGCGCGATGGGCGGCGCCAAAAGCATCGTTCACATAAAGGTCGCCGAGACTAGCCAGCGCTTTGGCAAAATTCGGATCATTCGCTTCTTCGCCTGGATGAAACCTCAGGTTCTCCAGGAGCGCGACATCGCCATTCTGCATATGCTCGACGATTTTCTCCGGCACTTCGCCAACCGTGTCGTGACTGAAAATGACTGGGTGATGGATTAGCGAATGCAAATAATCGCCAATCGGACGGAGCGAATATTTCTCAACCGGCTTCCCTTTGGGCCGGCCAAAGTGCGACATCAAAATCGTTTTGGCGCCGTGCTCTCGAAGATAGTTGATCGTGGGAAGACTTTCGCGAATCCGCGTATCATCGGTGATGCGAATCTTGCCGGCACGCGCTTCAGTCGGCACATTAAAATCCACCCGCACCAGCACACGTTTTCCCCGCACATCAAGATCACGAAGTGAGAGCTTCGACATGTCTCAATTAGAAATAATTACGTGCGGATGGACGAGCACGATTATCAGGTGCTATTTCGCCAGCAATTCCATCAATTCCACACAACGGTTGCTGTAGCCCCATTCGTTGTCATACCAGCCCACAACTTTCACGAACCGATTGCCGAGCGTTAGCGTCAGGTGGCTGTCGAAAATGCAGGAATGCGGGTTGCCCACGATATCCTGCGACACGAGCGGTTCATCACTGTATTCGAGCACGCCCTTGTAACTCTTGTCTGATGCGGCTTCTTTGAATGCCGCATTGATCGCATCCACGGTCGCGTCCTTTTCCAGCACGGCGGTGAAATCGGTTACTGACCCGTCCGGAGTCGGCACACGAAAAGCGCCTCCATTCAGTTTCCCTTTCAATTCCGGAATGACTTCGCCGATTGCCTTGGCTGCGCCCGTGGTGGAAGGAATGATGTTGATTGCTGCCGCTCGCGCACGTCTTAAATCCTCATGTGGAAAATCGAGGATCCGCTGGTCGTTCGTGTAACTGTGAATGGTGCTCATGAATCCGTGCGCGATTCCGAATTTCTCATGCAAAGCCTTTGCCATAGGGGCGAGACAGTTCGTGGTGCAGCTCGCGTTGGAAACAATCTTGTCCTTCGCGGGATCGAAGGCGCCGTCGTTCACACCAATACAAATCGTTACGTCGGGATTTTTTGCCGGCGCGCTGATCAGCACTCGTTTAGCGCCTGCTTTTAAATGCAGCTCGGCTTTGTCTCGGCTTGTGAAGAACCCTGTCGATTCGAGCACAACATCAATGTCCAGTTTTTTCCAGGGGAGGTTCGCTGGATCGCGGTCTTTCAGAATTCTAATTTTGTGACCACGCACGATGATGTTCTCATCGTCGTAGCCGATTTTTCCATCGAACTTGCCGTGCACCGAATCCCACTTAAGCAAATGGGCCAGTGTATGCGTGTCTGTCAGATCGTTGATTGCAAGAACTTGTTCGACTTGTTTTTGCGTCATCGCGCGAAGGACATTACGTCCGATGCGCCCGAAACCATTAATTGCGAAGTTGGCCATAGTAAAAACTAAACTTTAAAGGGTTGAAGAGTTAACCGTTACGCGGAAAAACTTCAACGTCCAAGTACGAAAAGCTTTCGAAGTTGAGACATGGAGGCCAAACGTTCAGCATTCCTTGTGAGAACCTGCCTTGCGTTGCTTGGAGTTGCCTGCCTGATCGCGTCGGTCGAGGCAGCGCATGGCGCATCCGAAAAAACTATCCTCGTCCTGGGTGACAGCCTTTCCCAGGGTCTCGGACTCGCGCCAAACGAAGCGTACCCGATGTTGCTCGCAAAAAAGTTGCGCCTTGCGGGCTTTCGATTTCGGATAACCAACGCCAGCGCCGCCGGCGGGACCACGGAAGGCGGCCTGGAACGTCTCCCGCGTCACCTAAAACAGAGAATCGACATCTTCATTCTGGAGCTCGGAATCAACGATGCACTTCAGGGCGTGCCGGTTGATCAAATCGAAAACAACCTTCAGCAGATCATCAACAAGGTGAAAAAACGAAATCCGGACGTGCGCATCGTGATCGCGGGAATGCAGCTGCCCAATTATGGAGCCGACGATTATGTTTCTCAGTTTGGGAAGATTTTTACCGATCTCGCAGCAAAAAACCGAGCAGCGCTGGTTCCCTTCCTGCTGGAAAATGTGGCAGGCGATCCTTCAATGAATTTGTCCGATGGGATTCACCCAAATATCGCGGGTCAAAAAGTTCTCGCCGAAACCGTCTGGCACGCGCTCGAACCCGTGGCTGCCGAAGTTTCCAATGGGTCGCCGCAACCTAAGGACAGCACACAACTTCATTGATCCAATAAATGAAACCTGCGGAATTAGTGCGATCCTTCCTTTAGCTCGTTCAGAACGGAGCGCGCGAGACGTCCGGAGTGCACGTGTCACACGTTGTAAAAGGAAAACCAAGAAATTATGGATCCCGCTCGACCAAACGAACCTGACCCGTCCGACCCGTTCAATCCTGATCGGGCCGATCACGCGATTCTGGAAACAATTGAAATCGCCACTGAAGGCGAAGATTGCGATGATTGTGTTCGCAAGCTGCGAGGCCCGCTTATGAAGATAAAAGGTGTGCGCGACGTAAAGGTCGATCTGCAACGTGAGCGTGTGATCATCACGTTTGACGCGCGCAAAACGCATTCACCGGATCTTCACGATGCAATCCTAAAAAGCGGGTACAAACCGGGAGCGACCGCCGATTGAATGGGGCAGGCAACCGCGCCTGCGAAAGCGGATCGCCTGTCTTAGGCGGCTGGTTGCTGTTGGGTAAGGCAATGAAATGCGCCAAGTCCCCAAACCAGCTCACGGCAATCGATGCCGATAATGCGGCGACCCGTAAAACATTCGCGCAGGGTCGACAATGCAACCTCGTCGGCGGTATCGGCGAATGTCGGTGCTAACACACAGGTATTTGCGATGTAAAAGTTGGCGTAACTCGCCGGCAGCCGCAGCCCTTCCCGCATCATCTTGCCTGGCATCGGCAACGTGATGACCTCGATCGCTCGCCCGCCAATTTTCATCGACTGGAGACGCGACAGATTCTGCTGGAGCTGTCCGTAGTTTTCGTCTCCTCGATCGTCTTCGACGACGGTCACGACCGTTCGCTCCGAGACGAATCGCGCAAGGTCATCAATGTGACCATCCGTGTCATCACCGGCAATGCCGTCGCCGAGCCAAAGAATATCGCGGACGCCCAGGTAATCCCGCAGGTGCTGTTCAATGTCATTGCGTGACAGATTTGGGT
>DASXMV010000041.1:0-3057 GCA_036495465.1 Candidatus Udaeobacter sp. | reverse complement strand
AAGAGCTACAATGACCAGAGAAAAAGTCGCAAGTAAAGGTTTCATGGTGCGCATTTCTAGGACGGTGTTCTATGCGATGCCACTTTTTAACTGTTACAATTGTGCAACAGGGGCGCGATGCGACTGGACTTGCAGCGTGGCATCGATGCCAGTCGTCGTCAGCGTTAACAGCTGGTCCATCTAGATTTTCGATCAGCGCATCAGCTCTCAATTTTTTTCACACTTGCGAGTCTGTCTGATATATGGAATAACAACATATGGCAATTCCACTCACCGATCGCGAGCTGAAGAAGGGAAGCGCCGAGCTGTTGATTCTCTCTCTGCTGCAGGACCGGCCGCGCCACGGTTATGAGATCGGGCAGATGATTGAATTGCGCTCGCAAGGCGCGCTGCGATTCAACCTCGCGTCGTTTTATCCGCTACTCTAGCGATTAGAAACGCGAGGGTGCGATCCGGGGCCGGTGGATGGAAAAGCACGGGCAACGCCGTCGCCGATATTATCGACTGACCCGCACGGGCAAAAAGGTCCTGGCTGCGCGGCGCGATGGCTGGCGCAACTTTGTAGAAGCAGTCGGGCGAATAACAGGAATTGAATTTGCCACCAGAACGGGAAGCGGAAATTGTCGAGGAACTTTCCCAGGATCTCGAGGAGCGATTTGAAAAAGCACTGAGCGAGGGAGAGGCATTCGACGGCACGCCGGTTGTCGATATTAAGTCAGCGTCGACGCGTGCGGACGCTTGATCCATCGTCGAAATCCTACGTAACCGGCATCAACATGTTGGTGAGGAACAATCACAATTTCCGAATCTCTTCGACTTGAAGTTGCGCGAAACCGTCTCGCACGCTTTGCCTTCCTTTTATAGTCACAATCTTGGCGGCGTAGTCCGCCACCTCGGCGTTGATCGACTGACCGGGTTCACCAGTCAGCAAATATACTTTTCCGTCTTGAGTTTTGATTCCAGCGGGCTCCCCATTTCTGATGCACACCTTCGCGCACTCGGCGTGATCGGGACCGCTCAAGTTGGAGGCGATGTAGCAAGTCATATCGAGCACTTCGCCAGTCACGAGAATTTCCTGCGCGCCCGCGACAGAATGGTTACGGCGCTCCGACCATTTCATCAGCAGCGCGGTGAGACTGACCGAGATGAGGATGGCCGCAGCGAGCTGACTAATGCGCGACCAATCGCGCGGAAACGGAATCGGTCGCCTGTGCACAATTTTCTCCGATAGCCCAGGCGGCGGTTCGATTCCGCGAAGCTTCGCACGAATCGTACCGTAACAGTCGGTCTGCTCACGCAACCACTGGCCAAGCTCTGGATCGCTTTTAGCGTAGTCCAACGCCGCGCGAAATTGCGGATCGGAATCGTCGATCGTTCCGCGATAGAGAAGCAGGATTTCTTTGGCTTCGCGGATATTCATTTGGCCTTCTCTAGCGGCAAATTGGTTTCACTCAACCGGCGGAAAAGCTGAATTTTCGCGCGCGCGATACGGGACTGTACTGTCCCGAGCGGAAGGGCCAGGACATCGGCGATTTCTTTATAGGACAGATCTTCCATGTAATAGAGCACAAGCGGCGCACGAAAATCTTCGGCGATCTCGCCCAGAATGCGAAGCAACGTTCGTGAATCGGCTCGCTCCACGCAGTCTGCCGGCACAGTCGGCAAATTCTCAGTGCGTTCGTCGATTGATTCGTTTGAAAAACGGCTTCGGCGGCGACAGGTCTTGAGAAATTCGCGGTGCAACGTCGTGAAGAGCCAACCTTTAACGCTCGCCGGTTTCTGCAGCTGGTGACCTTTGTTCGCCCAAATATAGAAAGTCTCCTGCGTCAGATCAGCCGCGTCAGCTTCGCTTCCGGTCAAACTCAAGCCAAACCGATACAGATCGCGATAGTAAAGTCTCACAAGGTTTTCAAACTCAAGTTCGGCGGACATGTCGCCGTTATCCCAAAATGGGAGTCCTCAGCCGCGCATTTGTTCCCCCCAATGGAGACAAACAACGAGGGGTCTCATAACTGTGTGGGGAACCAGGTTTGAAAAAATTCTCCATCGGTCGGGAACAAATGCAATTCTGCTGCATCTCATGGGCGAGCTGGCAAACGAATAGGAATCCGACGCGATCGATAGTTGCACTGTTGTTAGTGTTTGCCGCCGGCATGTCGGTGAGTCTTAGATGCGGATCAACCTAAGGAGAAACTTACAATGAAACAGTCTTTGTTTGCTCTAATTGCCGTCACTTTGGTAGTCGGCTTCCCGACGGCCCTTTACAGTCAGGGCCAAACGCAGAATCAGGCTCCGCTTCCTGTGCGATCCCGAACCGAAGAGACTCTCGCCTTGTGGAACGCAATCGGGAACAAACTCATCGCCATGGCTCAGGATTTTCCCGAAGATAAATACGACTTCAAGGTGCAAAAAGACCAGCGCACTTTCGCCTTGAATCTTCTCCACGCCGCCGCACTGGATTTCGTCCTGATACGGAAGATTTCCGGGTCAAAACTCGGGCCTGACTTCGGCGAGGGCGACAACCCTTCGCGTGACCTTTTCAAGACCAAGGCTGACGTCGTCAAGTTCGTGCAGGAGGCCGTCGCCGACGGAGCGAAAGTGATTCAGCAGCAGGGCGACGCGGGGCTGGACAATACAACGAAATTTTTCGGCAACCGGCTGGCCCACAACTCGTACATTTGGACCTTCGCCATCGAGCACAGCGCGGAACATTACGGTCAGCTCGTCGTCTATTACCGTGCGAACAACATGGTCCCGCCGGATTCGCGGCGCTGAAGATTTTGCAAAGTCAGACGCGCTTTTTTTACAAATACTATTCCCCAAGAGGCCCCGAGTGAAACTGCTTGCCGCTCCAGTAGTAGCCTGGCTGCTTCTCGCAATGCCAAGCGTAGCGAGGGCTCAGACATCGCGGCCATCGCCCGCACACGACGGCCTCGAGAAAGTCGACACCCCGGTTGCGACCAACTCGACCCGCGCGACCGGCACCGTGTTTCGAGATTGCCCAGATTGCCCTGAGATGGTGGTAATTCCCGCCGGGTCGTTCACGATGGGATCGTC
>DASXMV010000040.1:0-2891 GCA_036495465.1 Candidatus Udaeobacter sp. | reverse complement strand
CAAGCCCACGCTAGTCCGCGTGCACAGTCAATGTCTCACTGGCGATGTTTTCGGCTCCAGACGGTGCGATTGTGGAAATCAGTTACACGCGGCCCTTCGGCAGATTCAAGAGGAAGGGAGCGGTGTGCTGGTTTATATGCGCCAGGAAGGGCGCGGCATCGGACTCGCTGCAAAAATCCACGCATATAAATTGCAGGAGCAAGGACTCGACACGGTCGAAGCCAACGCCAAGCTCGGATACCCCAGCGACCTGCGAGATTACGGACTTGGCGCGCAAATCCTTTTCGATCTCGGAGTGCGTCAGTTCCGTTTTCTCACCAACAATCCGAAGAAGGTCGTTGGTCTGGAAGGTTACGGGCTGGAAATGGTGGAGCAGGTGCCGATACGCAGCGAAGCAAATCCGCACAACGCCAAATATCTGGAGACGAAAAAGACGAAGCTGGGCCACCTGCTGTGAGCCACGAAGCAGGAACAACGAAGGAATGATCACCGATTTAACGCCTGAAGGCTTGCATGGCCTAACCCTGGCAAAGCCACTCGTCGCTGGTCACTTTTAGATGTCAAAATCTGTCCCACCACGTCCGCGCGCGGTGCGGTCAAAGCGAGCGTTTGCGATCGTCGCAAGCCAATTCAACGGGCAATACGTGCAAGGCCTTGTCGATCATGCCGAGAACGAACTGCGTGCGCTTGCGCGGGGCGCGACAATTGCTATCCACCGTGTGCCGGGTTCGTTCGAAATCCCCGTCGTTGTGCGAGAGTTAGCACGAAAGGAAAACACCGATGCCATCATCGCCTGTGGCGTAATCATGCAAGGAGAAACAAACCACGCCAAAAATCTCAGCAGTTCCGTCACCGATGCACTTCAGCGCATCGCGGTTGATTATGGCGTACCCGTGATCAACGTGGTGCTTAGTTTTGATAACGACAATCAGGCGCGTGAACGCTGTCTCGAAAACAAAGTTAATCGCGGAACCGAGGCCGCGCGGGCGGCAGTAGAAATCGCCAGTGTAATGTCGAGACTTCAGGGAAAGTGATTTATGGGCAAAAGACGGCGAGCACGCGAAGCAGCGGTCCAGTACCATTTCTGGCGCGACATGCAGCGCGGCGAGGGACCGGAAAAGGTTGACGATTTTTGGGAATTTTGTCCGGCAGCACCGCGGATCCGCGAATTTGCGCAGCCTCTTATCGACGGGATGGTCAAGCACCTTCCGGAAATCGACGAACGAATTTGCCGTTACTGTGAGAACTATGAGTTTCGCCGGATTTCGGCTGTTGATCGCAACGTCCTTCGGCTGGCGATCTACGAAATGCTTTATCGAGACGACATACCGCCGGTGGTCTCGATTAACGAAGCAATTGAGCTGGCAAAAACTTTCGGTGGCGGTGAGTCGGGCCGTTTTGTGAACGGCATTCTCGATCGCGTACGAAAGGATTTGGATCGGCCTGCCCGTGAACCGGTGACGAAACCCGATTCGTGATCCGTTAAAGCGTTCCATCGATTCACGAATCTTGGATCCCCAAGTCACGAAATGAATTTCCTTCAATCTCTCGCCCAACATTTCGCAGGTAAACCCATCGACTGGGACGAGCTCGAGGAATCTCTTATTCGGGCCGACCTGGGCGTGCCGATGACGGCTCGAATCATCAAAACGCTGCAGGAACGTGAAGCCTGGTCGCTAATGGGAATAGGTGATGTCCTGAAAGTTGTGCGCCAGGAAATTGCCCGGATTCTTCCTGCAAATACAGCCGGCATCCGGCCGCTGCCGGGTAAACCAAATGTAATACTGCTTCTGGGTGTAAATGGTACTGGGAAGACTACATCGACGGCAAAGCTCGCTCGCTATTTGCAAAGAAATAAACACAGCGTCCTTCTGGCGGCGGCAGACACCTTTCGCGCTGCAGCGATTGAGCAGCTTGGCATCTGGGCGTCGCGCCTGGGGGTCGACATGATTAAAGGGCAATATAACTCCGATCCAGCCGCTCTTTGTTATGAAGCGTATCAAACAGCCGCAAAGCGCAAGCTTGAGTTTCTGCTCTGCGACACCGCCGGGCGGATGCACACAAAAGCCAACCTGATGGCAGAGCTGCAAAAGGTGAAACGCACTCTCTCCAAGCACGACTCGGACGCGCCGCATGAAACGCTGTTGGTGGTCGATGCAACGACTGGAGGCAATGCGCTCAGTCAGGCCCGCGAATTTCAAAGTGTCATCGGTTTAAGTGGCGTTATCGTCACCAAGCTCGACGGCAGCGGCAAAGGCGGCATTGTGGTTGCAATCCAGGACGAACTTGGAATCCCCACCCGCTTCGTTGGTACTGGCGAACAGATCGAGGATTTTGCGCCATTCGACCGGAAAACGTACATCGATAATTTGGTGTAATAAGATCCGCGATTCAGACTCCACCGAGACGTGCAATGCAGTTAACGTCGCCTGAAGGAGCACCTAACTACAATTTGAAGAATGTCAGGCAGACGAAAACCGCGGCGCAAACGCAGATCAGGTCTACGAGCAGCATGGTACCCAGGGCGTAGCGGGTATTCTTGATCCTAACACTCCCGAAGTAAACGGCAATGACGTAGAACGTCGTCTCGGCGGCGCATTGAAAGACGCACCCGAGGCGGCCGGTGAAGGAGTCCGCGCCGTACGTATACATCGCGTCGAGCAGGAATCCGCGGCTTCCAGCCGAATTGAATGGTCGAAGAATTGCGATTGGCAGCGCGTTTACGATCTGGTCGTTCACATGGACAGCGCGAAACGTCCTCGCCAGCGCGGCCGCGAACATCTCGAATAGTCCACTGTTTCGGAAAAGCGAGATCGCGACAAGCATTCCAAGGATATAAGGGAAAATGATACGCCCTACTGCTAGCCCGTTGTATGCGCCTTCGACGAACG
>DASXMV010000039.1:0-5208 GCA_036495465.1 Candidatus Udaeobacter sp. | reverse complement strand
ACAGCTGCAACGAGCCGCTCTTTCTTTTCCGGGACATCGACCGTGCTGGCACATGATTCGTCGTACAGTTTTCCAATCAAATGCGCCAGGACTTCAGTGTCGGTTTCGGAGCGAAAGTTTGTATCACCGCCGCGAATCAACTCATCTTTGAGCGTCTGATAATTTTCGATTACCCCATTGTGGACCAGCGCCAGTTTGCCACTGGCGTCAAAATGGGGATGAGCGTTCTCGTCGGTGACCTTGCCGTGCGTTGCCCAGCGTGTGTGGCTGATACCAAACGAACCGGAAACCGGTTCCTCTCTCATTAGCTTTGCCAGCGCGGCGATGCGTCCGGCACACTTACGCGTTTCCAGACCGCTTCCATTTACCACAGCGATGCCGGCGGAGTCGTAGCCTCGATATTCGAGACGACGCAGCCCGTCGAGCAAAATCGGCGCCGCTTGCGCGCGCCCAACATAGCCAACAATCCCACACATATCGCGAGTGTAGCGGCGGGTGTCCTCAGCCGCAAGAATCAGAGGTTTCGTGGTACCGACGCTGAATGAACCGGAAACCGACAGGTATAGCTTCCCAAAAAGCGTGCGATTCGTTTATTGATTGACGTGATGGAGGCCAAGGCGCAGCGCGATTCAGCGACGAAAAATCCGGCGCAAGTCGGCGCGTTGCCACCGGGTACACTCCAGCGAACTCTCGCCATCGTCATGGGCGGCGGGGCAGGTACACGTTTGTTTCCGTTGACGAAAGATCGTGCCAAGCCGGCTGTGCCGCTGGGTGGCAAATACCGCATTGTCGATATCCCGATTAGCAATTGTCTGAATTCCGGGCTGCGCTCTATCTACGTGCTGACCCAGTTCAACAGCATGTCGTTGCATCGACATATCCAGGACAGCTATAAGTTCGATAATTTCTCACGCAGTTTTGTGGACATTCTTGCGGCCCAACAAACCCCTGCGGGGTCGCAGTGGTATCAGGGCACCGCGGACGCTGTTCGGCAAAACATGCGCTATTTCCTTGAGAGGCCGTTTGATTATTACCTGGTTCTAAGCGGCGACCAGCTTTACCGGATGGATTTTCGCGCACTTTTGCACCAGCACATCCGATTGGGCGCAGACATTACTTTGGCTACCAAGCCCGTGGCGCGGCATCAGGTGCCCGAGTTTGGCATCATACGTTGTGGGGTTAATCGCCGAATAACGCGCTTTGTTGAGAAACCGACGGACGAAGCAGTAATGCAGGAGATGAAGATGAGTTCCGAGTTGCTTGGTGCCATCGATTCTAACCAGGACGCCGAATTGTTCCAAGCCTCGATGGGAATCTACGTTTTCAATCGCGACGTGCTGATACAATCGTTGCAGAACGATCTTGCCGATTTCGGCAAACATATCATTCCGTTCTCGATCAAGGATCGGCATGTCAGCGCATTTATCTTTCAGGGTTATTGGGAAGACATCGGAACAATCCGCGCCTTCTACGAGGCAAATCTGGACCTTACAGAGGTAGTGCCCGAATACAGTTTCTTTGATCCCGAGTCTCCGATATACACGCATCCGCGCTTTTTACCTGGGAGCAAGATCAACGGCGCCACTCTGCGCCAGGCGATTATTTCGGATGGATGCATTATCTCCGATGCGCACCTGGAGCGCTCCGTGGTGGGAATACGCAGTGTTATTCAAAGCGGTGCGACGATCCGAAACAGCATCGTCATGGGCGCCGATTATTTTGAGTTAGAACGAACCGATTCATCACAACCGCCCATCGGTATTGGACGGAACTGTGTGATTGATCGTGCCATCATCGACAAAAACGCTCGCATCGCCGATGGCGTGGTGATCACGCCGGAAGGAAAACCGCAAAATTTGGACGCGGACAATTATTTCATCCGCGATGGGATTGTTGTGATACCCAAAAACGCTGTGATTCCAGCCGGTCTCTGGATTTGACTGTTTGCCTGTGGCCGGGGATCGATGATCCCGGTCTTTGATTCTTTTTTTGGGTCGAAGCCGCGGCCTGCCGTCGCAGCGTGGCGGCTATCGCCGGTCGGTCATGTTCGCGAACTGCCCACCAGTCTCCCATGCTTCCTGCTTGTTCCACGGGATCGTCGAGTCATGATGATCGTCAGGATCACTGACCAGGCGAGCGTCTTGCTGTTGCGCTGCACAAGAGACCATAGTTGTCCCTAGTGCGCATATCAGAGCAAAAACAATGGGGCTTCGAAGCTTACGGATTTGTTCCAGCATATATCACACTGTCTCCAGGTTGCATTTGGGCGCCCAGCGCCAAACTGTTGCCGATGATATCGCCGATGGCGGTCGCCGGTTCAACTGAAGAAATGCGAATTTTTCCAACCAGAGTTCCTTCCCGCAGAACGAGCATCTCGGCATTCGATTCGACTCCGTGGCGGGTACCAAGGTTCAACACCACGAAGTTGTAGGCCTGATTCACGGCGAGGACAGTACCGCGCAAGCCTGTTCGGCGCGGGACGCTCTCCTTTGAAGTTTCTCGCTTTTTCTTTGCCTCCTTTGGCTGACCGGCATGCTCCTGCATGTCCTGGAGCTTTTGGGAAAGAAAAGTTTTTTCTTTTTCCGCACCGTCCAGCTGACGCCGAAGATCGGCGATCTGCGACTGCGAATCGGCGGCAGCCGCCGGCGTCGCAGCGGCACTGTCAACCGTTGAACCATTTGGATCTTTGCCAGGTTCTTCGCCGGGCGGCTGCACAGAAGTTAATTCTTTCTGGTTTTGATCTAGTTTCGTCTGGAGATCCGCCTTTTCTTTCTGAATCTGCGCGAGATCGGCTTCAGCTTTTGCCGCTCTCTTCTCTGCTTCAGCAACTTTAGCCTGTTGTTCCTTTGCAACTGTGCCACTGCTGCCCGAAATATTTGGTTTCTCGCCTATGCGGCGTTCGGCCGCATCACGCGCAGCCTGCGCAGTGGCTACCGTCGTGCGCAGCGCCTTCATTTTCTGGGTGTTTAGAAAGCCAAAAAATGCCGCCAAAACGACCAGCAAAATGACAAGAGTAGCCACGCCTTTCGGCGTGGAGGAGGAAGCCGCCGATTCCCGATGCATCATTGAGAGTGTTTGGAGTCGTGCCTTTTTAAACTAATCACGCAGAAACGCAATCGTGATTTATGGTCGTGCGCTGGTCTGGGAAAACAATCGGTTCAATCCGATTGCGTTTCTCATTGTTTCAACCGATAGACTCTCGTGGGACAACAGCACCGTGTACAAGCCAAACGCAAGCGACGCAGAGCGTACCTGGAGCGCAAAAAGGCAGCGCTGCGAGTAAACGTTGCGCAGCCGGCTTCGAGCAAGCGGGCGAAGAAAGAGCCCGCTGTAGCTACAGAGACGTCATCCTAAGCGAACCGAGGAACCTCAGTCATTTGTCGCAGCATTACGCAAGATCAACAGTCTGACGTTCACTTGCGATTCGCCCTCCGCTCGGAATAACTGATGTATAAGGCATCGGTAATGTCGCAACGCGCTCGATATCTGATCGTCGATGGACACAGCATTATTTTTGCGTGGCCTGAACTGCGCAAGCTGCAGACGCGCCGGTCCTTACTGGCGCGTGAAGCATTAATCAAACGGCTGCGAGAGTATCAAGATTGGACCGCTGTTCGCGTAGTAGTGGTCTTTGATGGCAAAGGAAGAAGGATCGAGACGACTTCCGACCCGCATGAGGTGCAAGTCTTTTATTCCCGCACGGGCCAAACGGCTGACGCCATTATTGAGCGCCTGGCGAGCAAATATGCGCAGCAATATGAACTAATCGTGGCTACTTCTGATTCGATGGAGGGAGAGACGGTTGAGGCGTGCGGCGCAGAATGGATTTCGCCAGAAGCATTACGGGGCCTTCTTGAGCCGTTGGATCGTAAACGATTGAAGAACGAAAACGGCGTCGTTACGAAAATGCGTCTCTGATCGCTCTGAGAATTGTTAGGGGCTTCTAAGTCCCAGTTTCTTCTCAATCTCTTTCACTCGGGCGAACAGTTTTCCGAGGCGGTGGATCCAGGCAATGTGTCGTTTTCTTTCCGGGAGCGGAACTGCGGGAGAGCCAAACCATATGCCGCCCGGAATGCTTTTCGATATGCCACTTTGCGCCGCGATGATCGTTCCATCGGCAATTTCCACGTGGCCGGTTATACCCACTTGCCCCGCGATTGTAACGCGTTCTCCCACACGCGTGCTCCCTGATATGCCGGTCTGGGCTACGATCACGGAATTTTTCCCAATGATAACGTTGTGCGCGATTTGCACGAGGTTGTCGATTTTCACTCCTTCCTGGATCCACGTCCGGCCAAACCGGGCGCGGTCAACGGTCGTGTTTGCACCGATCTCTACATCATCGTCGATCTGTACCATCCCGAGTTGCGGGATCTTTTGGTGGCGCCCATCGACCATCTCGAAACCAAAGCCGTCTGCGCCAATGACCGCGCCGCTGTGAATGATTACGCGTGAACCGATCAGACTTCGCTCGCGAATCGTCACGCGCGGATAAATCAGGCATTTGGATCCGACACTTGTCTCGTGTCCAATGTAACTTCCCGCACCAATAATAGTGTCATCGCCAATTTCGGAACCGTCTTCAATGACCACATAGGGCTGGATTGATACACGTTCTCCCAGACGAACGCCTGTTCCAACAATTGCGCTCGGATGAATGCCCGCCGCAAACGTGATCGGTTTCGGCGCGAATTCTAAGACAACCTGTTCGAACGCTTTCGTGGGATTTGAGACCCGAACCTGCGCGGGGGCAAGCGTCTCAACGAAATCCGGCGGAACGAAAACGGCTGAAGCTCGCGTCTTACGCAGTAGTCCGATGTATTTTCGATCAGCAAAGAAACTGATCTCTCCGCTGGCCGCCTCTCCGAGCGACGCGGCGCCGGCAATCTTGAGTTTGGGATCGCCAATCAATTCGCCGCCACACATCGCGGCCAGTTCTTTAAGAGTGAAAGTCACAGGTGTTAAAATTGTTAACTGGTTGAACCGTTGAATCACCAAACGGAAACGATCACGGTGACTTTTTACCCTCTGGCCAGCGCGGAGTACGCTTGTCGATGAATGCCTGAATACCTTCGAGAGCCGCTTCATCCATCATGTTACAAGCCATGCTCTGCGCCGCCGCTTCGGAAGCTGGGGCAATGCCGAGTTCAATTTGCCGATAGAAGAATTCCTTTCCAATTGCTATGGCGACACGCGGTTTGGCAATGA
>DASXMV010000038.1:0-9518 GCA_036495465.1 Candidatus Udaeobacter sp. | reverse complement strand
GCAGGCGCGCTTGGTACAGGTGCACCAGTCAGATCCGGATGCCAAAGTGTTCGTACGCGGCGATCGCGACACTGTTCACGGGAACATTGTTCATTTACTGGATATGCTTCGATCGGCGGGATTCTATAAAATCTCATTCGAGATTAAGAGCGAAGCGCTAAAGGGGGTGCCGGGCGCCGGCACGTAATTGGTTATGGCGGACGAAGCACGAGGACCATTGCTTTATCGGCCACCCCAGGCGTGGTATTTCTGGGGCGCTCTTGGGGCAGCCGTAGCAATTCACCTTACCGCGGTTGCGCTCGCTCAAAAACACGAACAACCGGCCGAGGTTCCTCCTGACATTCCGACCGCTGTAGTCGAGGCGACACTGCAGGCGACCGAGGAACCCACGCCTCCGCCAGAAGACATTCCGTTGCCGGAACCTCCGCCTCCGCCTGAAATCAAGCCGGAGTACGTCGAAGAAACGACTCCGCCGCCAAAGCAACCCCAGAAATCGAAATTTACGCCCATTAAGGCGCCACAGGCTGCCGGTCGCCCTGGCACAGTGTCTATTTCCTCGGCCAAGGCTTTGGCCACTTATGCGCCCCGTCCTCAGTACCCGTATGAAGCGCGTTCGCGACATGTCACCGGTAGCGGTGTGTGTGTCGTCGAAGTAGGGCCGAGTGGCAGTGTGACCAGTGCCTCAATGGCACAAAGCCTCGGAAATCCGATATTGGACAACGCGGCGACCAGTGCTTTCCGGCAGTGGCGGTTTAAGCCGGGAGCGGTTTCGAAAGTTAAAATTCCCATCACATTCACGATGACGGGTGCGCAGTACTAAAAATCTTTTGGAGTATAAGTATGAGACTTGGTTCACCAGTTCCGCATAAGAGAGCGCGAATTGAGATCATCCCTTTGATCGACATTATGTTCTTTCTTCTTGCCAGTTTCATGATGGTAAGTCTGAGCCAGACTCACATGAAAGGGATTCGGGTCAATTTGCCGGCTCGGGTTGCTCAGCCCCCAAGCCAGGTGAAGGACTATGTCTCGATCAAGATACGTGAGGGCAACGTGGTTACTTTTGACAATCAAGTTATAACTGATGATCAGGTGTTGCCGCGGCTTTTTGAACTACATCGGGCGAATCCAGAAATTAAGGTCTCCATCAGTGCGGATTTGATGGCGATGCATGGTGACGTGATCGCCGTTCTGGATAAGGTGCGCTCGGCCGGAATTACCAAAGTTGGGTACCAGATTAGAGCAGCAGGCGCTCAACAAGGTGCCCAGGCTCCGGGAGCTCCTGGAGCACCGCCTCCTCCTGCACCTCCGGCCCCGCCGAAGCCTTAGACTGCGCTGCAAAGCGCAGACAGTTTGGGTTTCAATTTGCCGATCGCGTTCGCCCGGTGACTGATATTGTTTTTCACTTCGTCAGGCAATTCAGCAAAGGTTTTTTCGAATCCAGCTGGGATAAAAATCGGGTCGTAACCGAATCCGTGCGAGCCCTGCGCCGCTTCGGTGATTCTTCCCTCTGCAGTTCCCTCAAATGTTCCGAGGAGCTGACCATCGCGCGCGACCGCCAGCACGCAGCGAAACCGTGCGGTGCGTTCATCGTCTTTTGCATGAACTTTAGTGAGTTCGTCTAATAGCTTTCGAATTTTCTGTTCGTTTGTGGCATTGGCGCCACTGTAGCGCGCCGAATAAATCCCGGGAGCGCCCCCAAGCGCATCAACTTCCAATCCTGAATCGTCTCCGACGATCAATCCTGGCAGCTGGCGCGAAACTGTGACGGCTTTTAGAACTGCGTTTTCTTCATAGGAAATGCCGGTTTCATCTATTTCGGCAATTTGATCACTGCTCGAGAGACCGCGTATCGCGAATTTCGGCCCAAGAATTTGGCCGATTTCGCGAATCTTGTGCGCATTGCGCGTCGCGAGGATCAATTGCATACGCATCCGGCACGATTCATAAGACTGGCGTGATTCGCTAAATCGTTACACCGTTGCGTTGGATTTACGATTCGTGATTTAAGGTTCCAACGATTCAACTTCGCAAAAGCATGAGCAGCGAGCGCCGCAAACCATATCCATTCGATAAGTTCGAACCGAAATGGCAGGCTATTTGGGAAGAGCGACATTTTTTTCACGCGCCTAACCCGGGCGATCAAGGCTTCGATGCCGCGAGGCGCAAATTTTATGTGCTCGACATGTTTCCGTACCCAAGCGGTGCAGGTCTGCACGTCGGCCATCCCGAAGGGTACACTGCTACGGATATCGTCGCGCGTTACAAGCGCATGCGGGGATTCAACGTTTTGCATCCCATGGGCTGGGATGCGTTTGGTCTGCCTGCGGAGCAATACGCGATCAAAAGCGGCCAACACCCGGCCATCACTACGCGCGAAAACGTGGCGAAGTTCAAAGCGCAGCTCAAACGAATCGGTTTTTCTTATGATTGGCAACGTGAGATTAACACAACCGATCCACGCTACTACAGATGGACGCAGTGGATTTTTCTCAAGATCTACAATTCCTGGTTCAATCCTGTCACAAACAAGGCCGAGTCGATTTCGACTTATACGGGCGAGAACCCGGACGCGGTTCGCCTCGCATATGTCGCCGACGTGCCAGTGAACTGGTGTCCGGAGCTGGGCACGGTTTTGGCCAATGAGGAAGTCGTCGACGGAAAAAGCGAGGTGGGCGGGTTCCCGGTGGTGCGGCGGCCAATGCGACAATGGACGTTGCGCATTACTGCGTACGCCGAGCGATTGCTGAACGAGCTCGACGAACTCGACTGGCCTGAAGGAGTCAAGTTACTTCAGCGGAACTGGATTGGTAAAAGCGAAGGCGCAGAGATCGATTTCAAGATCGACAACAGCGAGGAGAAAGTCCGAGTTTTTACGACCCGTCCTGACACTCTTTACGGCGGAACGTTTCTGGTGCTTGCGCCGGAACATCCTCTTGTCGATCTGATTGTCACAGAGGAGCAATGGCCAGCTGTGCGCGAATATCGTGAACGGACCGCGCGCAAAAGCGACCTCGAACGCGCCGATCTGTCGAAAGAAAAAACAGGTGTGTTTACCGGAGCGCACGCGATTAATCCCGCAACGACTCAGAAAATTCCAATCTGGATCGCTGATTATGTCCTGATTGGTTATGGCACGGGCGCGATTGGTGGCGTTCCTGCGCACGACGAACGCGATCTGGAATTCGCGAGGAAATTTGATTTGCCGACAGTGATGGTTGTCCAACCGACAGGAAACGAACCCGCATTTGGATTTACCGGCGACGGAATTGCCATCAATTCCCCGATCATCAACGGCCTAACTAGTGCTCAAGCAAGGAAAAAAATCACTGCCTGGCTGGAGGACCGCGGCCAGGGCAAGGGCGCGATCAATTATAAATTGCGCGACTGGCTTTTTTCACGACAACGCTACTGGGGTGAACCGTTTCCGGTCATCTGGGAACACGGCAAACACCGTTCGTTAGGCGAAGACGAACTGCCAGTGGTGCCGCCGTCTCTTGAAGATTACAAGCCTACTGGCACCGGGCAACCACCACTTTCAAAAGCAAAAGAGTGGATTCGCTATTCAGATAAGGCCGAACGCGAAACAAATGTCATGCCCCAATGGGCCGGGTCGTGTTGGTATTACTTGCGGTTTTGTGATCCACACAACGATCGGCGTTTTGTAGGCGAAGAAGCCGAGCACTACTGGATGGGCGGCCAAAAGCCGGGTGGTGTCGATTTGTACGTTGGCGGCACCGAGCACGCTGTGCTGCATCTACTCTATGCGCGCTTTTGGCAGAAAGTATTATTCGATCTCGGCTATGTGTCGAAGTCCGAGCCGTTCCAGCGGTTGGTCAATCAAGGGATAATTCTCGGTGAAGATAATCAGAAAATGTCGAAATCGCGCGGCAACATCGTGAATCCCGACGATGTCATTGACCAGTACGGCGCCGACGCTTTTCGCTGCTACGAGATGTTTATGGGACCTCTGGAGCAGATGAAACCCTGGAGCATGCGCGGCGTGGAAGGCGTGTCGCGTTTTCTAGCGCGCGTCTGGCGTTTGTTCATGACCGAGAACCAGGCAGGCGACTGGGAATTGTCCGCGAAAATCAGGGAGATCGATGGAGACAAGGCACAACAGAAGATGACCCATGCAACTATCAAGAAAGTTACGGGAGACATTGAGTCGTTCTCATTTAACACCGCAATTTCTCAGATGATGATTTTCGTCAACGCATTCACGGGCGCCGAGGCGATTCCATTGCCATCGATCCGAGCGTTTCTGATTCTTCTCAGTCCATTCGCGCCGCACATTGCGTCCGAGCTATGGGAAAAGTTAAACGCGAAGTTTACTGATGCGCCGGGCGATATTACCGGACAGCAGTGGCCCGAACATGATGAGCGATTCCTTGTTGAAGATGAAGCGGAGATCGTCCTTCAAATTAACGGAAAGGTCCGTGATCGAATGAAGGTGCCGATTTCTGCGACGGAGGAAGAGATGAAAACCGCTGCTTTATCAAATGCCAAGGTTCAGGAGCGCATTGCAGGCAAAACCGTCCGCAAGGTGATCGTGGTTCCGAAAAAACTTGTAAATATCGTCATCGATTAGTTTGATTAAATGGAATGTGGAAAGAGTTTAAGGAGTTCGCAGTCAAAGGGAATGCGATCGATCTCGCGGTGGGCGTGATTATCGGCGCGGCCTTTGGCGGAATTGTTAACTCACTCGTCAAAGACATCCTCATGCCGCCTGTTGGATTGCTTACCGGTGGGCTCGATTTTTCCAATAACTTTCTCATTCTTAAGGACGCACCCGGCGGTGGCTCATTTCACACTCCTGCCGACGCCGCCAAAGCAGGTGCGATTACTTGGAACTACGGAAATTTCATTACTCTTTTGATCAATTTCATCATCGTTGCCTTCTGTATTTTTCTGGTGGTCAAAGCGATGAATAAGCTGAAAAGGCCGTCTCCAGCTGCCGCGCCGGTTTCCAAGGAGTGTCCGGCGTGCACGATGACCATCCCGATCAAGGCAACGCGCTGTCCGCATTGCACGAGCGAACTTTCCCAGTCTGTCGCGCGTTAGATTTGTCTTCGGCGTTATTCGATAACGGACTGAGAGGAGAAGTAATTTGAGGACTTCCTCCTAAGAGTTCGCAGTTGCCTTAGGGAATTTTCGTAAATAATTGCTTGCCTCTGGCGGCTTCGCCTGCTATGGAAACCGCCAATGCCAAGCCGCCTTAACCTTGCGGTGGCAGCAGCTGGCGCCTGTTTAATTGTTGGCTGTGCCACACAATCGAAACCAACTCTGAGCGGCGCACGTCGTATACCAAACGTGCGCACTACTGCATACACGCACAGTGAAGGGAGCGGATGCCACAACGCCGTTGGCTCCCGCCTTTCCGGTGCCAAAGTGATGAGTGCTGCTTCTGATTGGTCACATTATCCACTGGGCACGCGGTTTCGAATCTCTTCGACAAACGAGGAGTACATTATCGACGATTACGGTTGGGCTCTGGTCGGGACCGATACCATCGACCTATACAAGCCGAGCCGGCTGGAAATGAAGCGCTGGGGCGTTCGCCACGTGGACATCGACATCTTGGAATGGGGTTCGGACGAACAAAGTCTCAAAGTGCTGGCGCCGCGGTGTAGACATCATCGGGTGCAGCAAATGGTCACGGCTCTCGAGAAGAAAAAGGAGAAGACAACCGTCGCCCAAACTTCTCCTCCTCACCGTTCACTTTGATTTAAGTCCAATTGCGCCGCAATTTCCCGGCGCATGAAAATTCTCGTTGTTGGGGGCGCCGGCTATATCGGGAGCGTTTGCTCCGAGCTCTTATTGGATGAAGGCCACGAAGTATCTATCTTCGATAATTTAACGGAAGGACACCGACGCGCAGTCGACGCGCGAGCAAAGTTTGTTGAAGGCGAGTTAGCCAATCGAGCGCAAATCCAGGCTGCTCTGTCCAACGACCCCCCGGACGCGGTGATGCATTTTGCGGCAAACGCGCTCGTTGGTGAATCAATGGGCAATCCGTCGAAGTATTTTCGCAACAACGTTTGCAGCGGTTTGAACCTGTTGGATGCCATGATCGCAACGGGCGTTCAGCGCGTTGTTTTTTCCTCCACCTGCGCGATTTTCGGATTGCCTGATCGGTTACCAATCGAGGAAACGACGCCCGCTCGTCCGATCAATCCATACGGCGAATCGAAACTCGCTTTCGAAAAGATCCTCCAATGGTACGATCGCATCCATGGAATAAAGTTTGTGTCGTTGCGGTACTTCAACGCGGCTGGTGCGACGAAAAATTTCGGCGAAGATCATCGCCAGGAGACACATTTGATTCCCAACGTGCTCAAGGTTGCGTTGGGCCAAAAAGCAGACGTCGAAATTTACGGCACTGATTATGAAACGCCCGACGGAACATGTATTCGCGACTACATCCATATTGTGGATCTCGCGCGGGCGCACATTCTGGCGCTGGGGGCCGCAAACAGCGCATTTTATAATCTCGGCACCGGAGGGGGCTCTAGTGTCCGCGAAGTGATTGCTGTCTGCGCTAAAGTTGCTGGTCGAAAAATCGCTACGATAGAAAAGCCGCGGCGGCCCGGGGATCCACCCCGGCTCATCGCTTCTTCGGAAACGATCAAGCGAGAACTCGGTTGGCGACCGCAGTTCGAGTCGCTCGAGGCAATTATCGAGAGCGCCTGGAAATGGCACGAGAAATTTCCGCGCGGCTACGAAGACTGACGAGATAGCGCGGCAGTTATTGCGGCTTCGACCGATGCGATTTTTAGATCATTAATTCTACCGCTTTCGGCCCGAAGCACTCGTACGTTTTCATTTCGAGGCGCCCAAATATCGGGATCAGTAGGACCGAAGAGCAGGATGCAGTTCGCTCCCGCAGCAGCAGCAAGATGCGAAATCCCGCTGTCGTGTCCTACAAAGATGGTGTGTTCAAGCAGTGCGGCCAAATCCGGTAGTGGGAGACTTTTTGCGAAGCGAACATTGCGATGTTTCCACGCATGTTGCAATTGCACGGTCTGAGTTTGATCCGCTTCGCCAGAGACAACCAAAAGAGAACTCTGCATTCCAATGTTGTCGCCGTCACTCATGCATAAATCACCTTCCATTGAGAGTAACTGGATCCAATTTTCCAGCGGCCAATTCTTTTCCTTGCTGCCGCTTCCCGGATGAATGGCGATGATCGGCTCCGATGAACCCCCGAGAAAGGTCCGCGCGAACTGACGGTCTTGGTCGGAGGGAAAAATTTTTTCGGTCAGATCGACTACTTTTTTTCCAAGTTCTTCGAGCGGACGCGCCAGCTGCCGCGTGGCATGGTCACCATTTTCGATGATTTTGGCAGGCCCCTGAACAAGCTTTTGGGCACCGCAGCGGCGAAGATTACTTTCGAAGATTCGATCGGGATCGTAAAGATAGCTGATAATTAAATCGAAACTCGCGAAATAATCTGCCAGTTCGGTGGATAGTTCTGAGCCTATGGCGAAGAAGCCGGAGAGTGGTCCATATTCGATTGAGCGAACTGCTTGTGCGTAGAATCGATTTTCAGCAAGCGTCGCAATGTGTTTGTAACCGAGGATCTCGATGTGTGCATCAGGATAGACCTCACGAAGTGCCTTGAGCGTTGGCAGTGTCAGAAGGAAATCACCGATCGCGCCGCCGCGGATGACCAGAATGCGGTTCATGCTTTCGTAATGTAACGGGTGCTCTGCGGGCGGAAATTAGGAATGACGAACGTCCGCGTTGTTCGGCATTAACAGGCCGCCGCCACGTTCTTAATACCGCGTAAACGCGAATGTCAGAATAACGCAGCCGTAGATCAACCCGAGAACGTGCAAAAAGCACCAACGAAAGATGCTCCGTGCGCTCCAATTAATTTGATCGCGCAGAACATATGGGATGGCCACCCAGAACAGGCCTGCCAGAATCAGCAAGTAAGCAAGTACCGTTACGAGTAATCGGCTGGGCTCATGCCGCAAAAAGGCTGCATCGAGTAGTGGTTCCGCCGCAAGGAGACAAAGAATGCCAAGAGCGCGTACCGCGAGGAATTCTCCGACAAATCGCAATACCAGACCGTAGCCAATTGGCAACGCAATGAGCAAAGGGCGCCGGAAGGCGGAAAACTCACCCATCTGAATCGTGTCGAGCAACCAGAACGTCCAGACAAGACAAATAGTTAGCAGGATGACGCCAGCTATGTGAGACCGTGGGAACTTTTGTGCAACGTTGGCAAGGCTCGGTTTTATCAAGCCGGGCAGACTAAACAAGACGAGAAGTACGCCTGCGATAATCCCAGCGGTTTGTAAAGAGAGATGGTAAATCACTGATGGCGAAGGTGCGCCCTGACGGTTCGTCCGACGGCGGGCGAATTTTCAACTCGCCGCTCGGTCGATGCAACTTAAAAAGCGATCGGTTCTTTCAGAATCGGTGCGCCATACAAGCTAAATCCGTTGGACCGTTCGATTTGGACATTCACAAGTTCACCAACCAGTTTCCCATGATCTTCTCCCGTATGCGGTGTGCCTGGGGGCCGTGGAAACACTACAATTTTGTTTGTGCACGTCCGGCCCATCAAACGCGCGGGATTCGTCTTGCTTCGACCTTCGCAAAGAACTTCGACCGCGTGCCCCACCAGGCGCTCGCCGGCACGCTGTGCTGATTCGTTAACGAGCTGCAGCAAATCCTTGTTCCGTTGTTCCTTGAGACGTTCGTCGATTTGATCCGGCATCTCTGCAGCCGGCGTATTGCGCCGCGGCGAATAGCGGAAAACAAACGCGTTATCGAACTGGATTTGTTCGACCAGATCTCGCGTCTGTTTGTAATCATCTTCGGTTTCGCCCGGATATCCCACGATGATATCCGTCGTAATCGCCATGCCGTCACGCGCACAGCGGATGCGATGAACGAGATCGAGATATTTCTCTGCCGTATAGCCTCGGTGCATCGCTTTCAGAATTCTGTTGGAGCCGGATTGAAGAGGGAGATGGACGTGTTCAGCCACCTTTGGCAAACGCGAAATCGCGTCGATCAAATCATCCCGGAAACCGATCGGGTGGGGAGAAGTAAACCGGAGACGCGCCAGGCCCTCGATTTCATTCACCGCTTCCAGTAATTGCACAAAAGGGCTTTTGTGGTCGCGCTTCAAAAACTCATGTCGGCCATAAAGATTTACGATGTGCCCAAGGAGTGTGACTTCCTTTACTCCGCGCGCGACTAGTTCGCGTACTTCTGTCACGATCTCGTCAATAGAACGGCTGCGCTCCGCTCCACGCGTCTGCGGCACGATGCAAAACGTGCAATGCATGTTACATCCCTGCATGATAGACACGAATGCCGTCGCCTGCCTCGGCGACAGCTGTTGATCGCGAATCGTTGATTGCGAACCGGATTCCTCCGCAACGTCGACGATTGAAAAACGTAAATCGTCCATTGTGCGATTCTGGTCAGTCGTGATCCGGCCGTGCTCGCCGTGGCGAAAGCCTGCCAATTTCTTCGCTACCAATTCTTCTACATAATCC
>DASXMV010000037.1:0-60370 GCA_036495465.1 Candidatus Udaeobacter sp. | reverse complement strand
GAGATTAATGGCGCCACCAAGGGTCAGTGCACCATATTTAAATGCATCGGCGCCCCGAAAGATTTCCGCATGACTGATCACCGCAACATTAATATCCTCGAGAGTTGTTTCACCATCGCCCTGGTTGAAGTTCAAGCCGTCCATTAAAAACATCACGCCGAGTGGCTCGTCTTCGGATGTGATAACGGACCCTCGAATCGAAATCTTGGAAACCTCCATGCCGTTTTCAGATTGAAGGAAAACGCCCGGGGTTCGTTGCAGCAGATCTTCAAAGTTTGACGCGCGACCGAGGTCCATGTCCGCGTTTGTCTTGACTGTGAACGCTCCAGGAATTTGCGTCTTCTGCATCCCAGAGTCTTCGGGGGATAGCGTAGTCAACGATCCTATCGCTTCTCCCGTGACTGTCACTCCCGCGGCTTCCGAAGGTCCAGATGCAGCATCCTGGGCGAAAACTTGCCAAGCGCAGCTAGAAATCAAAGAGATGACCCACAAACATTTGCACAAGGCTCGCAGGGACGTGTTTATGGCAACCTGTCTCTCCATTCTGCTGCCGTTCGATTGCTACCTTTTAGCGACGCATTGCGGTTACCGCTCCAATTGCAATGGCTCTTTTGCTGGATAGCAAGAACACTCCGATCTCGACCAAAACCACTCACATCAATCGCCGACCGAAAGTTGCTTCACGAATCGCCACCCATTTCGCTCGTAACCGAGTGATTCGTAAAATTTATGCGCATCCTCTCGGGTAAGGTGCGTATTCAATGCAATGCGCCTGATGCCTCTTTGGGCAAAATCTTTCTCCGCAGTCGCAACCAGCGCACGACCAATTCCGCGCCTGCGTGCAGGACTTGATGTCACCAGGGCGAGAACTCGCCCGCCCGGATCGTTATGCTCATAGCTTGGATACGTCACAGTCCCGACCATTCCACAGACGCAGCCATCCACGATGGCGACAAAAGTTTTATAGGCCGGGTTCGAAAGGATCGACTTTAGGCGCGTTTCCATTTCTATGTCGTCGGTTTCATACCCGAGCTCGCGCATCAGCGCCGCAAGCTCTGCTGCGTCGCCCAACTCTGCGTCACGAATCAACATTCCAAAATGGTAATGATTAGCAAGACAGTCTCCGCGCAGGTTTCGCGCGTCCATTGGAGGATGTCTATTCAACAGCCTTTAATCGCGGCAGCAGCTGCTCAAGGATCGTCGCGACCGATTCTTCGACGCTTTGCCGATCCGTGTGGACCACAATCTCAGGGTCCTCGGGAGCTTCGTAAGGCGCATCAATGCCAGTGAATTCACGAATCTGGCCAGCGCGTGCTTTCTTATAGAGATTCTTTGGATCGCGCGCTTCACAAACTTCCAGGGGCGCATCAACGAACACTTCGATAAACTCCGCATCACTTTCCAATGCGATCTCGCGGGCGCGGCTACGATCCATCCGATAGGGCGAGATGAACGCGGTTATTACCACAGTGCCAGCGTCCGCCATCAGCTTGGCCACCTCGCTTACACGCCGAATGTTTTCGACCCTGTCGTCCGGCGCGAACCCAAGGTTGGAATTCAATCCATGCCGGATGTTGTCGCCATCGAGCACGTAGGTGTGCATGCCGCGCTGGAACAGGTCGCGTTCTAGTGCCTGTGCAACGGTCGATTTCCCGGCGCCAGAAAGCCCGGTCAACCAGATCACTGCGCCTCGATGGCCGCTCCGTATTGCGCGCGCGCCGGCGGTTATTTTGCCCTCTGTCCAGAAAATATTCTTACTCTTTGCGACGGTGCGATCCGTGTAGACACCGCCGAAAATGGTTCCGCCACCACAGATTTGTCCGTCGTCTATGACAACAAAGCGTCCAAGGTTCGGAATGCGATCGTGGTTGTCGATCACGAGTCGTCCGCGCGTTTGAATTATGAGTCTGCCAATTTCGTTTCGCTCCAATTGTTCGCGTCCGTCGACTTTGCTCTCGAGTGTCGAAGAATCCGTGACTCGCTCGATCGATACGATCTCACATTTCACGTCCTGTGTTGCCAGCCTCAGCCCGTACAAATGTCCAATGCGCAGCGGTTCGCGCACTATCCAAAAAACATCCGCGTGAAAACGATTTGCTTCGATAGGCGTTTCATTTTCATGCGAGGCGACATAGCCGCGTTCGACGAAAATCTGCTCGCCGAGTGTGATCCCGATTGAATCTCCCGCAACGGCCGGACCATTTTCCTGAACGTTCCAACGCTCGATCGCGGCAACGACCGACGACTTGTTCGCTGGCGAAAATACCAGCTGGTCCCCCGCCCTCAGTGTTCCCGTCTCGATCCGTCCCGCGATAATCCGCCGTCCGTCGAAGCGATAGACATCTTGAACACAAAAGCGAAGTGGCAGATCAACATCGCGATGCTGCGGCTCCAGCAAATCAAGTGATTCGAGAACACTTGCTCCGCAGTACCACTTCATCTTCATGCTCGCCCGCGCAACATTCTCGCCTTCCTTCGCCGAGGCCGGAATAAACGTCCGCGCATCCGATCCAAGTTCGCGAAGAAACTTGCGATATTCCTGCTCGATCTCGCGAAATCGTTTCTCGGAGTAATCCACAAGATCCATTTTGTTGACGATCACAATGACATGCTTGATCCCGAGCATACCGAGCAGGTAGGCGTGACGGCGGCTTTGCTCGCGCACCCCTTCGTCCGCGCTGATCACCAGGATCGCCGCATCGGCTCTCGAGGCGCCTGTGATCATGTTCTTCAAAAATTCCTTGTGTCCTGGCGCATCGATAATGGCGTATTGGCGTCGCGGCGTTCGAAAATTGATCTCGGTTGTGTCGATCGTGACGTTTTGTTTTTGCTCCTCAAGAAGTGCATCGAGCAAAAACGCGAATTCAAATCCCATCCCTTCTGCCGCGGATGCCTTTTTTATTTCTTCCACCTTGCCTTCGGGTAAGGCACCGGTGTCGTGCAAAATGCGACCGATCAGCGTGGACTTTCCATGATCGACATGACCGACAAAGACGACGCGCAGTTTTGGAGCAACATCTGGAGCTGAGCGTTGAGCGTTTGCCTTGTCGCTCATAGAAACCCTTTCGCCCTTAACTTCTGCATTGCGTTGCGCTCGTAATGATCCTGGGCGCGGCCGGCGCGCTCACTCGTTTTCGTCGCTTCCAATTCGGCGATGATTTCATCAATTGTAGAGGCATTGCTTTCGATGGGGTGAGTAATAGGCCGGCAACCTACAGATCGGAATCGTTTCCCGTTTCGTGCAAAATACATTTGCGGGATGGGTATGTTTTCTTTTTGGATATAGCGCCAGATATCCACCTCGGTCCAGTCAAGCAAGGGTTGGATACGGACATGCTCGCCTTTGGCTGCTGTGGTTACGAACTGGCTCCAGAATTCAGGAGGCTGATCCTTGTAATCCCATTCAAACTGCGCGTTACGCGGTGAAAAATATCGTTCCTTGGCCCGAGTCGGATCTTCATCGCGCCGAATACCGGTGATAAGCGCGTCCCATTTGTACTCGGCGAGTGCCTGCTGTAACGCCACTGTCTTCAATTCATGCGTAACAGTTACCGGATCATGCGTCTCGTAACCAATCCCGCGTGCACGTGCTTCTTCGTTGATCTTAACAATGAGATTGAGGTTGTGATTTTTTCTCGCCCGTTCGCGGAACTCAAGCATCTCCGGAAACTCGTAAGTCGTATCAATATGCAGGACTGGAAAGGGAACGCGCCCGAAGAAAGCTTTTCGCGCAAGCCAGACGAGTACGTTTGAGTCCTTACCCATCGACCAGGGCATCGCAATATTCTTAAAAGCATGGTACGCCTCGCGGAAAATAAAGATGCTTTGGTTCTCTAGCTCGTCGAGATGAGTGCGTGTGTCTTGTGTCATGTCTGTCAGCCTGGCCGTTCACCTGAATCGACCGCGCTTCACGGGTGATGATAATCAGCGAGCGGCCGATTGAGGTCAATTGCCCCAACCTAAATAAGCTTTCGGGATTCGGCTTGCGCGCTTTGAACCCCATTTTAACCTTAAACCATGCCTGAAACACGCGCGACAGCGTACGATTCAAAGATTGAAGGCAACGTGATTTTTACGCGCTTCGATGCTGCGCTCAACTGGGTGCGCAAAAACTCGCTTTGGCCAATGCCGATGGGACTGGCTTGTTGCGCGATCGAGTTGATGGCCGCGGCTGCTTCACGCTTCGATATCGCCCGATTCGGCGCCGAGGTTATGCGCTTTTCGCCGCGACAATGCGACGTAATGATCGTGGCCGGCACTGTCACCTACAAAATGGCGCTCGCGGTGAAACGGATTTATGAGCAAATGCCAGAGCCCAAATGGGTGATCGCCATGGGCGCATGCGCTTCAACCGGCGGGATGTACCGCTCCTACGCGGTGCTGCAGGGAATCGATCAGCTTCTTCCGGTCGATGTTTACATTTCTGGCTGTCCGCCGCGGCCCGAGGCTTTGCTTGCCGGCCTGATAAAATTACAGGAGAAAATTTCTCGGGAACGCTCGTTTAGAAATCAAAAACCTGAATTGGCGGAAAGGCTGGAGGAAGCGTTCACATGATGACATCTGGCCGATGAGTGGACAGGAATTGCTCGGCGCCCTCATCCAGTCGTTTGGAGAAAAAGTCCGAGAGAAGACGGAATTTCGTGGCGAGACGAGTTATACGATTACGGCAAATGATCTTCGCGAGATCGCGAAATTCTGCCGTGACGAACTTTTGTTCGATTACCTGATCGACGTCACCAGTATCGACAATTTTGGCGAAGAGCCGCGCTTTGAAATTGTTTACCATCTTTATTCGATGCCGCACGCAGTTCATCTGCGGCTAAAGCTAAAAGTTCCGGAAGAAGCCGGCGCTGTGGACACAGTTTCCGATATCTGGCCAACAGCCAATTGGCACGAGCGCGAGATCTACGACATGATGGGAATCAAGTTCAACGGGCATCCCGACCTTCGTCGTATCTTAATGTGGGACGGCTACCCATTTTATCCGTTACGAAAGGATTTCCCGCTTGAAGGACTCGCAAGTGAAATGCCCGATGTAGCTTTCACCAAAGTCACGCCGCTAGAAGGCGGTCCTTTCGTTACTGTGCCAAGCACCGCCACATCAAAAGACCGCGAGCCGCGCGCACGTCCGCCGGAATTGTAAGGTTTATCCGTGACAAGCGCTTACGCCAACTACTAGGCGGCGGATACGGGAGGAGCGTTTTCGGGTTTCCTGCCAGCAACCATCACATCCGGGCGCACAGTTTCGTCGCGCGGGATGAAAGTCGTGGTTTTTTGTCCCGGCTTTGGATAAGCGATTCGGCTGTGCAGCATCATCATGAGCGTGAACCGGAAGCGCTCGGCGATAATTTTCAGCTCACCCAGCGTCAGATCGCAATCGTCCAGTTGGCGGTCGCTTATACGTTCCTCGATCAGTTCGTTCACGAGCGTTTCTAGCTTTTGTGGCGTTGGTTTTTCGAGACTCCGCGAGGCACTTTCGACCATGTCAGCCAGACTCACGATGGCGCTTTCTTTCGTCTGCGGTTTTGGCCCGCCGTAGCGAAAACTCTCTTCCTTAACATCTGGAATATCGTCTTCGCGGAGTTTCATGATTTTTCCGCCCGCGCGGGCATCCTCATGCTGTTGAAGGGCACGCTGGTAAAAATAACGAACCAGTGACGTGCCGTGATGTTCCTGAATAATGTCGATGATGCGTTGATTGAGTTTGTGTTTCAGGGCCAGATCGACGCCTTCTTTCACGTGCGCAATGATGATCAACGCGCTCATGGTCGGCGCGAGATCATCGTGTGGGTTGCGTTCAAAACTCATGTTTTCGGTGAAGTACTCCGGCTTCACCAGTTTTCCGACATCGTGAAAATAAGCGCACACACGGCAAAGCGTTGCGTTTGCACCGATCGCTTCGGCCGCGGATTCTGCAAGATTGGCCACTACGAGGCTGTGGTGATAAGTCCCGGGGGCTTCAATGGTCATACGTCGCAGCAACGGATGGTTCAAATCGGATGCTTCCAGCCAGGAAATATCCGTTGTGATTTCGAACAGATTTTCAAGAATCGGGAGCGCGCCGCCAACCAGAGTGGCAGTCAGGATTCCGTTGCCGACAGCGAGCGCGCTTTGCAATCCAACCAAGCCCCAGTCATTAGCCGTGGGATAAAACCAGTTGATGGGCCCGATTAAACCAAACGTGAGAGACAATAACCAAATGGCGAGGCCCACCCAGAATCCGGCGCGGATCAAATTACCTCGCCGCCGGACCTGTAGCGTGAGGGACACTGCTGTAAATCCGCTGATCAGACTCGTTACCAGCAGTGGAGCGTCAATTGGGCCAAACAACATGCTGCTCCAAAGGCTTACAAAAAATGCGGCGTACAGCCCGTGATGTCGCCCCAATAACACACTCAACACAAGTGGGGCAAAGGCATAGGGCATGATCAACCTCGCCATCTCCGGCCTTAGAAATCGATAGCTACCGCTGTTGCAAAGCACGAGCAGCAGTTTGGTAACGGCCAGTTGCAGGAGAATAACACCAAAGACCAAAAGGATCCGGGAGCTTCGCGAGAAGCTCTTCGGCTGGTTGATCCACAACTGAGTAATTGCCGTGCCCAGGACCAGCAGAGCGATGATAAAATTCTTGGTCGGCTCCGGTTGCTGGCCGCTAAAAACAAGAAACGCCAGTCCACCAGCAAACACCGCAAAGATCGCAGCTTTAACAAATGGCGAATACTCCAGGCTGCGTTTCAATTCGCTTCGCGCCCGGCGGCGCCGCGTTTTGCGTGAAGCGAGTCCACGTCTGATGAGTCTTCCGCGTTTGGAGAAATCGAACATGGCGTTTTTTATTTACGTGACGATGGCGCCGGGGAGCGGTGCTGCTGGTAAGCCCCAATAATGGCGCGTACCAATTCATGCCGCACGACGTCCCGCTCTGTAAAGTACACAGTAGCAATCCCGGGAACGGCCTTTAGCGCCTGCAAAGCTTCCACGACCCCGGAGCGTTTGTTTGCGGGCAAATCGATCTGTGTGACGTCCCCGGTTACAACGCATTTGGAATTCAAACCGATGCGTGTCAGCAACATGAACATCTGTTCCGTTGTTGTATTTTGCGCTTCATCGAGGATGACAAAAGCATTATTCAACGTGCGCCCGCGCATATATGCCAGCGGAGCTACCTCAATACTTTGCCGCGCAATGGCGCGCTCCATTTCCTCTGACTCTAACATTTCACGCAGTGCGTCGTAAAGCGGTCGCAGATACGGCGTAATTTTTTGTTCCAGATCGCCCGGGAGAAAACCCAGCGCTTCCCCGGCTTCCACGGCGGGACGGGTCAGGATGATCCGGGCCACCTGCTCTTTTTTGAGCGCGGCCACCGCCATAGCCACCGCAAGAAACGTCTTTCCGGTACCAGCCGGGCCGATTCCAAAAACAACATCGTGCTTTTGAATTGCCTCGACGTAGGCACGTTGGTTTGCGGTCCGGGCAACGATCGGAGGTTTACGCGGAGAAGTCGTAATCTTGGTCGAGACAACCTCGCCCAGGTTTTCGTCGCGATCCTCGGACACCGCCTTAAGCGCATAATTGAATTCATGTTTTTGAATGTCCACACCCTGTTTGCGCGCTTTCTCAAGCTGCTCGAACACGTGCTGCGCTTTATCGATACCGCCCGGCTCGCCTTCGAGTTTCACCCAGCCTTCGCGAGTGGTCACTCTCACACCAAGTGAATCCTCAAGATTCTTCAAGAGTTTAATGTCGTTGGCGTAGAGCGACTGCAAAGCGCGTGGACTCTCAAACTGGAGGGTGCGCGTCTCGCTCATTATTGTTTCGCGGCGTCAGCGTCCCTGGCGATCGAGTATTGGCCAAGATTCAATGGCACTACCCTATCCCGCCTCTACCGAAAACCATAGACCAGCGCCCAATGCGTCCGTTCCTCTGGCGATTGTTCGACGCTAACGATGATAAAGTAACTGCCCGTGGTTTTTGGAATGACGTGAGCCGCCGCGAAATGCCCTTTTTCCCAGCTGTCCGGTTCTTCCGCCAGTTTTCCGTCCGAGTCATAAATATGAACGGAGACCTTCGCTTTATCGACTTCTGTTCCCAGCCAGAACCAATACTCGTTCCCCTTGAACAATTGCTGCCGCACCGCCTTTTTTTCCCCGGCGCCAAGGTCACCACCCCAGTAGTCCTCGCGCACTTGAAACCCTTGTTTGACATAGGGTTCCGCGGCCTGAAGCGCAAATGACTGTGCGTCATCCACCGAAGCGAGGCTTGTCCGCTCCATGATGACAACGGCAGCCAGCAGAGAACTGGTGCGTAACAGAATTCTCGCGAAACGGTTCATCGAAATTTCCTATTCTTTTGTGACGATGCCATTGCCGAGACGCGTTGTAATCTCGTTCACTTTCTTCACTGATTCGGCAGGAATATGAGCGTTGCCAACGTCAATTAGCGGCTTCACTTGAACCAGGGCGTCTTCAATTTGGCGAATGATTGGAAGGTCAAACTCGGGCATTGCCTTTAGTCTGGTCTGAAAATAAGAGAGGAGGTCAGGCTGATGCAAAAGCTCGGCGCCGTCGTTGGAAAAATGTTGGTTCACCACGGAGGTCAATACTTCCGTGCCTCTTAGCCAACCACCTAGACTGACTAGCTGCGACAATTTTTCGTCGTGCACTTCATTCATTGCCGATTGCACGCTGTTTTGGGTGCGATCAAGCTCCTGGCGTACATTTTCCCAGTTACGCTTATCGGCCGCTTCGATGATTGCCTTTGCATGCGGCGTGATCGAATTGCCGACCCCGATTCCCTTCGCCAACGTCAGGACCCGTTGGCCAATATCCTTCACCGCCCCTGCGTCTTCCGCCTGCACCGCGATAAAACCATCTGCGATGACCGTCCCCAGCAAAAGGGCAATACGCGGTCGCTCGGTGAAGTTCGGTCCCTTATCGCTGCGGACATGTTCCTTCCAATTGACCATGCCGAGCTTGTTCAATGCTCCGAAAATCTCATTCGGCAAAGGGACCACAACGTCTTCCACAGTCGTGGACAATTGGTTAATATTGATGTGCTGCGGAGCCTGCGCGCCATGGGCACACGGAGCAATAGCACAGAACGCAGCCACAATTGCCTTGGAATGTTTACTAAACAATATCATTGGGAGCTTCGGTGTTGATTTCGGGGTCGTGTTCAGGATTAATGAAGCGAACCTTAAGCAAAACCGCTGCCGTACACAAATCCCTGCTCAAAACATTTTGAATCGCCTTAACCCAAACATTTCACTACCCGTGCGGCGCGGATGCCTGTATTTTCCATGGAGCTAGACCGGCTAGAGCAGATTCTCGACCGCGCATCCTCCAGGCGGATTACCGTGATCGGGGACCTGATGCTTGATGAATTTGTCTGGGGGAAAGTGGGACGCATCTCGCCTGAGGCGCCGGTCCCAGTGGTAGAGGTGACCGGGGAGTCATTTTACCCTGGAGGCGCTGCCAACGTCGCGCGCAACCTCCGCGAATTCACGGAGGGCGTGGCGATCATAGGCCTGCTGGGCAAAGATCGCAGCGGTCAGCAACTCAGGGAATTACTTTCCGAACAAAAGATAGATACTTCAAATGCGGTCGAAGAGGCAGCCTTTCAGACCATCGTCAAAACCCGGATCATTGCGCGCCATCAGCAAGTCGTTCGTGTCGATCGCGAAAAGTTTGCCGGACCGTCGGCCTCTCAGATTGCACAGCTCGCCGTCGCCGTTCGAAAGAATATTTCGGAAACCGACGCCATCATTTTTGAAGACTATGGTAAAGGTTTTTTATCCACGGATCTGGTCACGCAAATCGCAGAGCCCGCGCGGTCAGCAGGCAAAATAGTCGCTGCGGATCCCAACCCGCGCAATTTAGTGGAATGGCGCGGGCTCACGGTGATCAAGCCGAACCGCTCGGAAGCCTTCCATGCTGCTGGTGTTACCAGTAGCGATCCAGACATCGCTCCGCCTCAGGACCCTGATCTGAAACGCACTGGTGAAACGCTACTGAAAAAATGGAAGACAGAGAATGTCCTCATCACACTGGGCGAACAAGGTATGATGCTTTTCCAGGAAAGAGAGACGCCGCACTATATTCCCACCAAAGCGCGTGAGGTTTTCGATGTCTCGGGTGCAGGCGATACCGCGATTGCTTTATTTACCCTTGGTCTCGCGTGCGGAGCGACACCGACCGAAGCAGCCGAAATGGCCAATCACGCGAGCGCAGTGGTGGTAAGCAAGCTCGGAACGGCGACAGTGACACGAGACGAATTGATCACCAGTTTCCGGGAGGAATCCGAGCGTGGCTAGTGAATTGTCGGCCGCCGTTTTTATCGACCGCGACGGCACAATCATTGAGGATGCGGATTACTGTTCCCATCCAAAACAGGTGAAGGTATTTCCCGGCGTTTCCGAAGCCTTACGGCTTTTGAAATCACACGGATTTAAACTCATTGTTATTACGAACCAAAGCGGCATCGGCCGCGGCTTCTTCACTGTCGACGAATATCGCGCTGTTGAATCGGAAGTTTCGCGCCAACTGGGCCATGACTTGCTCGATGGAACTTATTTTTGTCCGGATGTTCCCGGTCAGCATTCCAGTCACCGAAAGCCATCGCCTGGAATGGTTTTAGAGGCCATGCGAGAACATGGAATCGATCTGACGCGTTCCTTTTTTGTTGGCGACAAGGAGATCGACGTGGAGTGCGGACGCAATGCCGGGGTACGAACAATTCGTGTTCAAACCGGGTTTGACCGCGAGATCGATGGCAGCGCTGCGGATTGGGTTGCCAAGGATTTACCAGCCGCGGTGCGCATTATTTTAGACCGCGAGCGATGATTGCCGATCCCTCACATGAGTAAGGCGGTCGGAATCATTCCCGCGCGGTGGGGTTCCACGCGATTTCCTGGCAAACCACTGCATCCCATTGCCGGAAAACCCCTTTTAAAACACGTATGGGAACGCTGCCAACGAGCTAAGAGGCTGGATTTGGTAGTCATCGCCACCGACGACATGCGGATCGCCTCCACGGCCTTTGAGTGGGGCGCAGAGGTAGCCCTGACTTCCCCGAAACACCGCAGTGGCACCAATCGGGTGGCTGAGGTAGCGCTGAAAACGAACCGTTTCGAATACGTAATCAACATCCAAGGTGATGAACCGCTGATCGATCCGCGCTTGATTGATAAGCTCGTCGAAAAATTGCGCTCTGATCGCAAATTGAAAATGGTGACGGCTGCGCACCCGTTCGAGATTCCGGCAGACGCTTTTTCCCCCCATCAAGTGAAAGTCGTTCTCGATTGCCGCGGTAATGCTCTTTATTTCTCGCGCGCAGCAATCCCAACTCCGCGGGACAATAGCCCGACGATTCCGGCTTCTCGCCGGCACCGTACCCATAACTCTTTGTTTCTTCGGCACCAGGGCATTTACGGGTTTCGACGTCCAACGCTGCTTCAATTTGTGAAGTGGAAACCGACTCCGCTGGAACGCGCGGAATCGCTCGAGCAATTGCGCGCATTAGAAAATGGTGTAAAGGTTCATGTGCTCATTACTGCTGCAGGATCTCCCGGCATTGACACCCCCGAAGACGCGACGGCGCTGGAGCAAAAACTTGCCCGCGCCAACCGGATAATCCGCTCGTGAAATACATTTTCATCACCGGCGGCGTCATCAGTTCCCTCGGGAAAGGACTGACTGCGGCCTCCCTGGGAACACTTCTCGAAGCGCGTGGCCTCCGGGTGGTTCTCCAAAAATTCGATCCGTATTTGAACGTGGATCCCGGCACGATGAATCCCTTCCAGCACGGCGAGGTTTACGTGCTGGACGACGGTGCCGAGACCGATCTTGACCTCGGCCACTACGAGCGATTCACAAATTGTGTGCTAACGCGGCACAACAATCTCACTAGTGGTCAAGTCTACGAATCGGTCATTTTGAAGGAACGGCGCGGCGATTATCTCGGTAAAACCGTACAGGTGATTCCTCATGTCACCGACGTTATCAAAGCACGCATTCGCGAAATTTCTGACGAGAGTAAATACGATGTGGTCATCACCGAAATCGGGGGCACCACCGGAGATATTGAGGGTCTGCCATTTTTAGAGGCGATTCGCCAATTCATCCTGGAAGTCGGAACGCACAACGTCGTGAACATGCACGTCACGCTCGTTCCGTACATCAAGGCCGCGCACGAACTGAAGACGAAACCCACTCAGCAGAGTGTAGCCAAGCTGCGTGAGATTGGGTTGCAACCCCAGGTCTTGATTTGCCGTACTGAGCGGATGCTCGATCTCGATCTACGGCAAAAGCTCTCAATGTTCTGCAGCGTTGCGGAAAAGGCCGTAATCGAAGAACGCGATGTCGCGCACACGATCTACGAAGTGCCGCTGACACTTCACGCGGAGGGATTGGATCAGTTGGTATGCGATTTTTTGGGATTGAAAACACGGGAGCCCGAGCTGGCTGAATGGAAGAATTTTGTGAAGCGCGTTATCAACCCCGAGAAACGGGTCAAAATCGCTGTCATCGGCAAATACATCGATGTTCGAGACGCGTACAAGAGTATTTACGAGTCGCTCACGCACGCGGCGGCTAGCGAAGATTGCGGGATCGAGCTGGAGTTGATCGATGCCGAATCGTTGCAAGACGGCGTTAGTAACCAGTTAACAGATGTGTCTGGCGTTTTGATTCCCGGCGGCTTTGGGGTTCGCGGCATCGAAGGGAAAATCAATGCTGCCCGTTTTGCGCGCGAACACAAGATTCCATTTCTTGGGCTTTGTCTTGGGATGCAGGTGGCGACGATCGAGTTTGTGCGGAACGCCTGCGGCATCAAGGACGCCAACAGCACCGAGTTCGACAAAAACACAAAAGAACCGGTGATCTCGCTGCTGGAAGAACAGCGGGGTGTTAAGAATATGGGCGCCAGCATGCGCCTGGGCACCTGGCCGACGAAAATCACCAAAGGCACGCTGGCAGAAAAGATTTACGGCAGTACCGAAGTCATGGAACGCCATCGCCACCGATACGAGTTCAATATGAAATATCGGGACCGGATGAACGACAAAGGGTTCGTCATCTCCGGCACGTCACCAGATGGAACGCTGGCAGAATTGATCGAACTTCGTGATCATCCCTATTTTGTTGGCTGCCAATATCACCCGGAATTTCAAAGCAAGCCGAATAAACCGCATCCGCTTTTCAAGGGATTCATTCATGCGTGCCTCGAATTTCAGAATCATGCGACGCGCGCTTCAGCCGATCAAGGATCGCCGCGCCGATTCCCTGAGCAGGAACTCGTTCTGCAACGATAAGATCAAGACCGAGCTCGTCGAGCTCCCGCAAGCAACGAAATAAATTCGAGGCAGCTTCCCGAAGATCCTGACGCTCACTCAGAGTTCGGACAGCTGCGAAACGTTCTTCTGGAATCGAGGCGTTCCAGGCGAGTAGCCCGACACGGTAGTTTGCCGGTAACGCGAACGTTTCGGAGTTATCGATCAAGCGAAGCGACGTTTTCGGCGCGTAATGCGATGGCAACTGACCGGGTGCATAGACCTTTTCCGGCGCAGTGCCACTATGGATGTTGCCAAATTCAGCGAGTTGCTCGGCGGTAATTGGGCCGAGGCGGAGCATTTCGATCCTACTACCCTGTACGGCGATGATGCTCGACTCGATGCCATGTGCGGTCGGACCGGCATCAATAATCAGAGGGACACGGCCGCGAAGTTCGTCAAAAACGTGTTGAGCGGTCGTTGGGCTGACTCGCCCAAATCGATTTGCGCTTGGCGCGGCGAGAGGCTCTCCGAATGCGGAAATTACTTCAGTGAAAACTGGATGTGAACTTATTCGCACAGCAACCGTGTCGAGCCCGGCAGTGACGATTCCAGGAACGATAGGTTGCCGATCCAGAATCAAGGTCAGCGGGCCGGGCCAGAATTGCGTCGTGAGTTTTTTGATTGTTGCGCGCGAATCACGATCGATTCTCGCGACGCGCTCCAGCCAGTCTTCACTGGGCAAATGCAGAATTAGCGGATCAAACCGCGGTCGCTCTTTTGCTTCAAAAATTTTTGCAACGGCAGCAGGATTGAGCGCGTCGGCGGCGAGTCCATATACGGTTTCTGTTGGGAGCGCGACAACTTCACCTTTGCGCAACAGTTGAACCGCGTGTGCTGTAGTAGCGGTCCGGGACCGCCCAGGGCGATCACTGATCACCGCTACTGTTTCGGTCTTCACTTCGGCAGCTTCGCCGAAAGGACGGTCTCGGACTGTTTCTTTCGAAATGCTTCTATTTTCTGCTGAACGCCTTCGTCAGAAGTCGCCAAAATCGCGGCCGCCAGCAGAGCCGCATTTTTCGCACCGGCTTCACCGATCGCCAGAGTTCCCACCGGAATACCGCCAGGCATCTGCGCCGTTGAGAGAAGCGAATCGAGGCCCTGAAGCTTCGATTGGATTGGCACTCCTAACACCGGGAGCCACGTATGAGCTGCGATTACTCCAGCCAAATGCGCCGCACCCCCTGCGCCGGCGATAATGACTCGCAGCCCGCGCGCCGCTCCATTCCGGGCGAATTCCGCGGTAGCGTCCGGTGTCCGATGCGCAGAGAGGACGTGCGCTTCGTTAGGCACGCCAAGCTCATCCAATGTCTCGACGGCGTGACGCATCGTTTCCCAATCAGATTTACTACCCATGATCACAGCAACCAACGACTTCGATTCGGGCATGGGGCGAATTGTAGGATGATTCGTTTGCGGCAGCAAACTTACACTTCGCAATTCCGATTGATTCCCCGGACACTTTGCTACATGCCAAGATGAAATTAACTTCCCGTTAACGCTCAGTCTGTCGGGATGCCGCTCCCAACTGTTTATGGCATATTGAATAGATGACCCGGCGCAGCAAATCGATCGTCCTCATCGGGATGATGGGCGCAGGAAAGTCCGCGGTTGGGCTTTGTTTGAAATCGCGGACCGGTTTTGTGCAATTTGATACGGATGAAATAATCAGATCGAAATTCAGAATGTCGATTTCGGATATCTTTTTGACGCACGGGGAGGAAGAGTTCCGGGAAGCAGAGACGGAAGTCCTCCAAAAATTATCCTCCGCTCGACGCGCGATCATCGTGACCGGCGGCGGTATTGTATCGCGTAAAAAGAACCTCGATCTTTTGAAGCAACTCGGGGCGGTGGTGTGGTTGGAAGCCGATGAGGCAACGCTTTTCAAACGAGCTGTGCAAACCGGCGATCGACCGCTTTTGCAATGCAAAAACCCGAGAGAAGCGTTCACCAACACGTTACGGGCGCGCCTTTCACTATACGCAAAGATTGCCGATATCCGAGTCGATACGTCAGCGCTGACAGACGAAGAAGTTGCCGTAGCAATCTTGAGTAAGTTCAAGAAATATCGTGGTAAACAAGCGCTCGAGAGAGAGCAATGACTGCGACCTCGATTGATTCCGAAATCTCCCTGGAAGAACTGAAAAAGCGCCTGGTGTCATTCGCGCGCGGCGTTGGTTTTGATTCCTGTCGCGTCGCGACCTGTGACGTTCCACCACATGCAGACGAATTTCGCAATTGGTTGCGCAGCGAAGCATACGGCGAAATGCATTACATGGAGCGCGCGGAAGAAAAACGCTGCGATCCGCAGAAGGTTTTACCCGGCGCGCGCACAATTATTGTGCTGGCGATGAATTATTTCCACAAAGAGACCAAGGGAGAAGAGACGCCCGCCGCTACAGGACGAATAGCTCGTTACGCCTGGGGCGATGATTATCACATCGTGATCGAGCATAAACTTAAGAAAATAGACGAGTTCCTTCGCAAGTTTGGGGGGAAACAGAAATGTTATGTCGATACCGGACCCGTTCTGGAGCGCGATTACGCGGGGGAGGCCGGCATAGGTTGGCATGGCAAGAGCACGATGCTAATCGACGAACGACTCGGAACCTGGTTTTTTCTCGCGGAGATTTTGACGACCCTCGGATTACCACGGGATCGGCCCGTAACAGATCGCTGTGGAACTTGTGAGCGTTGTATCAAGGCCTGTCCCACCGGTGCCATCACCGCACCGCATCGCCTGGATGCGCGCCTGTGCATTTCCTATCTGACAATCGAACTCAAAGGTTCGATCCCACAGGAGCTTCGAGCACTCATCGGAGACAGAATTTTTGGCTGCGACGATTGTCTTGATGCCTGTCCGTGGAATCGTTTTGCAAAGGTATCGCGCGAGGCGGCGTTTTCTCCGCGTTCCTCGACTGCGAGGATGCCGCTGCGTGATTATCTCGCTTTGAGCGATGATGAGTTCCGTTTGCTTTTTAGAAATTCGCCGATTAAACGGATTAAGCGACGCGGCTTCCTGCGTAACGTTTGTGTCGCATTGGGAAATGTTGGAGATCCAATCGATTTGCCCGCTCTTGAGCGTGCTGCAACCGATTCCGAGCCGCTTATCGCAGAGCATGCAAGATGGGCGATTCGCCAAATTCAGTCTCGCTATCGGCTCGGTTCCTCCGGTTGACGGAAAAGCTTCACCTTATTTAATGAGGCGGCAGTTGATTGAATCCAAAGCCGTTCCTCCCGCCGTCGTAGAATTGTATGAACGGGATTTTGTTTGCAAGGGTCAAACAAGCGACTAATTCTGACCACTTCACCCCGAGAACCGCTCCATCGATGCACCAGACTGTTGGCACAGCCCCGCACGAGCCTTTGACCCCGAAGCAGCGTCGCGCCCGGCGAAAGAAACAAATCATTTATGGATCAATCGGCCTGATCGTGCTGTGGATCATCGCTTCGATTGCGTGGAGCAAGCGCGAGAAGCCAATTCCCGTCACAACAGAGATGGCGATCCGCAAAACCATCGTGCAAACGGTTTCGGCAACAGGAAAGATACAGCCCGAAGTTGAGGTCAAAATCTCGCCTGAGGTTGCTGGTGAAATTACTGAGTTGCCCGTCGACGACGGAATGCAGGTCAAGAAAGGCGACCTGCTGGTGAAAATTAAACCCGACTCCTACAAAGCCCTTCTCGAACAGCAGGAAGCAGCAATCAGCACAGCGAAAGCAACCAACCTGCAACAGAAGGCGACAATGATGAAAACCGAGCAGGACCTTAAACGGGCCGACGACTTGTTTAATAAGAAGCTGATTTCGACCCAGGAATACAATGCGGACCAGGCAGCTTACGATGTAGCCAAGAACACCTACGAAAGTTCCGTGCACGAAATTGAACGGGCTCAGGCAAGCTCCAGTCAGGCTCGTGACCAGCTATCCAAGACAACGATTTATTCGCCGATGGATGGAACCATCACGATTTTAAACAGCAAACTCGGAGAGCGCCTCGTAGCCACCGGACAATTTGCTGGCACCGAAGTGATGCGAGTTGCCGACCTCGGTCACATGGAAGCACGCGTTGACGTGAATGAGAACGACGTTGTGAATGTGAAAGTCGGTGACAAGGCCAACGTCAAAATCGACGCGTATGGCGACCGGAAATTCAACGGCACAGTCTATCAAATCGGTAACACCGGGAAGACAACCGGCGCCGGCACCCAGGAAGAAGTGACAAACTTCGAGGTTAAAATTCGGATCGACGATCACGACATGGCGCTTCGGCCGGGCCTGAGTTGCACCGCCGACATCGAAACCAATGTGGTTAAAAACGCGGTCGCAGTACCAATGCAGAGCGTGACTATACGGACCGGCGACACCAATTTGAGTCCGGAGGAAATCGAAAAACGCAAACTAAAGGCTACGGCACAGGAGAAAGGCGACAACAACGCGCAGTTCGTCAACGAGCGTGCTGAGAAAACAGCGCAAAAAGAAGAACATGAAAAACTCGCCAAGGTTGTGTTCCTCAAAAAGGGCAACAAGGCGCAGATGGTGAGGGTTACGACCGGTATTTCCGACGATACCTACACGGAAATCAAGAGTGGTATCAAGTCAGGCGATGAAGTGATTTCTGGAAGTTACAGTGCTATCAGCCGGAAGTTGAAGGAGGGTGCGAAGGTAACCCTCGACAAAGAAGGAACGAAATAGTCTCGACGGGTTAGCGCCTATATTGCGATGGAGACCCGAAATTCAGTCAGACCGTTCGGTCCGGTCGTGATCGACATTGAGAACATTACCAAGGACTACGTCATGGGCGAAGAGGTCGTGCGGGCGTTGCGCGGTGTGACCTTGCAGATTCGCCGCAACGAATACATCGCCATCATGGGGCCAAGCGGCAGCGGTAAATCCACGCTCATGAACATGCTCGGTTGCCTCGATACGCCGACGTCCGGACGGTACGAGTTCAATGGCAAAAACGTGGCGGAGATGGATGATGACGAGCTGGCGGCGGTTCGTAATCGCGAGATCGGGTTCGTCTTTCAAACGTTCAATCTCCTGCCAAGATCGACATCGCTCCGTAATGTCGAACTGCCCCTCGTTTATGCCGGGCTCGATCCCGTACGGCGGGAAAAGCGCGCGACCCAGGTGCTGACAGATGTTGGCTTGGGCGATCGCATTCAACATAAACCAAACGAACTTTCCGGCGGTCAACGGCAGCGTGTGGCAATCGCGCGAGCACTCGTTAACGGACCCTCAATCATCCTGGCCGATGAGCCTACAGGCAATCTGGATTCCAAGACGGGTGACGAAATTATGGAGCTGTTCGAGAATTTATATCACCGCGGCAACACAATTATTCTTGTGACACATGAGCGAGATATCGCGGCGCATGCGCGTCGCACCGTCCACCTGCGCGATGGACTGATCGAGATGGATCACGTCGGCTTTATTCCGGAACTCGATGTGCCGGTTGCGGGATAAACCCGACATGAAACGTCTTCTCTACGAGCTGACCGAGAGCTGGAAAATCGCGGCCGCGCAAATGCGCTCGAACCTGACCCGCTCAACGCTTACGGCTCTCGGCGTTGTTATCGGCATTATCGCTGTGACACTGATGGGCACCGCCGTAAGCGGGATTTCCATAGGTTTCGACAAAAGCATGGCCGTCCTGGGTGACGACGTTCTCTACGTCACGCAATGGCCGTGGAAGCCAGTCGACGACTGGTGGAACTTTCGCGACCGCAAGAAAATCAAGACTGAGTACGCCGAGCCCTTGAATAGGATGATCGCAGCAACGCCCAATTCGAACCTGATTGTAGCGGTACCCACATCGAATTTGATGCGATCGGTTAAATACGGCGGCAATCAGGTCAATAACGTCTTCGTTCTTGGGACGACGTCGGATTTCATCATAACGTCAACAATTGACTGTACAGTTGGGCGGTTCTTCAACGAACTGGAATCGCGCGGCGGCGCAAATGTCGTTGTCATCGGGTATGACGTGGCAGATGCGCTTTTCCCCTCCGAAGATCCAATTGCTAAATCGGTGCTGATCAACGGTCAATTGTTCAAGGTCATCGGCGTAAACGCGCGACAGGGCACGTTTCTTGGTTTGTTCAGTTGGGATTCCATGGTGGCGATGCCGCTAGCCGCATTTAACAAATATTTTTCGGCCAAAAGCGAATCGGATGTACGCGTGAAAGTAAGAGACAAGACCAGACTCGCCGATGCCAAGGACGAGCTCACTGGTTTGATGCGGCGCGTGCGCGGATTGCCACCCGAGAAAAAAGACGATTTCTCGATCAACGAACAGCAGGCGTTCAAGAGCACGCTCGACCCGGTGAAAAACTCAATTGCGATAGCAGGGTTGTTTATTACCGGCTTATCGCTCTTTGTGGGCGCAATCGGGATCATGAATATCACCTTTGTCAGCGTGAAAGAACGCACGAAAGAAATCGGAACGCGAAAGGCGCTCGGAGCACGGCGACGAACGATCCTGTTGCAATTCCTGATCGAATCGACTGCGCTTTGTCTTCTTGGCGGATTTACTGGGTTAGTTTTTGCTTACGTAATGTGCTTCGGGATCGGAAAGGCTTTCCCGTCGTTTCCGATTCATTTCTCGATCGGCCTGGTGATTATCAGCATGATCGTTTCAATTATGACCGGTTTGTTTTCGGGATTCGCGCCAGCCTGGACAGCGTCGCGCCTCGATCCAGTCGCCGCGCTTCGATACGAGTAAAATCGAGATGCGATTCAGCGAGATAATCAAGATGGCGTGGTCGTCGCTTGGGGCAAACAAGCTGCGCTCGGCGCTGACAATGCTCGGCATCACCATCGGCGTTTTCTCGGTCATCTCAGTCATGACTGCGATCGGCGCATTGCAGTACTCCATCGAGAACGGAATTAGCTTCCTCGGTTCCAATATTTTTCAGTTTGCCAAGTATCCGGCCAACATGAGCGCAAGTGGGGACGTCCAGGAAAAGTTCCGCAACCGGCACGACATCACATACAAGCAGGCACAGCATTATTACCGATTGATGGAAGGCGAGGCCCGCGAGATTTGCCTAAAAAGTTTCGGTTACGAAGTGAAGGGTCAGGCGGTCTATAACGGCGTAAAGACAACGCCGAGTCTTCTGATTGTGGGAACTAACAAAGCTTTTCTAACCGCTAATGCTCACACGCTTGGTTATGGCCGCAATTTAAATGATGAAGATGTCGATCTTTCGCGACGCGTAATTGTCGTCGGAAGGATGGTCGAGAAAAGACTGTTTCCCCACGAAAGCCCGATCGGCAAAGTGATTCGGGTGAGCGGACACACCTACACCATCGTAGGCGTTCTCGCGGAAAAAGGGACTGCATTCGGCCAAAGTCAGGACGATGTCATTCTGATGCCCATCACGCGCTTTTTCGAGGATTTCGGTGAAGCGAAGCGCACTGTGAACATTGCGACACAAGCTTTCACGCAGGATACCTACAATCGTACGTTCGATAAAGCGATCGGGGCTATGCGGATCGCGCGCGGCCTGCGCCCGGATCAACCGAACGATTTCGAGATTTACAGCAATGACTCGCTCAAGAGTGCGTTCGTGAATGTGGCTGGATACGTGCGAGTGGGGGCATTCGTCGTGAGTTTCATCGCGCTCATCGCGGCTGGGATCGGCATTATGAACATCATGTTGGTCAGTGTGACCGAACGCACAAAGGAAATTGGGGTTCGCAAATCGATCGGCGCCCGTAGCCGCGATATCTTGCGCCAATTTCTCACGGAGGCCGTATTCATTTCCGAATCTGGAGGAATTCTGGGAATTGTTCTCGGAATCATCGTCGGTGACCTACTGGCGATGTGGCTAAAAATGGACCTGATCTTCCCTTACGCCTGGGCCGTTGCCGGTCTTCTTGTCTGCTCCGCGATCGGAATTGGCTTCGGTCTTTACCCAGCATATCGCGCAGCGAATCTCGATCCGATCGAAGCGTTGCGATACGAATGAGTCCGTCTATTCCAAACCTAGAGCCTTAAAGGTCGAATCGATATGTTTGAAATGGACGTCGAGCGAGCAAAGGCGATCGACCTCCTCCGCTGAAAGTTTTGCCGCGATTTCTGGTTCGCGCTTTGCATTTTCGGAGAACGTCCCCTCGCCTTTCCAGGTTTTCATTGCGGCCCGTTGCACCGCTTCGTACGCAGCTTTGCGTTCCGCGCCGGCCCTGGTCAAAGCAAGGAGGATTGACTGGCTAAAGTATAAACCCTTCGTCATAGCAAGGTTTTCCTGCATTTGGTCCGGATAAACCTGCAACCTTTCGACAACGTCACGCAACTTCACCAACATGTAGTCAAGTAGGATGCATGAGTCCGGCAAAATGATTCGTTCTGCGCTGGAATGACTGATGTCGCGCTCATGCCAGAGGGCGACATTTTCCAGAGCCACAACTGCATTACCGCGAATGACACGCGCCAATCCGCTTAACCGCTCGTTAGTAATGGGATTGCGTTTATGCGGCATCGCCGAGCTGCCTTTTTGTCCTTCGCCAAAAAATTCTTCCAGTTCCAGGACTTCCGTTCGTTGGAGATGACGAAATTCAGTCGCCCAACGGTCAATACTTGAAGCGATCACCGCGAGCGTGGTCATGAATTCCGCATGGCGATCCCGCTGCACGATCTGCGTAGAAAGGGTCGCGGGTTTTAGCCCGAGCTTTTCGCAGACCGCTCGTTCGATTTTCGGATCGATATGCGCGTGCGTACCAACTGCTCCGCTTATTTTACCGACCCGAATCCGTTCGCGCGTTTGATTGAGCCGTTCCTCCGCACGACCGAATTCGTCATACATGAGCGCGAGCTTCAGCCCAAAGGTAATTGGCTCGGCGTGCACGCCGTGGCTGCGCCCTATCATTGGGGTCATTTTGAACCGGCGCGCCTGATTTGCGATTACCGTTCGGAGAGATTTGAGATCGACCAGTAGAATGTCGCACGACTCGTTCAGTTGGACAGCCAACGTCGTATCCAAAATGTCAGAGGAAGTCAGCCCCTGATGAATCCAACGCGCTGCCGGCCCCACAGAGACTGCAACATTTTCCAGAAAAGCAATGACGTCGTGATTAGTCCGTTTTTCGATCTCAAGGATTTCCGGAATAGAAAAACGCGCGCGCTTCCGGATTTCCGCAGCATCCTGGTTTGGAATCTGGCCAAGCTCGGCCATCGCCTCGCAGGCAAGTACCTCAATATCCAGCCAAATCTGAAACTTGCGTTCGTCCGACCAGATTTTGCTCATCTCTGGCCGGGAATAACGATCGATCACTCGCGCAACATAAAAGCGGCGCTAGTTGGTGGCAAAGCGTTTTGTTTCATAAACGTCGCGATTAACCCCCGGTGCGACGATACAGGTATCTTAGCTTCAGCGTGTTCCCGGTTTCGTTTTTTTATGCGCGTTGATTCGCCTCGTTTGAAGCGGTGTGGCAAATGAGCGCAAAAACAAAGTCGCTCCAGAATCAGAATCTGGAGCGATTTCGAAATCCGCTGGAATTACGGGATGTTAACAAACACGGACCCGCAAGAAACGTCCGTTGTCTTGCAGGCGCACCCGACCGCTGGCGAAAAGGTCTGCGACGGTCGCAACCGTCTCCCTATTGCTGCTTGTACAGGAACTAACCGCCAGGATAAGATCCCCCAGCGAAAGACCCGAAAATTTTCGTGGCTTTAATATTTGTCTATTTCTTTTCATTTGATTGCCTCCATTTCGGGAAGCAATTCCAGTACCATGTCCGTTTGTGAATATCTCATCCATAAGCCCTATGCAGTTATTCATCTTTTATACACTTAGTAACTGACCGCTCCCCGACACTTTTGTTCAATTTTAAAACACAAAATGTTGGGCTTGCGTGGTTTCCTGTGAGCAAGGTTTGCGTACCCGGAGAACGAGGGCTCACCTTAACGGCCCGTAGATACCAAGGGCGTAAACCCCCACCGAAATCTCAACGCAAAGGCTCCGACGGTCGTTAGCGGCGGCGCTTAGGCATCGGAATGCGGCTTAGTCAGCCGCATAGCGACAAAATACAGGACGCACAACACCAGCACCGCGGCGACGATAAGATGTGATTTGGCTTTCAACGCCGAGGCCATGCCCTCCGGATCATGTAACATCTCGGGCGTAATCGCCGTCTGCCCAAACCAGGCTAACACCCCGCACCAAAGAGCTGAGCCGACGACCGTCATTACGCTGAAAGTAGTGAAGTTCATTCGAACGATACCCGCCGGTATGGAGATTAGATGCCGAATCACTGGCAGCAGTCGTGCAAAAAAAACGCCGCCCGCCTCGTAACGATGCAGCCAATTCTCGGCCCGAATTAATTTCGCTTCGCTGATCATGAAAAAGCGACCCCATTTCACGATCACGATGCGGCCGAGCCATCGTGAGATCCAAAAGGTCACGCTTGCGCCCATCCACGAACCAAACGTTCCGGCGGCGATTACGCCCCACACATTAAATCTTCCCTGTGTGGCAAGAAACGCCGCCGGCGGAATGACAATTTCGCTCGGCACTGGAAAAATGGAGCTTTCCATCGCCATGAGTAGGACGATGCCAGGGTAACCCCATTGTTGAACCCACCCGAACCAGATTTGCAGAAGATGATGCATATTGTCATTCCGGGCGAAGTCGAGGAATCTCTCGACGTCGAGCCGCAATAAAGTTGGCCCTAGTTCAGTCTAAAAACGAAAATCTGCAATCCTAAATTAAGATGTCGATCTACCGGCGCGTTCTCCGTTACTACCGGCCGTTCCTCACACAAACGGTTCTGGGATTGTTTTTGTCTCTGGTCGCCATTGCCCTCAACCTGCTCAAACCCTGGCCTTTTAAGTTAATCGTCGACGATTTTCTTCGTCCAGGCCCGGCAGCGCGCACTGACTGGCATGTCTGGATCCCACTACTCTGTCTCGGCCTGATCGTGATCCAGCTCTTTTGGGGAGTGATGAATTGGGCCACAAACTATATCTTTGTAAAAATCGGTCTGCAGTCGTTGCTCAAATTGCGCACAGATCTCTATTCGTGTTTACAATCTCTTTCTCTCAAATTTCACGACGCCCGTCGTTCGAGCGATTCCAGCTTCCGCGTCGCATACGATTCGCAATCAATCCAGACGATCTACAACAAGGGCTTCACCAACATCTTTTCATCGGTGATCACGCTAATCGGAACCTTCCTCATCATGTTACGGCTGGACTGGCAACTAACCCTTGTCTCCCTGGCGATCGTCCCCCTGGTCGTCGGCGCGATTTATCTCTTCGCAGATCGGATTCGTCGCGAATCAACAACCATTCAGGAACGAGAAAGCGCTGTACTGGCGCAAGCCCAGGAAGGCCTTAGCTCCATTCGAATGGTCCACGCGTTTGGACGCGAGGAATTCGAAGTTCTCCAATTCCAACAGCAAGCCCGGCAAAGTTTGCAGGCCAATCTGCGGCTCACTTTGACAAACGTTAATAGCGCATTGGTGATCAGCACACTGATGGTGGTTGGCACAGCCGCGATGTATTACGTCGGCTCGGTGCACGTTCTTAAAGGAACGCTCACACTCGGATCGCTGCTCGTCTTCAGCGCGTATTTGCTGATGCTTTATCAGCCACTGGAGTCCCTCACCTACACCGCCTGGGCCATGGAAGGTGCGACCGCAGGGGCGAAGCGTTGCTTTGAAGTGCTGGACCGCGAAGATGATGTTCGCGATTCGCCGAATGCGGTTACGATCTCGACCGCCAAAGGGGCGATCGCATTTCAGTCCGTGAATTTCGGTTACGCAGGGGATCGACAGGTTTTGCGCGATATCGATCTGCGCATTGAGCCAAACCAGATTATCGGCCTTGTGGGTGGCACCGGCGCGGGCAAAAGCACGTTGATGAGTCTGGTGCCGCGATTTTATGATCCCTCCAGCGGCTCCGTCATGCTTGATGACCGTGACGTGAGGGAAATCACAAAAAAAAGTCTGCGCGCGCAGATCGCAATCGTGCTGCAGGACACATTGCTATTTTCCACAACAGTACGAGAAAACATCGCATACGGCCGGCCCAATGCGACGGAAGAGGAGATTATCGAGGCGGCGCGCCGGGCGCAGGCGGATGAATTTATTCGGCAAATGCCCGATGGTTATGGGAGTGCTGTAGGCGAGCGAGGCGGTCACTTGAGCGTCGGGCAGCGCCAACGTATTGGTATCGCTCGCGCGTTCTTGAAGAATGCACCGATCTTGCTGCTGGACGAACCCACGTCGGCACTCGATCCTGCAACCGAGGCGGCGATCATGGAAACTATTCAGGAACTAATGCGCGGCCGCACGACTTTGATCGCGACTCACCGACTGGCGACGATCCACGATCTCGATCAAATCATTGTGCTGGAACACGGACGAGTTGTTGAAAAAGGACGCGGACCAGAGCTGATCTCCCGCGGCGGGATTTACGCAAGGCTTTATGCGTCAGGGAAATTCCCAACGTAAAGTCCGCCCACGTTGGCATGTTGAGCGAAGCGAAACATCTCCGACTGATGACCGGTGGATAGGAGATATCGAGATTCTTCGCTCCGTCCAGAATGACAAGTCCTTGCATGAGCAACGTTAAAGAAGATCGTCATATCGAAAGCGACTGGTGGCCGGATCCAGTTCCTCCAAACGTCGAGTTTGGCGAAGGTTTCTATTGCGAAAGCGCGCAAATTTTCCGGAAGCTTCGGAACAAAAAATCAGGCGCGGTCATTATTGGCAGGCATGTTTCGTGTTATGCAGGCTGTTCTTTTTCCGTCGGCGAGAACGGCCAGTGCGTGATCGGCGATTTCACGCTGCTCAATGGTGCACTCGTCATGGCCGATGAGAAGATTGAAATCGGATCGTATTGTCTGGTTTCGTGGAACGTCGGGATTGCCGATTCCGACTTTCATCCGTTGGACCCGGCCCAGCGTCTCATCGACGCGCAAGCGCTCGCGCCTTACTTCAAAGATCGGCCCGCGCGACCCAAATTGAAAACCGCTCCTGTGAAAATCTGCGACAATGTTTGGATTGGTATGAACGCCGTGATTTTGAAAGGTGTGACCGTTGGCGAGAATTCGGTTATTGCGGCTGGGTCAGTGGTCACGAAAAATGTGGAACCGAATACAGTCGTTGCGGGAAATCCAGCCGTAGTAGTGAAGCGGTTCGAGGAATGAATCTATTCAACGACCAACCGTTAAGGCTCAGCACCACGTGTCGAATTTGGACAACTGGACGTTGGACATTGGACCTCGGGTGTTGAGCCTTTTTTGTTCTTATGAAACGCAAGCGTGTCGTTGTCATGGGCTTTATGGGTTCGATGCCCATCGCGGGCGTAATTTGGCAGCACATCCATTACATCGTCGGACTGCAACGACTTGGGCACGATGTTTTTTACATCGAAGATTCCGCGCGCATTCCATACAACCCGGAAACATTTGAAGTCACCACCGAATTTGATTACACGGCACAGCTTTTGAATCGGCTGTCGGGTGAATTCGAATTCAAGAATCATTGGGCGTTCTGCGCACGTTATCTACCGGGGAACCCAACGGCCGGTTTGCGATTGGAGAAAATTCGCCGCCTTTATCGCGAAGCGGACGCGATCCTCAACATTTGCGGCGCACAGGAGTTCAACGACGACCTGCTCCTTTCAGACCGTATTCTCTACATCGAAAGCGATCCAGGCGTCGAACAGATAAAGATCGACAAGGCCGTCAAATCGACAAAGCAATACCTCGGGCGACATCACGCGCTTTTCACCTTTGGCGAGAACATCGGCACAAAAAGCTTCCCCGTTCCCACCCACGGATTCAAATGGCTGTCTACGCGACAACCAGTAGTGACTGATCTTTGGCGAACGAAGGCCTCGCCTGGCCGTATGGCCGTGTTCACATCTGTGGCTAATTGGTCCACCAGCGGTCTCAAAGACATTTCGTGGCGCGGAAAAAAGTATCTCTGGAGCAAATCGCGCGAGTTTCTGCGCTTCATCGCCGCGCCGAAGAAAGCGGGTGAAACATTTGAACTGGCGACCAACATCGAGCATGGCGCTACTCGCGCAGGATTTGAGCGAAATGGCTGGCGGCTGACTTCGCCGCTGCAAATGAGCGTGGATTATTGGCTATATCGGAACTACATCCAACGATCAAAGGGAGAATTCACTGTCGCCAAGGACCAGTACGTGCGACTAAACACCGGCTGGTTCAGCGACAGGAGTGCTTGCTATTTGGCAGCAGGCCGACCGGTCATAACTCAGGAAACCGGCTTCACGAAATTTTACGGCGGCGAGGCGGGTCTGTTATCTTTCCGAACCGTTGGCGAAATTGTGGACGCCGTGAAACGCATTAACGCAGACTATACAAGGCATTCGCGCGCCGCTTACGACCTGGCTTCCGAATTCTTTGACGCTAAAAAGGTGCTGAAATCAGTTCTCGACCGCGCTGGAATTTAAGGAATAGTTCAACTTGGATTTTGTTCAGCCAGAGATTTGAACGCAGAACGCGCTTATCGTGTCTGTTGTGTCCGAAAAGGCCACTTGTTGATGTAAATCCGAATCTCATTTTCAAGTACGCTATTTAAGTTCGCAGCTTTTTCGCCCATGAAGCGTATCCTTATTCTTATTTCCGCCATCTTGTTGCTTGGACCGGTGTTAGACGCCCAGGACAGCACGCCGGTCCATCCACCCGGGCCATCAAGGTCGACTCCTCCTGCCCAAGCGGTAGTTCCGGTGCCGGTTCCGATTGCGCCACCAAAGCCAAACGGACCGATCCAAAAGAGCCTGGTGCGGATTACCGCCACTTCGGTCGAACCCGATTACAGAGCGCCCTGGAACGCAGGTGGGCTTGAGCGCGGTGTTGGGGCCGGCTTTGTGATAACCGGGAACCGCATCATGACAAACGCACACGTGGTCGCGAACAGCCGTTATCTCACCGTGGAACGCGACGGCGATCCTAACAAGTACCCGGCAAAAGTGCAGTTCATTGCGAATGACTGCGACCTGGCAGTAATCACTGTGTCGGCTTCAGACTTTTTCAAAAACATGTTGCCTTTACAGTTAGGTGCAATTCCCACGCTCGAATCGACTGTCTCGGCGTACGGTTATCCAATTGGAGGCGAGCGGATGTCTGTAACGACGGGCATCGTGTCGAGAGTCGATTTTCAGCTCTACACTCATTCATCGGTCGATCAGCATTTGGCCATTCAGATCAGCGCTCAAATCAATCCGGGCAATAGCGGCGGCCCCGTAATGCAGGACGGCAAAGTTGTCGGAGTAGCGTTTCAAGGCTACAGCGGCGACGTCGCACAGGGAGTGGCCTACATGATTCCCACGCCTGTTATAAAGCGGTTTCTGCAGGACATCAGTAACGGGCATTACGATGAGTATCCTGATCTAGCTATCACCTATGCTAAGTTGCAAAATCCTGCGCAACGAAGGTTTCTCGGTTTAAAGGACGAAGATCGTGGGGTGCTTGTGAGTTCCGTGGTCGCGGCCGGGCCATCGGACGGTATTCTGTATCCGGGTGACGTTCTTCTGGCTATCGACGGTCACCCCATCGCCAGTGACGCAAACGTTGAACTGGATGGCGAGCACGCTCAGTTTGAAGAAGTCGTCGAGCGAAAATTCAAAGGCGATTCCGTTAAGCTGGATATCTCGCGTAACAAGCAGCCGATGACGGTGACGATCAAACTTTATAAACCCTGGCCGTATTCAGTGCAGGGACATAGTTATGATGTGCGACCACGTTACGTTCTCTACGGCGGTCTCCTGTTTCAACCGCTAAACCTGGATATGCTGGAGGCATATCGGACAGCCGATCTGCGGGTTCGCCATTTCTTCGAATACTTCGTTCTCGACCAGCTTTATCTCCAGCATCCCGACGTGATTGTACTGGCCAATATTTTGCCGGACCCCATCAATACGTATCTGGCTCCTTACCGCGGTAGCATTGTGGATGAAGTAAATGGCAAGAAGATTCGGACCCTTGACGAATTAGCACAGGCTTTGGCCGAATCGCCGGAGAGATTGGTTATACGGATGATTGGCGACGGACCTCCGCTAGTGCTTAATCGAAGTCAGGTCGAAGCAGCACGCGAACGGATTAAGACGCGCTACAACGTGTTGAAAGAACAAAACCTTGAAGAACAACCAGCCTCAAAGGACAAAGAACAAGCAAATAAAACATAAAGATGATCAAGCATTCTCTTATCGCTTTTGGACTTGTCCTGGTAGCAGTCAGTGGAGCGTTGGCGAAAAAGGAATCCACTGTACCTTCGGCATTAAACAAGCAGAAACAGCTGGCGCTTGTCCGGGTAAATGTGACGGGACAGTCGTATGATTATTTTCGGCCCTGGCAAAAGAAAGCGCCATTTTCAAAGCGCGCTCTCGGCGCGGTTTTACCAAAGGGCCGCGTCCTTGTCACAGCGGACCTGGTTGCAAACCAAAATTACGTGGAACTCGAGCGTGCGGAGTCTGGAGAAAAAACTGCGGCCAATGTCCAGGTGATTGATTACGAAGCCAACCTTGCGCTATTGGAACCGGTAGATAAAACATTTCTCGACGGAATCACTCCCCTTGAAATCACGCCTGACACCGTTGTGGGCGACAAGCTGGCTGCGTGGCAATTGGAGCCGACTGGAGCACTCCTCGCCACCGAGGGCCTGGTAACAACAGTTCAAATGATGCCGTATCCAATCGACGTCGGAGAATTCCTCACTTACCGCGTCAGCATCCCAATGCAGTACCGCGAAAATAGTTATACGGTGCCATTGGTTAAGAAAAACAAGCTGGCGGGATTATTACTCCGTTACGATTCGCGTTCACAACTCCTCGACGCCATCCCTGCTCCGGTCATCACGCACTTTTTAAAGGAGGCTGAAGGTCAAAGTTATCGAGGTTTCCCTTCGGCCGGTTTCTCTTTCTTTCCAACGCGCGATCCTGAGCTGCGTGAGTTCGCTGGAGAAAAAGGAAAGGAAGCTGGAGGGGTCTACGTCACGAATGTCGAACCCGGTACACCGGCTATGAAATCGGGCCTTCAGGTCGGCGACATCATCACTTCTGTTGCGAATAATGACCTCGATCAAAACGGTAACTACGTGGACCCGATTTATGGAAAGATCGAATTTACAAACTTGCTTACAGCTCATGCGTATGCTGGCGACGTTGTTCCTTTTCGAATTCAACGCGACGGCAAACCAATGCAGTTGAAGGTCGCGCTAGAACACCGGGACGCGAAGGATTACGTGAGTCCCCCTTACGATTTCGACCAGCCGCCTCGATATTATGTCGTCGGGGGTTTGATTTTTCAGGAGCTTTCCCGCCAATATCTCAAAGAATGGGGACCGAACTGGCAAAGAGAAGCTCCCCAGCGTTTGGTTTATCTCGACCATTTCCAGTCCGAACTTTTTTCTGACAAAAACCGACGCGTTGTCATTCTTAGCCAGGTTCTTCCCGCTAATAGTACAATTGGCTACGATGAGCTCGCTTATTTGACCGTAAAGAAGGTGAACGGCAAAGAAATCAAATCGTTAGAGGACCTGGCCGACGCCGTGAAACATCCAATCGACGGATTCATCAAAATCGAGACTGAAGAAGACCCAAAACAAATTGAACTCGACGCGGCACAAGTCGCCTCCGAGGCACAGGACCTGCAGGACAACTACGGCATTTCATCGCTGCAGAGATTGCAGTGAGCGAGTTACGGTCGCGGCACGTTAGGGGACATCGACCTGTACATCGTTGATATCGGTCTCTTCCTCAGCAATGCATTTCATTGGCGCTTGCTGGCTAGTGTTTGCTGCTGTTTGGCTGGTAGCTTCAATATGGACAAAACGCACAGTCTATCGCGAAAGCGCCGGTGAACGAGCGCGGTACTGGGCTTTGCTCGTTATCGCGTATGTCTTACTTACTCTGGGAAGAAGATTTCCCTATCCGTTCAGCCTGATCCTCGTCCCCCAAACGGCGTCCAGCACGTGCATCGGAGCCGTCATCTGCGGCTGTGGGCTTGCGCTCGCGATCTGGGCGAGACTCATACTCGGGCGGAACTGGAGCGGAGTAGTTACACTAAAAGAGGGTCATGAGATGGTTCAACGGGGTCCCTATCGCTTTGTTCGGCATCCAATCTACACGGGTTTACAATCCATGTTTCTTGGAACGGCTATCGTTTTCGGTCATCTTGCAGCGTTTATTGGCGTAGCGTTGGTTTTCGTAAGCTTCTGGATCAAACTGAGTCAAGAGGAACGCTTGATGTTGAAACAGTTTCCGAACGACTACCCGGATTACCAGCGGCGAGTGAAACGCATAATTCCGTTTTTGATTTAGCCACGCTCAGCTATTGACCTCCTCGATCGCGACGTCTACCACTCGCGGCTTGGCTAAAAAACGTTCCACTTCGTCGTTATAAGTTTGGAACGGATCGCCCATCACGAGAAAGTCCCGGTTATCACACGCGATGGAATCCCAGTTGATAACATAAGGAGAATCGCAATTTCGAAAGAATGATACCGCCCGAGCGCGACCCGATGCGCGCGTATTTGCAGGAGGAATATGCGCTGCGCTCGAACGCCGGACATTATTGTTCCATTCTGCAATCCGCTTGCCAGGTGTAACAGCAAAGAACAATCCGCGACCTGGATTGATATTGTGATATTCGAGGTCGATGCTTTGTAGCCACGGATCGCCCCAACTTAGCCCTTCGGATTGAACAAACGCCTCCAGTAACCATTTCTTTGTGATCCAGTCCACGCCTCCGATGAGCGCCTGCTGATTATTCCGAATTACTTCGAGAACGAACGCCCAGTTTTCCAGTAGCCAGTTGGTCTCTGCGCTGCTGTTGCGCAGGTGTTTTTGTGCCAGCCGGTAGAATTCCCATTGCACATCGAGCGCCCCGATAGTCTTGCCATTTTCAAGATGAACAATCCATTGTTGAGTTGGGTCGCGAGAAATGTCGCGTGTACTTTGCACGGCATCAGCCAGGACCAGATTTCGCGGTAAACGGCCATCCTCAAGCAACGATAAAACGCAGGCAGTTGTTCCAATTTTTAAGGCCGTTGCATAGGGACTCATGTTGGAATCACCGATCAATAAATGGAGCCGTCGGTATTTTCGATAATCGGCCAGTGGCTCGTCGCGTGCATTAATAATGGCCCGATTGAACTGCACCCATTGATAGATGTCGTTCACGATATGATCGGCGCGCTGACTAAGCTGGAAATTGACTTGTGTCTCCGGTTGCGGCGGTTCGAAATCAAACGCCAGCGGATTGGACTGACCGACGCGCCCGGCGCCGGTAAAAATTTGACGGGTCGCGAGAAACGTCAGCAGCGTTCCAAGAATTGGAGGTGTGAATTGCGCTTCGCGTTTCATCAGATAATTCTCATGACAGCCAAACGTCGCGCCAGTGTGATGATCGACATTGTTTTTGATAAATGAGACGCGATCCTGCGCGCCCAGGGCAATCAGCGCAGATTGCAGCAGGTCATCTCCAGCCAACTCGTATGCCACCAGATCATGCAGGTGCAGACATTCCGGCGAGGCGTATTCGATGTGGCCCATATCCAGATAGAGACGACCCCCGTTAAGAAGAAAACCTCCGTTACCTGGTGGCTCTTCGTAGTCGCGATAATGCAGGTCAATCGTGCCAGCCTCAGCGCTGCGGAAAAGATAATTTTTGACCTTCGCCGGCCAGAGCTCGGAGTTACCATGGGGCTCTTCTTCACCCAAAAGGCAGCCGTACTCAGTCTCGACCCCAACGATCCGATCCATTCCGAATAATTAACGCCTCGAATCGCGATTTGGCTAGAACTCATCGCTCATCTGAACTTCAAGGCAGCGCCATTGAAGAAAACGAAACATCTCCGGTCCTTTCCAGCGAGCTATAAAATTGGTTCCGAGAGTTTCGCTTTCCTCCATCCGTTTGTCGTCCACGCTTGAACCTCACGACAAAAAGTCCAAATTTTTTCATGGCAACTGTTGCCCTTCGCAGTCCATCCGAAAAAGTAGGAGGCCTTTTCTATTTTGGCCGGATGGTAGGCAAAATCCGGCTGCATGCCCGGGACGCTTGCCCGACGATTATCATGGGAACCTTGGAAAAGGTTTCGACGAACTGTGTGCGAACTTTCTCCGAATCAATTACGACCAACTGGTCCAGCGCGGGAAACAGGGTGGAACCGACGAAGAAGTTCTGCAGTGGTGTTTTGAGAATGGGCGCAGACCGAATGAAAACGATGCTTACGTTTGGAACGAATTCATGCGCAAGCGTGGGTGGAACGACGAAATTTCCGAAATATTGGAGCGTCGCAAAAGGGAAGCAGGAATCAGCGACAGGTCAGACATTCAGACGTCATTCCAATTCATCGATGCCGACGAAGGACGGCTGCCCAATAACCCGTAGAGTCGGCGTCGCGCCGATAGACACTGACGTGCCCCTCCACCGTTAACCTCGCTTATTCGGCCAAGGTATCAATTCGTTCGGCAAGGCCAAAATCAAGCTCGGTCAATCCGCCTTTACTGTGAGTGGAGGCGACCAGACGTACTTTATTGTAACGAATATCGATGTCCGGATGGTGCTCCTCTTCCTCAGCCACTTCGGCTACCGCGTTTACAAAATCAATCGCATCCGCAAAATCATCGAACTCAAACGTGCGTTCGATGTGCTTTTTCTCCAGTTCCCATTCCGGGATTTTTTTCATTCGCTCCTTGAGCTCGCCTTGTTTGATTAGGTCTGCCATAACGGGACAACGAGTAACACCCGGAAATCGTTTTGCAACGCCAAAACTAGCGGCTTTGTTTTATGGCTGTCGTCCCGAGCGAATCGCAACGGAGTCAGCGTCCCTGAGCAGTGCCTGAAGGCAAGTCAACGGGATTCGCTATTGCACTTTATTCTGGCGAGAACGACCGGCTAGATGCCAAGAATGGTCTTGAGATTCTTCGCGGAATCGAACACTTCCAAAGCGCACGCCCGCGCCTGTTTCGATAGTCGCGGCCAATCACGCAGCACGTCTTTAATCGCGACTTTCGCCTCGTCGCTATTCCGAATGAAACGAAATCCGCTATCGCGCGGAAGATATGTGGCCGCACCAGTATCTTCGGTGATCACCGGTCGCCCCAGCGCAAGAAACGCCGCGGCCCGATCGCTCAACCAACCAGTTTGCCAGGCTACATCTACGCCTTTGATGGCCGTAAACTCTGCCAGAGCCCTCGTTATGTAACGGCGATAAATAGCAGGAGTGCGCGCAACCCGGTGCGGATCGACCACACGCCAGCCTAGCTGCTGCAACCGAAAGCGTTCCGGGTCGTCCGGGCTGATGTTCATCGCTAATTCGAACCACGCCTCCGGCACGCTTGCTGGTAGCCCGAGATAGGGCTCGAACATGACTCTCTTCGATAAATCGGGGAATTCTCCCGCCACTTCCACGGCTCCGCTCCAGTACCATTGTCCAATAGTGGTGAATTTAGGGACCTTGGGTCGCGATTGCGGTTGGAGGAGTTGCGTGTCAGCAAGGGGATAAAATGTTCTCCAACGCAAAGATGATTTCGGCAGCTGGCAATCGCTCTCGTGAACGTTGAGTCCAATCGTCCAAAATTCGTCATGGGACGACTGGCCCAATTCCATTTTAGTCATCCAATAAAAAATTTCGCTTGGATCCAAATCGCAAAAGATGCGCCGCTCAAATTGCTCGAGGAATGGCGGGTGAATTGAGTAACTGAGATTGAGCAGCGCGTTCGGGCCAGCCAGTCGATCAATCAACTCTCGTTTCGACATCCCGATGCAGGATATCTCGCGAAGATCGTGCTCCTCTGATGCCCGTTTCTGATAGAGTAGGCAATACCGGCCGGCCAAGCCGTGTTCGCGTAATTGTCGTTGGAATTTGGCGATCTTGGCGCGATCCGCCTGCGGGTCATCCGTCGCCGGTAACAGCTCCAACCAAATTGCGTCGAGTTTTAACCGCCGCAGGCCCAACATCCATTGCAGCGGCACGGAAAAATTGCCGCCGCCTTCGCGATATTTTGCGGCGAATCCGCATCCCAAAAAAATCGTCACGCGAGCAGAATCCTCATTCTGCTCGCGTGCTCAAGCATGAAGACTGACAATTCTAGAAAATGCGGCCGTGCTGAGCGTGTGCTCTGCCCCTGAATATCTGAGGCTGCTTTGCCTGATCGCAAAGATTTGCGTTCGGGATCGGGATCACTGATCCAAGGAACTGCGGCGGGCGCCGAACATTCAGTTCCTGCTCCAAATCGTAGCCGAAACCGATCAATTGTGGCTCATGCAGAAAGGTGCTGTACATTAACATGCCAGCCGGCCTGCCGCTGTCGCGAATACCCACCGGAAGTGACAAATTTGGATACCCTGCTACGGCAGGTCCAGTCGAATTCGTCAAGTGTGGTGCGACAATCGCGTCGAGGTTGTCCGCGGCGAGCGCGTTATCAATTCCGGATCGCGCGGTGTTTCGGGCATGTGTTCGGGCCGCTATGTAAGTTGGATCGGTCGGATAACCGACGGCTTGTTCCGATTGTTCGAAGACCTCCTGACCATAGTACACGAGCTCCTGCCGACAATGCGCGTTGTTGAAAGCAATGAGATCAGCAAGCGTTCGCATATTCGTATGCGTAAGCGTTGAAAGATAATCCGCGATTTGCGCCCTGAACTCGAACAACAACGCAGTAAACTCATCGTCGGTGTACGCGAACACATCACCAGTATCGGTGTCCACGATCGTAGCACCGAGGCTTTCCATTACGTCCAACGCGTTCTCGGCAAACGCAACCGTCTCCTCGTCGCCAGGAATGCCGCTTCCGTAGTAGCTATAGTCGAAAAAGCGAACATCGCGACCAATCCGCGCCCCCTGAAGCGAGCCGCGCTGTAGAAACTGCGCGTAATCACTTGGTAATTGATGCCCAATCACTTCGCCAAATGGCGATTGCAACACCCCGAGCAGAATCGCAATGTCGGTAACGCTTCGCCCCATGGGTCCAGCTGTGTCTTGTTCATGCGCAATTGGAATAATTCCGTCTTGCGAGACGAGTCCGAGAGTCGGTTTCAGGCCGACCACGTTTTCAACTGCCGATGGCCCGGTAATTGAGCCGTCTGTTTCCGTGCCCACTGCAACAGAGCACAAATTCGCGGCCGCCCCATTGGCAGACCCAGCGCTTGATCCCCATGATGTGTAGCTTAGGTCGTAAGCGTTTTTAGTGTCGCCGCCGCGGGCACTCCAGCCGACAGCAAGTGGATATACGTTGTCGTTTCCCCGAAAGTTCGCCCATTCGCCCAAGTTTGCCTTACCAAGAATAACTGCCCCAGCTTCACGGAGCTGTTGAATAATTATCGCATCCCCCGGCACACCGCTACGAAGGAGGGCAAGCGACCCGGCCGTCGTGTCCATGTTGTCGTCGGTCGCGATATTGTCCTTCACCAAAACTGGAATCCCATGGAGCGGACCGCGCACGTGTCCCCTACGGCGCTCATTGTCGAGATGTTGAGCGATTGATACCGCGTTGGGATTTGTTTCGATGACGGAGTTGAGCAAGGCATTCAACGAGCCGATCCGTCTGAGATAGCCCTTTACCAGCTCCTTGCTGCTCAATTGACCCGATGCCATCATGGCTTGGAGCTCAGGAATTGTGGCTTCAATAAAAGGTTCGTCAGCCAGTGCCGAAGATGGTCGTAAAAGTGTGGTCAATCCGCCTGCCATCAAGGCAGCGCTGCCTATAGCAGTCGTGCCAATAAATTTTCTGCGTGTGATAGTATGGTCGAGGTTAAGACGATTCGGGTTTTGCTTATTCATGGTAATTCTCCGAGTGCGCTGTTTCGCGCGGGAACAGACGTGAGGTTATTGTATATCGACCTATGAACGGAGGATTCCGCTTGGGTCGACGTGAGTCGTAGGGGTGGATGATTTCGCGCGGCTCCATAACCCTGCGTGAGCAGTTCGTTGCTGCTCATAAAAGCGGCCCTAAATTTTTGTTTTTTCCCATTATTTGACCGCCATACTCTTCACTCGCAAATTACAAACTCTTTGAAGGGCGCCCGTAGCTCAACTGGATAGAGCATCTGACTACGGATCAGAAGGTTAGTGGTTCGAATCCTCTCGGGCGCGCGCCTTCGTTTTTTACCGGCGATCGTTGGTTGCAGGTTGCGCCGGTTGTCGTGCTACTGAAAATATGGGCGAATTTTAGCGTATTTCTTGTCGCCGATTCCGCTTACCTTTCTCAAATCGTCGGCGCTGCGAAACGGTCTGGCAGCAATGATTCGAGAAGCGATAACCGGTCCCACGCCGGGAATCATCTTAAGTTCTTTTTCCGTTGCGGTGTTGACGTCAATTCTTCCAAATTCGATCTCCTTTTTGGCATGTGACTGTTTAACCGCGATCGGACCGACAGCCGCTGTCGAAGGTCGAAATGCTGGCGTGGCAAACGTTCGGGGAAACGCATTCGTCATACGCAATGCGCCAGGCCGGCCGATCGTTTCTGCTGCGAACACACTGAAGGCAGCCGGCTTTTGAGCGTGCGCATTTAGTCGACCGGCATTAACGCCCCATCCTCCGATTCTCTCCTGCTCTGCTTCTCTCTCGAACTGTCGAAGTTTTTCTAACTCTGATCGCGAATTTCTTAATCCCGGAGGCACAGCCGTAAACCCGTAGCTGCGCGCCAGCCCGTTGCGAACCAACTGCTCGCCCAAATCACCGTCTTTAGTCTCCACAAATGCGTAGAATCGTTCGAGCCTACTGTGACCCATCGCGTCTGACATTCGCGTAAATACCGTAAACGGTTCAGACAATTTCTCGCGTGTGAACTCTTTGGCTGCCACGCCTACTTCGATGGCCTGTGGCACTCTGATCGAAAAGTATTTCGCCTGTTCAATGAGACGCCCCGGAGTCATTTCGTCCGTTTCAGGCGCATCGACCATGTAGAGTCGAAAAATGTATTCCCTCGCGTCAACCCTGACATGAAAACTATCACCATCATTCGCTGGATTGGCGATGAGCCGACAATTCTGAAGAACAGTCCAATCTTTGGATCCACGGCGAGCATCGGCTTCGACAGTCCCTGTCAAAAGAAGGGCTGCGGCTGTAAACGCCACGGCGTATCGGCAACCTGTAACAGCTACGGTCGCAAACCTGCATACAAGAAACACGGCCATCACATTGCTTGCAGCCGTCCCATATGCGCCGCATATGTGCCGACGAGCCCGCCTAAAACACTTCCGGCTACAACGTCGCCGACGAAATGATAATTCATAAGGACAAGACTCACGAGCATTGGAACGCAGAGAACCACGGTTAGGACTTGCACGGTTCGGCTGTGCGGCATGCCGATTATCCACACCACAGCGAATGACAGGATTCTGCAGGCGTGACCGGAAGGAAAACTACCGATGTCATCACCACGCTGAAACGGATGAAAACCGTATGTACCGGTGCCGATAAGCGATGGATTGTCATGGATCCAGGTATCCGGCCAATAGCGTCCGAAAACATCGCCTAACGAGACTCGAAAGTCATCGGCGACAATCAAGCTAAGACACGCGACGAGCAGTATCTTTTGCCACTGCAGAAATGGTCCCCGCGTCCGGCGAATCATCAGGATCGTCAGAGCCAGAGCCGACCAATTCTGAACTTCGGGCGGCGGGTAAGTGAGCCATCGAAAAACCCGAATCGTATTGAGGTGATGGTGATAAACGAAGAACGCAACGGGTCGATCGATCCAGAAGTAACAGATCAACACCGCAGCGATGCAGAAAGCCGTGGCGATCGATGCGCGGCGCAGCAATGCGCGATATTCTGGTTCGGACGTCGGACTCACCCCGGAATCTCGAACTGACTCATTAGCTTGAATGTCTCGTAGCGCTTCGCGATTTCTTCCATCGATAGGGTGCGCAATCGCTCCAGACTAAATGCTTCCACGCAAAAACTGGCCAGGACGCTACCGTAAATTATCGCTCTCCGTAAGTCATTAAAGTGAACTTTTTTCACAGTACCGGCGAGATAGCCTGCCATTCCACCGGCAAATGTGTCCCCTGCGCCGGTTGGATCGTGGATGTCTTCAAGCGGATAGGCGCCGCAACTGAAAAATTGATCGCCTTCGCCAAAAAGCAGAGCGCCGTGCTCGCCTTTCTTTATCGCGACGTACTGCGGACCCATTTTGCGAATGCTGCGGCCTGCCTTGATGAGACTCGTTTCCCTGGTGATTTCCCGCGCTTCGCTGTCATTGAGAATCAACAGGTCTACACGCCGAAGCAGAGCATCGAGGTCCGGTCGTGCTGTCGCGATCCATAGATCCATCGTATCAGCGACCACAAAACGCGGACGCTTCATCTGGTCGAGCACATGGGCTTGCAACGAGGGCGCGATGTTGGCCAACAAAACGAAATCGGTTTCGCGATACGACGCCGGCAGCGCCGGCTTGAAGTCTTCGAAGACGTTTAGCGCTATGGAACGGGTCTCGCGCGTGTTCAGATCCCAGGAGTATTCGCCCGACCAGCGGAAAGTTTTTCCATTCGCGCGCTGCACGCCTTCACTGTCGATTTTACGCGATCTCCAAAACTCGAATTCCGTTTCGGGAAAGTCGTTGCCCACAATTCCGACCAATCGAACAGGTGAAAAAAAACTGGCGCCCAACGCAGCGTAGGAAGCAGACCCGCCTAACAAGTCGAAATGTTCTTCTACGGGCGTCTTTACTGTGTCAATTGCGATTGAGCCAACAACGAGAACGGACATGGTCAGAAATAGTCAAAGATTACAGGTAAAGGCAGCCTCAGGTAGTTAGTGGTCTTTGCTAGGCAAGCATATCGGTTGCGCAGCGCGCGTAATCAACAATGCTGTGCGCGTTAAGCAAAGCCGAAACCATTACGACGCGGTTAGCCCCGGCGTCGATCACTCGTTGAAGATTATCGATGTTGATGCCCCCGATACAAAAAATCGGGATAGCGACATCGAGATGGACTTGCCTGATGTCGCCCAGTCCAATGGGCCTGTAATCCGGTTTTGTTGGTGTGGCAAAGATCGGCCCAAAGCCTATGTAGTCGGCGCCTTCGCTCTGCGCCGCGAACGCCTGGGCCAGGCTGTGCGTCGATTTACCGACAATTAAATTTCTTCCGGCTCTTTGACGCGCGAAAAAGATTGAATCGTCGTCCTGTCCAACATGCACGCCTTCGACGGGAACTCGCGCCGCGACCTCGGCATGATCATTCACGATCAGCGGCGTGTCGGACCGGGCGGTAATTTCATGAATCTCAGCCGCCAGATTAATCAACTCCTCGATCGACTTTTCTTTTCCGCGGAGCTGAATGAGATCCACGCCGCCGTCGACCATTTGTTCGGCAATACTACAGCAATCCCGCGCGCGGGGGATGTAGCCGAGATCAATGATGCCGTAAAGACGGCATTCGCGCAGCTCTCTCATCGTCGCAACGCAACTTTGTAAGTGCGCATTCCGTTACTCGCAATTACAAAGGTCGCGGCGCGCGACAGGGTCTATCTCGGCGCTTTGGTGAGAACCTCTTCGGGAGAAGATCGAAACGAATCGTTTCCGATCGCAGTTAGTTCGCCGCTAAACGGCGGCGCTGGCTTTGCAGGGAAGAGCGGTCGTAAAACCGCGAAGGCTGGCGTTACAAACGCAATACAGACGAGTACGAACAGGGTTGCACACTTCATGTCCGCCGCTCTTAGCAGGATCAAGCGACATCGCAAGCAAAATTTTTTCGCGATCACGGTAATTAAGGACAAATGCAGGGCATGCGTGATTGGTTAAAAAGCTACAACAGTTCGAAAAAGATTCTTTCAACCATGTAACCTTCTGGCCATCCAATGCTGGTGAAGCAGATTCCAGTTTGAGATCTTCGGTTTCCGATTAATTTTCACGCCGATGCCACAATTTGCATATCGTGCCCGGGATGCGCAGGGCAGCCTCGTTGAGGGCGTACTCGATTGCGCAGATCGAGCAATCGCGATCCGACAAATTGAATTGCAAAAATGTATTCCCGTCCGAATCGACCTCGTAGGACCGGATCCCAAAGCGCCTAAACGTGATGGCGCACCGCCCGCAGCGCCCACGCAGAATCTGAAAATTCCGCACGGCCAGTTGCTCGTGTTCACCGAGCAGCTCGCCCATTTGCTCCAAGCGGGCATGACGCTCGACGAAGGTTTGTCGGTTCTGGAGAAACGTTTGAAGCAACCGCGCGTTCAGCAAATGACCCATGCGTTGCATCAAGCGCTAGTCGATGGGCGCAGTTTCTCGCAGGCATTGAGTGAGCTGCCACGAATTTTTCCGCCGCTTTATGTAAACCTTGTCGCTGCGGGAGAGGCAAGCGGAGCGTTGCCGCAGATTCTCCTCCGGCTCGTTAAACATCTGATGCAGGCGAAAGACCTCCGAGATCGAGTACAACAGGCACTGATCTATCCGGCATTTCTGGCGCTGGCCGGCGCAGTTCTTATTACAATCTTCATAACATTCATGGTCCCGCAGCTGACCGGATTCATGGCGCAAACCGGTGGGGCGCTTCCATTGCCTACCCGGATTCTGCTGCAGCTTCATCATGCCATTACCGGATATTGGTGGGTTGGCGTGCTGGCTGGGGTTAGCGCAGTGATCGGTTTCCGAGCGCTGGTGCGCAACGACGAAGGGCGGACGACCTGGGATCGCTTCAAGTTGATGATTCCCGGATACGGGCGGGTTATTCGCCATCGCTACTACGCACAGTTCTCGCGCACCCTGGGAACATTGATGGAAAATGGAATACCCCTGCTGCGCGCGCTCGATCTGGTAACTGAAATCGCAGGAAATCGATTCCTCGAACTCAAGTTGAGCGAGGTGCGTAAGGCAGTGATCGACGGCGCGACTCTCTCAGCCGCTCTTCAAGCGCAAAAAATGTTCCCTGATTTGTTCACGGACATGATGTCGGTAGGAGAACAGACAGGACACTTCGCTGAAACTATGCAGGCGATTGCGGATGTTTATGAGCGCGAGTTGGACCGGACGGTTGGCTTGATCTCGCAACTTATTCCGCCCGTCATCATCGTCGTGATCGCTGCGCTCGTTGGCCTGGTTGTTTTTAGCATTTTGTCGGCAGTATTCGAAATGACACACAGTCTCCAAATCAGACCGCACTAAAACTGAGAGCTTGCAATCAAGCCTCCCCTCGAATAATCTCGCCGCCTCCAATGTTACTTCGCGTCGTTCTTGCGATTTTCTTCGCCGCGACATTTCGCGTATACGCACAAGAAGCCTTTACGGATGCTCTCCCCGTTCACACCGACGCGACGCAGCAGCCGATCCCGGAAAGCGCCTGGATCGATCTACGCCAAAATGACGCTCAAAATTCAAAACCACAAAACGCTCCTTCGTGGGTGGAAGCGCTGACCCTGTTGCCGGCTGAGACGACGGAAGCCGGAACGACCATGTCCAAAAGCGTCTTTCGAATTCGCGTCACCCAGCCAAGCCCGGACTATCAGGTTCTTTTTTTCCGTCTTTTCTTCGATGACAAAGCGGATCAGCAGCCCGAATTGGTCGCCTGGGATGAATCTGGCACACATGTTTTGCGCTCCGGCACGCTTGGTGCAGGAATGAATTTACCGAGCTCCGATTCGGTGCTCATTCCGATGACTGGCGCTTCTTCCATCGACATCGAAGTGCCGGGAGACGGAAAAACAGTGCGAGGGGCATATCTCGACTGGATGGCAAGCAGTGAAGTCGTTCATCCTGCGAACACGGAACATCGGGACATGATTCCCGAACCTTTCTCGTCGGTGCCGGCGCTGCACGCGCCACCGGATGATGTTGAAAATTTTGGAACAGTCACAGCGACGCTTGCAGCGGATGTAATCCGGATTGGCGGACAAGCTCAAGAAAGCGCCGCATTTCAATTTCCAATTGAAGCGCTACCTTTGACGGCACTGCTGACTTTCGAAATTGCTAATCCGCGCATTGACGCTCCGCCGGAAATTTATCTCAACGGCCAAGATATCGGTCCTGCTTCTCTTATGCTACCAGACCTTTCCGACCCCGCTTACCGCGGTGCATCGCAACCGCTCTCCGCGCAGATGCAGTTCAACTATACTGGCTGGCTTCGAGCCCAGAAAATTGTGCCGGCGTCGAGTCTGAAGACAGGCACGAACGATTTAGTCGTCGGAAACGGCACTACCGATACCGCAACTGCGGCAATCCGCTCGACACAGATTCAATTAAAGTATCTCTGGGACAAGTCGGATTATCTATTGCGCACCGCGCACTAGAAATTCTTAGGGGGCAGCGTAGTGTAGCACCCACAGAATGGGAGGGGTGACTCCTTTATCGAAATGAGAATGAAAAGAAAACAACAGGGCTTCACGCTGCTGGAAATCATGCTCGTGGTGAGCATTATCGTGATCATATTGGGAGTGGCGATTTCAAAGCTCGGCAACACTACTGCCATTGCAAAAACCATGCGCGTTCAAGCGGACGTCCAGGCAATCAAGACGCAACTGCAGTTGTATGAGAGCCTGAACGGCTTTTATCCCACAACCGAGCAGGGCCTGCAGGCGTTGGTGACGCAGCCGGACAAGGACCCGAGGCCAGCGCGCTGGTATCAGTTATTCAGAGAACTTCCCAAGGATCCATGGGGAAACGATTATATTTATCGCTCTCCTGGCCTCAAAAACCCTGGCGGCTACGATTTGTATTCTGCCGGAGCGGATCGTCAAGCCGACACGGCGGATGATGATTGGGGCGGTGGTTAGCCCTCGGGCCGCAATCGTCCTAGTTTTTACTGCCTGATCCCTGCGTCCTTCCGCCCCTTGAGCCGCGTTGAATCAAGCCCCGCGCGTGAGGATTTCGAACCTCCCGGCTCGGTGGAACCAACTGTTGAAGCCCTTCGGGCAATCCTGGCGGTAATTTGGGTGCAACAGCAGATCCCGGAAGGCCAGGTGGCGTGAGCATTCTGGCAGCCACTGGCCCGCTGGGCGCAGCTTGTTGCAGGAGCGCCTGGTTAAACGTGATCGTTGCAAAATTGCCGTCCTTACTGATCGTCACCTTGGTTGCGCCGACGCGCTCCGACCATTCGATACTAGCGATGCTGTAGCCGTCCATCGGTGCTTTAGTGGTAAGATACTTCTTGAAATTGTGATCGGAAGTCGAAGCCAGTGTCACCAAGTCGCCCTCGGATGACCGCGCTGCGTTAGCCACGTAAAGGTCCTTGGCGAAATCGGGCGTTGCTGCAGGCCCCGCCACTGCAGTTGCGATAGCGAAGGGGGACTTATCCACCATTTTGGAGTAACGATCATAGGCGAACTGGGGTGGCAGAACATCGTCGGCCTGCACGCAGATCGCTCCGAGCAAAATGGCGACTGAAATTACAGTAAGCGAATATTTCATAAATCGACTAACCCAATATTACTTTGTTCGTTGCGCGGGAGCAAACCAACGGGCGATTTTAAATCTGCCCCGCATCACGGTTGGATCATTGCCGTCAATCGCAAGGTTGACACTCTCAAACACGATAAAGGCATCCGGTCGCTGTACATCATACAGAAAATGGACCAAAGGGGGCCACGGACTCTTTGTTTCGATGGAAGCAAAAACGGTCTGGTGATAGGGCGTTGTTTCGCCGGAACCAATCGCGGGGTTCTCAATCAGAACATTGTATTTGCCAGCTATCTCCTTTAATTGATCAAGCAGTGCTGAGGCTTCCGCTGGATTCTTCAGCGTTGGTTGATGTTGGCGGATCCATTCGTCGCGTTTTGTCCAGAGATCCCGTTCCTTCACGAACAGATTTTGTTCGGCCAATGTTGCCCTTCGAACTGCGATTTGCTTTTGCGCGCTGCCGAGTGAGCCGAAAAGCCAGTTTAAAATAAAAAGATTGAGCAACACAAGCACCGTGCCGGCCGCTACCCATGCGAGGATGCGCTCGCGTGAATTCATCCGCTGATACCACGCCGGCATCATCGCGGTTTCCCCTCCAATCGGAACTGCGCGTGGTCGTTTGGCAGGATGCGAGGCGCAGGCATGTCGAATTGAAAGACTCGCAAATCGGGATTTTTTTTGATCTTTTCAATGAACTGATATGCAAGAGCGGCTGTATTCGCTTCGCCATCAATGGAAATCTCTCGCGCTGACTGATTGTACGCAGTGATCCGCACCTCAGGTGACGGCAAACTCTCGAAAAGATGCAGCAAAATCTCGACAGGATAGTAACGCGCATCGATGGCGGGAGAGAGTGCCTTCCAATTTTTTTCCGTCGCCCGTACGAATTGCGTCTCAGGGGCATCGCGCGCGATGCGTCGATCGAGATTTCCTCTTTCAAAACCGAGCAAGCCCAGATACGCAAACAAAAGAAGAAGAAACGCGATGTAAGCGCCACCTATCCACACGAGTCTCTTTCGCCATTCCGATTGCCTGATTAATTGCGAGCGACGGCGCCGCCAGCTTTCCGGCAGCAGATTCAGTTTTACGGTGGCGGGTGGCAGCTCAATCCCGACAATCTCCGGGGAACTTGCCAGGATTCCCTGAACAGTATCCCGCATCTGGTAGCAGCTTTCATCCAACAACACATTTGGAGAGGAAGCATTGATACCCTGCAACTCCGCGCTCATTCGCAATTGGGGCAACTCCAGTTGCAATTGCTCCCCGTTGCCGTTTTCAAAAACCCGCGCAAGGCTCAGTTTGCCATTTTCCGTCATGGCGTAAACGAGCGTCTCGCCTTCCGGATAAATCAGAAGAGCATTTCCGTTAGGCGCGTAAGTGCCCGCGCGCTGCGCCGCATAGACGGTGACCTGCCGCGGGATGAGACCCCCATCAAGCAAGGGAGCAGCAATCTCTGCAAGCCGTTCATTTCTAATCGCCACGGCTGAGACCACGCTTTCATTGTCATCCTGCGCGATCACTTCAAAGTCGGTGGTCACTTCATCTGCCGAGAACGGCAAGACTTTTTCGATCTGGATCCGAATCATTTCGGGGAATTCTGCCGGATCGACACTTGGCAGCCGAAACCGCTGCGCGAGTATGGCGGCAACCGGCAACCCGAGAACAAAATCATCAGCTGGTGAAAGCAACGGCACGGCTTCTCCAAGCGTCTCCAGTTTTCGCACGTTCCATGAGTCGTTCTGGGCCGACCTGACAGCAGCTTGCTCCGATGGTTTTTGCGTCGTCGCACGTACCAAATTCCATCCGTGCGCCGTTGGAATTATAAAAATCGATGGCATCCTTGTCTCAGGATCAAAGCTCCTTCCAACTCATTATTTGAGGACGGCCGCCTGCGGCACCTGTTTTCGATACTATCATCTGAACAGTACGTGTAACGTCACCAGCTTTTCCTACGCTCGTGACGCGAAACACCAGCGTGCTTTTAAATCCGAGGTTTAGACCCGTAAGTTGCGGAACTTGCCCGTTCGGGAAGCCCAGCGTACGAAGGGCAGTTTGCGTGTCAAGTTGCGCGTCATCCGCGGTGCCATCGATTCCATCGGGTCCTCGACGCAATTGCAAAAATTGATCCACTCTGTCATCGCCCCCAGTGCCTAAAGCTTGCACCACCGCGCGTAATATGTCGCGCGAAGCCCAGCCAAGGTCGATTACTCCCCCACAATTAGTGACCGTAAAATCTTCGTCCCAGTGCGGTTTGGACGTAAAGTCAGCCCACCCACAGATTTTCTTTAGGTCGTCCATCGATGTCAGTGCCGAATGCGCGGGTTGGTAGCTTTCATTCTCCGGGCACGCGTTCAGGCGATGAAGTCCGGGTGGTGACATCCAGTCCAGCAAAGAGTCCACCATCGTATCAACTTGATTGAGCTCTACCCCTTTAAGCCCGAGATATTGGCGCAGGATTTCTTTGAGCGGCGGGTTTTCGGCTCCACCGGGCGCGAGAAGGTTCAAATTTATTCGACCACACTCGCCCATCATTTGCACATCGTAGCCTTCCTGTTTGCCTAGTTGCCCGTGCAGATTCGCAGAATCAGGATTGATCATTGGATGTAACGCGATGTCAGCGCCCGACGAGGCCATGGCTTCGGCCTCCAAGACTCGGCTGGCATTGCCTGAAACCGCCAGCCGCGTGTTAATATCCAAGGCCCATGAAATGATCATGGCACTGAGCAAAAAGAGAGCCCAAAGAGCAAGCATCAGCGCCGCGCCGTTGCGCAATTTCGAACTTGAAGTCTTCATTGTCAGTATGGAGTTCGCCTCAGAGGAACAATCACTTCCCACGGAACCGTCGAATCATTCCGCCCCACAGTCAGCTTTACAAGCCATGGTGCCTGGGACGTGTTTGACCAGCGATCGATCCAGTTGTTCAAGTTTGGACTGAAGTAGCTGATCTGGAGAGTGCTCACGTTCTTGATCAATGGCACCCAAGTCTCATTTGCTTCTCCGTTATCGGAATCATCCGTTGGTTTGCGCAAAAGCCCGAGGTCCAGCCGATCGCTTTTTTCGCTTTCTGGTTGTAACCGCAGCGTCACTGTGAAATCGCCTGGCGCATACCGCGTAAGGAGTCCCTGACCGGCACCGGAAGTCCATCGTACCCAATCACGCTCGCGATCGTTGAGTTTGAACGGTTCACCGTACAATTTCGATCGGACGGTACCGAGGTTCTGCCATTCCGCCGTCAAGAAATCGCGCAGCCCGTCATACTGAGAATCCCTGGCTGCTACATCGGACGATAAGCGGAGCGCCAGCATGTTAGATTGAACGAAACGAAAAATCGCCAACGACATCAGCCCGAGAATACCAACTGCGAGCATGATCTCGAGCAATGTGAACCCACAGAACTGAAGAGCGTGGCTTTTACCCCGGACGGTAAACATAAAACTTGATCTGTTTTGACTGAGGAATGCCGCCCTGCTGCCACTGAGCCGTCAGGGTAACGAGGTAGATTGCGTCGAGAACTGTATTATCCGGTTCTGTCAGTGCGGCTGCCGCCGTTTTTTGAACCACTTTTATACCTCCGTAATTGCTGCCGATTTTGAATTCCTTGGAATCGTCCGGAATGCCTCGCGACGCCTGAATTTCAGCCATCTGATTCGACAAAATCTGCCGCACAACCTCTTCTTCAGCGTTAATTGTGCTGGCGTTTAGGCAATTTTCGACCGCATGCCCAAGTGCGATGACACCAAGGGCAAAAATCGTGATGCCAAGGAGGACCTCGTACAATGCAAATCCGCGACAATCGTTTTGGATTTCGAATTTCAAATTTCGAATTTCGCTGCTTTTATCGGACCGCATAATTCGTAATTTCTGGCCGCGCCGTTAGCGGGGAATAGTTCGCCGTCCATGAACCTGCGGGCCCCTGGAAGCGCACCGTTGCGGGCTCGCAGGTCCCCGACGGCCAGAAAATCCATTCGCCCGGATATTTTCCCGCTAGCGCGAGGGGCAATGAGAGCTTCAGTGTGCTTCCCCTGGCTGGACGAAACTCAGCCTTTGCTTTGGCCTCCTCATCTTCCGCAAAAACTTCGGGCCGCACTGAAATACCATTCTTGCTCCAAACGATCAGGTAAGAACGGCGCTCGGTGACGCTTCGCTCCTGCGCCTGGCGCACAAGATTGTTGAAATCATCCAGCGATTGTTTTAAGCGCCTGTTTGCGATCACGCCGGTAAAACTGGGCACTGCCATTACGAGCAATAACAGCAGTATGAAGATACTGAGCGCAATTTCGATCAGCGTAAAACCCCGGGCTCGTTGCAACCGCGAAAACTACTCGTTTCACCGGAAATCACAACAATACCAGGGAGCTGCACCCACTTTCGTAGACCGAATATGTCCGCGAAGATTCAGGCGGAATAGCGAAATTTATTGCTCAGGAGCGTAACCGTGAACTGCAGTGAAGGCGATTGTTTGTGTCCACCAAACAGAATCGGCGCAATGACTGAGAAAAGTGTCAATCACTTCGTTATTAAGCCTGCGAGAACCGACCAAATCTCCGCGCAGTTCTTTGATAGTCTGCACCCAATAATCTGCCCAAGGACTGGTCCCGTTGTAAATTGCCGTCTCGGCCGCGCCAGCGATTCGCTCGAGACCTATACCTGCCAAGCTCGGCGCAAGAGAGCGACCGATTTGGTAGTCAATTCCCTCGTCCCGTGACCACGCAAGCCAACCCTCCCAAAACGCGCGTACCTGCGGTGGTTCGGCGATTGTGACTGGAAGAAAATCCGGTTCAATCAATAGAATTGCGCCACCAGGACGCAAGCTCGCAACAAGGTTCGCGATTGCCTTTCCGGGATCGGCCACGTGGTGAAGCACCGCACGCGCGGTTACAATGTCGAAGCTTCCGCGTTCTACCGGACCCGCCAGGATATCGTGTTTGCACAACTCCAAATTCGGCGCGCGCACAGCAACAAGTGAAAGGTCGAGATCAACGGCTACCGCGCGTCCTTCCGGGGCTACCCGCCGCGCAAGCCACGCTGAAATTGAGCCATTGCCGCAGCCAACCTCCAGGGTGTTAGCACCCGATTTGAGCAGAGCGAGCGCCCGAAGGTATCGCTGATGCATCGGATCGAGCAGTTTCGACATCAACGCCAGCCGTTTCCCTTCACCTTTCAAATGATGACCCAGAACATATGCCGCCATGGGGCAGTCATCGTAAGTCATTGAATTATTACCGGCAACCCAACCGCCCGCAGCCGGAAAAGCGCGCAATCAGTCGCTAAAAAAAAGCAATCAACCGACAGCACCGCTGTCCGCATGTGATAAGTTTAAGCGGAAATGAAGCCTGCTTTGCGCGTCGGCATCGTCATAGCTGCACTCTGCATAGTAGCGACGCTTGTGTGGCAGGGAGTTACCACACATGGAGCGCCCGACCCGACACAACCCAATACGAGTCCGACTGTGGCGTTTTTAGATATTGGCGTTCTCGTTTTTCGCGAAGGCTTGGAATGTATCCTGGTCCTGGCCGCGATTACTGCCAGCATGACTGGCGCCAAACGCGTTCATCGTAAGCCAGTCGCATTGGGGGCTGCTCTCGCATTTGTTGCCAGCCTGATCACATGGTTTATCGCGGTGCGCATCGTGGGTTCACTGAGCGACAACATGTCAGCGCTCGATTTACAAGCCGCTACGGGCTTGCTCGCGGTCATCGTTTTGCTCATCATCATGAATTGGTTCTTCCACAGGATCTATTGGGGCGGCTGGATTCGCGCCCACAATCGGCGTCGTAAAACATTGCTCGAAAATGCCGGCGCTGCCGAGAAATACCAATGGCGTCTCTGGTTCGGATTGATCCTGCTCGGATTTACTTCGCTGTATCGCGAAGGATTCGAAGTAGTGCTTTTCTTGCAAAGCTATCATTTGCGACTCGGGGGAGCGGTGGTGCTAAAGGGAGCGCTGTTGGGCCTTGTTCTTACAGCAATGGTAGCAATTTTGACTTTTGTGCTTCAGCAGCGTCTGCCGTACCGGAAAATGTTGATTACGACGGGCATTCTTCTGGGAATTGTGTTGCTCGTAATGGTCGGCGAGCAAGCACAGGAAATGCAGCAGGCACATTGGATCTCCACGACTGAAATTACTTCACTAAAGAACTATTTGCCCCCTTGGATGGGACTCTGGTTTGCAGTCTTCCCTACTGTTGAAACTTTAGTGGCGCAGTTCATTGCGGCTGTTTTGGTAATTGGCTCATATTACGCTGCGCGGCATTTTGGCGGCGGGGAACACGGTGGAAGTGAAATGGAAGCGTCCGCGACCAGAATGGCCGCCTTGAACGTGTAACTATTCCGGAGCGTCACTGACACACTGCGCAGCGGCATCGTCTTTGTTGGCGGCGGATTCCAGTTGAACGAAGCCACAAGCTTTTCACTTTAGGCGGATGATTAGGTCTCGTTGTGGTTCTCTTTGGGTAGTTCAATTCATTTTGGGGATTTCCGCATTTCTATTCTCCCCTTCTCTTCACTCCTCTCCGTCCCCTACTCCAACCCCACCCGGAACCATTGACGAAAAATTGTTTAAAGGAATGCAGTGGCGACAGATTGGACCATTTCGTGGGGGACGGGCCCTGACAATCGAAGGAGTGCCAGGGGAGCCGGACACTTTTTATTTTGGTGCCGTCGCGGGAGGAGTCTGGAAGTCGAGTGACGGCGGTGCGAATTGGACTCCCCTCTTTGACAAACAGCCGATTTCGTCAATCGGAGCCATCGCCGTTGCGCCGTCAGATCACAATGTGATCTACGTGGGGACGGGCGAAGCGGCCATTCGCGGCAATACGACCTATGGCACTGGCGTTTTCAAATCCATTGATGGCGGTAAGACTTGGGAAAATGTTGGTTTAAAGGACACCCGCCAAATCGGTGCACTGGTTGTTGATCCCAGAAATGAAAATGTTGCCCTGGTGGCGGCGTTGGGTCATGCGTTTGGCCCGAATGCAGAGCGCGGAATATTTCGGACCGCCGATGGTGGAAAGACATGGACGAAGGTTTTAGCCAAAGACGAAAACACTGGCGGGATCGACGTTGTTTTTGATCCGCATAACCCGAACATCGTCTTCGCTTCGTTGTGGCAGGCGCGACGACAGCCGTGGTTTTTTTCCAGTGGCGGGCCGGGCAGCGGGCTTTATCGATCTGAAGATAATGGCGTAACCTGGAAACGTCTCGAGGGGAATGGGCTGCCAGAAGGGATCCTTGGAAGGATCGGCATCTCGGTTTCCGGCGCCGATTCAAACAGAGTTTATGCAATCATCGAGGCAAAGGAAGGAGGCCTTTATCGTTCTGATGATGCCGGACAACATTGGACGCGTGTAAATGATGACGGTCGTTTTCGGCAACGCGCATGGTATTTCAGCAAGGTTTATGCCGATCCGAAATCCCCGGACACGGTTTACCTTTTAAACACCGGCTTATTTCGATCGGTTGATGGTGGAAAAACCTTCAACTTGTTGCCAGCGCGCCATGGAGATCATCACGGACTCTGGATTGATCCAGAAAACCCAAATCGCATCGCCAACGCCAATGATGGAGGCGTGAGTATCTCAATCGACGGGGGAAAAACATGGACGACCCAAAACAACCAGCCCACTGCGCAGTTTTATCACGTTTCCGTGGACAATGCTTTTCCGTATCACATTTATGGCGCGCAGCAGGATAACTCGAGCATTGGCATCGCCAGTCGCACAGACTGGGGCGCAATCGGCGCCGCAAACTGGTTCGACGTCGGTGGCGGCGAGGCTGGCTTTGTTCTCGCCGACCCCCGTGATTGGCACGTCATTTATTCGAACAACGAAAACACCATCTATCGTTACAACAAGACCACCGAAGAAACACAGGATGTCAGTGTGTTGCCTTTGGATAACTCAGGTCACGGCGCTGCCGATCTTATTCATCGCTTTCAGTGGGTAACACCGCTCACTCTTTCTCCGCACAATCCCGATGTTTTGTACACTGGCGCAGAATGCGTTTTCAAATCGACAGATCACGGACAAAGTTGGACGCAAATCAGTGGTGATTTGACTCGCAATGATAAATCAAAACAACAACCGAGCGGTGGTCCGCTGACTAACGACATTACCTCAGTTGAATATTACGACACTGTTTTTGCGCTCGCAGAGTCACCGATAAAAAGGGGAACACTTTGGGCCGGCACAGACGATGGGCTCGTTCACGTCACGACCGATGACGGACAAAATTGGTCAAAAGTCACGCCGAAGATGCCTGAGTGGAGTACGGTCAGCCTGATCGATCCTTCTCCGCATGACGCCAATGCCGCCTATGTCGCTGTGGACCGGCACAGACTCGATGACTTCAAGCCGTACATTTATAAAACGACCGACGTTGGAAAGAGCTGGAGCGTGATTGTGACAGGGATTCCCGACGGTGCGTACGTACATGCCGTGCGCGAAGATCCCAAAAAACGCGGATTGCTCTACGCAGGCACGGAGCTGGGAGCGTTTGTTTCATTTGATGACGGCATGCATTGGCAGCCACTTCAGTTAAATCTACCCGTCTCACCCATTCACGATCTGTTGATAAAGGATGACGACCTGGTCGTGGCGACTCATGGCCGCTCGTTCTGGGTCCTGGATGATATTACACCGCTCCGTCAGGTCAGTGCGAAATCTGACCAGGTAGACATGATCCTTTATCAACCGCAAAATGCAGCGCGTTTGCATTACCCGGAGGAGTTCGACAAGCGCCAGCCGGTTGGTGATAACCCGCCCCCCGGTGCCATCATTGATTACTATTTCAAAGCGGCGCCGAAAGATGAGGTCTCACTCGATATTTTGGATTCTTCAGGCAAAGTCGTCAGACATCTCTCCAGCAAAGAGAAAAAAGAAGGTGAACAGCCGCCGGAGTGGCCGGACCGCGTGGAGCGGGTAAAAACTATTCCCGCGAATCAAGGAATGAACCGTTTCGCGTGGGATCTGCGCTTCGATGACCCAATTCAGATACCCAGTGCGTTTTACTCTGGCGTGGGCCCCCGAGGACCACTCGCGCCGCCTGGTGAATATCAGGTGAAATTAACTGTCGCTGGAAAGTCGCAGACTGCGCCGCTACATCTGGCGATTGATCCGCGAAACAAAGGGGCGGAAGCCAATGTACAAAAGCAGTTTGCTTTGGCCACACAGGTCAATGATTCAATGTCGCGATTGCATCAGGCGGTCAATGAGATCCGTGATCTAAGGTCGCAGATTCAAAACCTGCACAAACGTTTTGACGGCGACCCCAAGTTAAAACCGGCTCTTGTGGCAGCCGACGAACTCGATCACAAAATGTCGGAGATCGAACAGAAGCTCACCCAGGTAAACATGAAAGGCTCAGAAGCAAACCTTGCCTTTCCCGATATGCTGAACGAACGCTTTGAAACATTTAGCCACACAATCGAGTCCGGCGACACGGAGCCTACCCAGGGACAACTCAAAGTTTTCCAGATGTTGAGCAGTCAGTTGGAACAGCAGTTAAAGAAATGGGCACAAACAAAAACTGAGGACGTTCCGAAAGTAGGCGAAGCCATCAAGGAGGCCAACCTCCCCGCGCTTATCATCATCCAGCCAAAGAAGAATGAATAGCGATTTCAGAACGGAGCTGCGCCGTGGCTTATCGGCGTTTGACGATTCCTTCAGTTCTGCACCCCATGACGAAGATCGATAAGGCGGTCGTTCTCGCAGCCGGCCGCGGTAAGCGCATGCGGGAACTCACCGCTGATTTTCCGAAACCGATGATGAACGTACGGGGCAAACCGGTTTTGCAGTATATCGTCGAAGGACTTCGCGATGCGGGTGTGCGCGAAATTTTACTTATTGTCGGCTATCATGCCGAGACAGTGCGGAATGTTTTCGGTAATGGCGCGCATAGCAATATCGAAATCGCATACGCCATACAAACAGTACAGGACGGGACAGGCCGCGTCGTCAATCTGGCTCGTAGCTTCACTGGTGACTCGCCATTCATTTTGAGCTACGGCGATATTTTGATCAGCCCCGTGAATTACAACCGGGTTGTGGATCTTCCTGAAAATTTCGAAGCGATGGTCACCGTTACGCGCGGTGAGGACGTCAGCAAAGGCGGCGCGGTTTTTGTGAACGCGCAAATGGAGCTCATCGATCTTCGAGAAAAACCAAAGCCAGGCGAACCAACGAGTCCATGGTACAATGCGGGTCTGTACGCATTCCGGCCAAGTATTTTTGAATTCATTGCCAGGCTGAAGCCATCGCCACGCGGCGAGTACGAACTCACAGATGCGATCCGCGATCTGGCGCATTCGGGCCGAAAAGTGAAAGCGCTCGAGCTAACTGGTGAATGGGCAGACGTCCGCGATCCTGAAATTCTAGCAAAGTTGAATCAGTCAGTATAAACAGGCGCGCCGCCTGCCGCGCTGGGCAACCACAGTCGTTGTGGACGAGGCTGCGACTATTGCGCTTGTTCTGGGGCTTCTTCCGAAGGCTCTTCGCCAATCTCTTCTTCAATTTCACGACGCCAGTCGCGCGAGAGCCAGGATCGCAGCAGACCATAGAGCAGATACGCCAGGAAAAGCACCGCCGGCATCCACTCGTAATTCAGCACGGTAAAAATAAGAACCAGAATGATAATCAGAAAACGCGGAATCGATTTCTTCGTTTTCCAATTAAGCGCTTTGAAGCTGGGATATTGAAAGCGGCTGAACATCATAAATGAAAGAAACAACAGCAATGGCGGCAGAACGAAGCGCCAGTTACCGATGCTGTGTTCCCCTTCTGCCAGCCAAAGCAGGAAGAGGGTTATGGACGCGATCAGACCAGCGGCGGCCGGAATGGGAAAACCAGTGAACGTGCTTGGATGGTGGCCGCCGTTATGCTTCGCCGCCATGGAATTAAACCGGGCCAGCCGAAGCGCCCCGCAGGTCAAATAAATAAACGCGATGATCCAGCACGCTCGCGGGAACTCCTGCAACACGACACGGTAAACCATCAACGCAGGGGCAAGCCCGAACGACACAATATCTGCGAGCGAGTCGAACTCGCGACCGAATGGACTCTCGTGGCCGCCTAAACGAGCAAGGCGTCCATCCAGGAAATCAAAAACAAACGCACCGAGAACGAACCAGATAGCGGTGTGAAAAAGATCGGTGGCTGCATCGGGATTGGACGCCTGTAACAGCGCGCCCTCGAGAATTTTTAGCGTGGCCGTAAATCCACAAAATAGATTTCCTGCCGTCATTAAGTTCGGCAGAAGATAAATTTTAGACGGTTGCTCGTTCATCACTCAGACAAGCGCGCGATGATTGTCGATCCTCCAGAAACGTGATCGCCTTTTTTCACAAGGACTTCAGCTTCGAGCGGCAAATATAATTCCGTCCGTGAACCGAAGCGAATCATCCCGAAGCGCTCTCCCTTTTTCAATTCATCTCCAACCTTTGCCCAGGCAACGATGCGCCTGGCAATCGCGCCGGTTAGTTGCCTAACGACAACGGTTACTCGTGGATTCTCAAACGCCCATGTCATCGCTTCGTTTTTCTCCGGGCAATCTGGATCGCGAGCATCGAGGCAAAGACCTTCATGACGCTGACGATAAACGATGCGCCCATCGATTGGCGCTCGATTCGTGTGAACATCAAAAATCGATAGGAAAATTCCGACGCGTCGCGTTTTCATTTTCAGAACCTCCTTTTCTTCCAATTCAATGATATCCCTGATCGTGCCATCAGCCGGCGCAACGATTAGACTGGAGTCTGCCGGCACACGACGATCCGGGTCCCGAAAGAACGCGATCGTGAAGAGAAAAAGAGCCAGAAAGATCAGCGACAACCACGCCGAAACTAACCAGAACCCAACAGTTGCGAATGCCAGAATTAGGAGAATCCAGCGTGCCTCCAACAAGGTTTGCGCGCGCATCAAGGATGGCATCTTCCGGGTTTAAAATCCCATGGTCAAGTAGCGACGAAGAAACCTTGAAAACCGCTTGTAGCGGCTCCGATGGAGGAACCCAATATCTTGGGTTTGACCGGGCGCTCCTACCCAATGCCTAGTGCTATGTACGCCGATTTACTGACGAGATATTAGTTGTTTATCGAGACATTTCAGCTATCCTCTTAAGAGGCTCTTCTCGGCCTTAATCTATGCCAAAAACTCAAGAAGAAATTCCGGTCGAAAATCCATCAGGCCGGGGATCGACTGGAATTGGGACAGCACAAAAATACGACGCGGCGCAAATCGACAAACTTGAGGGCCTCGAGGCGGTCAGAAAGCGGCCCGGAATGTTTATCGGCGACCCCGATGAAAGAGGTCTGCACCATTTGGTTTTCGAGGTGTTGGATAATTCCATCGATGAACATCTCGCCGGTTTTTGCACAAAAATAGAAGTGACCGTCCACGTGGACGGATCGATTTCGGTGCGTGATAACGGACGTGGAATTCCCGTCGATATTCACCCCAAATGGAAAATGCCGGCTATCGAGCTAGTGCTTACAAATCTTCATGCCGGCGGAAAATTTGGGCAGGGCGCTTATAAATATTCGGGCGGCTTGCATGGCGTAGGCGCGAAATGCACAAACGCGCTTTCGGAATGGTTCAAGGCCGAGGTGTCGCGCGACGGCAAGGTGTATCACATGGCTTTCGCCAAGGGAAAAACGACCGACAAACTCACTGTTATCGGCGAAATTAAGAACAAAAAGACCACTGGAACGCTCATCACATTCCTTCCCGACCCGACGATCTTTACAATCACGACTGAGTTTAAGTTCGAGCGTCTTGCAACACGATTGCGCGAACTGGCATTTCTCAATCCGGGTCTCGAAATCACTCTTTCTGATGAGCGCGCTGACCCGCCCAAGACAGAAAGATTTTTTTATAAGTACGGTATCGAAGAATTCGTCAAGCAGCTCGGCGAGAACAAGCAGGTCTTGCATCCGAAGCCGGTCGCGATCTCGCGACAACGCGATGAAGTATTTATCGACGTCGTGCTGCAATACAATGACAGCTATAACGACCAGATTTTACCGTTCGCCAATTCGATTCCAAATCCCGATGGCGGAACGCACTTGACCGGCTTCCGAACAGCTCTGACAAAAGCTGTTAATCAGTACGCCAAATCAAGCAACCTTCTTAAAGAGAAAGATCCGTCGGTTTCTGGAGATGACGTGCGCGAAGGGTTGATTTGTGTGCTCAGCGTCAAGCTGCCCAATCCGCGCTTCGAATCGCAAACGAAAGTAAAGCTCGTCAACACGGAGATCGACGGAATCGTAAATTCGGTCGTCTACGACGGACTAATGACCTACTTCGATAAGAACCCGCCAATCGCGCGGAAGATTTTCGATAAGGTTCTCACCGCAGCGCGCGCGCGGGAGGCGGCCCGAAAAGCTAGAGAAACAATTCGCAAGGGAGCGCTCACCGGCGGCGGATTGCCAGGGAAACTGGCTGATTGCTCCGAACGCGATCCGGAATTGACTGAGCTCTACATTGTCGAAGGTGATTCCGCTGGCGGTTCCGCCAAACAGGGACGCGATCGGCGTTATCAGGCCATTTTACCTATTCGCGGGAAATTAATAAACGTGGAGAAAGCACGCGAAGACCAGTTCCTCAAGAATAACGAGATCCGGTCCATGATTACCGCGATCGGTACGGGGATTGGCAAATCCAAAGAGGATGGCAACGGCAAAGACGAGGGCCGTTTCGATATTAGCAAATTGCGCTACGGCCGGATTATTATCATGACGGACGCCGACGTCGATGGATCGCACATTCGCACATTGTTGCTTACGTTCTTTTTTCGGCAGATGACTGAGTTGGTGCGAGCGGGCAGGATTTACATCGCACAACCACCGCTCTACCAGATCAAACGCAAAAAACGCGAAGAATATGTCGATGATGATGCCCGGTTAAATAAAATACTGATTTCACTCGGCGCAGAAGACGTTCGATTGAGAAATTTGGCGGATGACAAGGAAATCCCGGCAGCCCAACTGAAGGATATTCTCGAATCGCTCGAGAGACTGGCGAAGTTAAGCGAAGCCGTGCGGCGCCATGGCGGGGACTTCGAAACTTACCTCGCCGAACGAAATTCAAAATTGGGCAAGCTTCCAACCTATTTGGTGAAAGTGCGCGAAGGAAACGAGGAGACCGTGCATTATTTTCACGACGAAAAAGCAGTTCGCAATTTTCATCAGGAGAATCCCGATCTTAACTTATTCGACGCTGAGCTTGGTCAGGAATTGCTGCCTTTGAGCGAACAGCCGGCACGAACAGATGGGAGCCGCAGGCGAGGCAGATTGGTTGAATTGCACGAATCGGCGGCCATTGAGAAAATCATTGCCGAGCTCGCTCGTAAAGGTTTGAAAGTCGCCCACTACGCGACCAGCGACCAGCCGATCTTTGAGTTAATCGAAGGTGAAGGCGACAAAGCAATTTCGCATGCGTTGTTCTCAATTCCCGAAATTCTCGATAAGATTTTGGAGATTGGTCGACGCGGAGTGCAGATCAAGCGTTTCAAGGGTCTCGGCGAAATGAACGCCAAAGAGTTATTCGAGACCACGATGAATCCCGAGAAACGCAAACTGCTAAAGGTGGATTTGAACGACGATAACGCCGTGGATGCCGATAAAATGTTTACGATTCTCATGGGTGATATCGTCGAGCCGCGACGGCAGTTCATCGAAGACAACGCGCTGAATGTGCGCAATCTCGACGTGTAAATTCCAAAGATGGGAGGCTTGTTTCACAAACTGCGCCATCCGCGACGCTGTTACGTTGTCTGCACAATTCCGCGTTCGGGCAGCAATTTATTGACCGATGGCTTGCGTGTCACGCGACAAGCGGGCATACCCAAACAGTTCTTCCTCCCAAAGTCCGAGGCCCGTTACGGTGCCGGACTTGGGCTGGATCCAAGTGCTGATTATCCGGGTTACGTGCGCGCCATCGTTAACACGAAAATTACTCGCAACGAGGTATTCGGCTTTAAATTAATGAGCTGGTATCTGGACGATTTTCTCACCCGTCTACGAAATGCTCGCGCTTTTGGCGACGCGGCAACGGATGATCTGACAATGCTTCTAAATGCCTTCCCACGCCTTCGCTTTGTGCACATTGTGCGGCGCCATAAACTGCGGCAGGCACTCTCCACGGCGCGCGCCCTTCAGACTGGCCTCTGGAAAGTGCAGGAGGGAAAAACCGCGTTGCGTGAACCGCAATTCGATGCGGAGTTGATCGAGCAATCTCTTCATGAAGCCGAACGGCAGGAAGAGATCTGGTACACATTTTTTCAGCGACACGACATTACTCCTTTTCGCGTCGAGTACGAAGAGCTGTGTCGGGATTACGAGGGAACGATCCGCCGCGTCCTGGATTTCCTAAATATTTTACTGCCGCGGGGCGGCCGGATCGGGCCTCCCGTAACAATCAGACAGGCTGACGAAACCTCGCGGAGCTGGGAACAACGTTTCCTTACTGAGCGCCCTTCCGTGTACTCGCCCGCAACTGGGTGAACCAAATAATCATGTTAAACCCAAACGAGAAAATTGAACCGATAAATGTAGCCGAGGAAGTATCAAGATCCTTCCTCGACTATTCGATGTCGGTCATCATTTCGCGCGCGTTGCCAGACGCGCGCGACGGACTCAAGCCATCGCAGCGAAGAATTCTGTACGCGATGCACGATCTTTCTCTTTTCCCGGGACGACAGCATCGCAAGTGCGCTAAGATTTGCGGTGACACAAGCGGAAATTA
>DASXMV010000036.1:0-6969 GCA_036495465.1 Candidatus Udaeobacter sp. | reverse complement strand
CCGGAAATTCGATCATCGACGGCAATGACAACGTGGTTCTGGGTCATAACGCCGGCATCGGTCTTCTACACGCCAATAGAAATGTCGCAATCGGCACCGAAGCTTCCGGGCCTTTTCTTGACTTGGATGACACCTGCTTCATCGGCAGCATTTTCAACGAGCCGACTAGCGATCCAGGCACACAAACAGCAGTATTTGTCGATCAATTTAACGTGGTGGGCATCTTCAACTCGTCCCGGAAGTACAAACACGACATTCAACCTATGGACAAGGCGAGTGAAGAGTTGTACCGGCTCAAGCCAGTAACCTTCAAATTCAACAGCGACTGGAAAGCCACAACGCAATATGGTTTGATCGCCGAGGAGGTCGCCGAAGTGGATCCCCAGCTCGTCGTGCGCAAGGACGGTGAGTTGGTGACCGTGCGCTACGAGCAGGTCAACTCGATGTTGCTCAATGAGTTCCTCAAAGAGCACAAGAAGGTTGAGGAGCAGCAAGCAAGTATCAGCCAACTAAAGGGTGAAATGCAGACTATGGTTGCGCAGCTCAAAGAGCAGGCCGCTCAAATCCAGAAAGTAAGCGCCCAGCTGCAAGTGAACAAAGCTGCGCCGCAAGTAGTCACGAACAAGCCGTAAAGCTGAAATACATCAGAGCCTTGTGTGCGAGGCACCGAGGCAGAATTTGGAAAGGCGTTCGCCCGTGTAGCGAACGCCTTTTCCATTTCAAGGGCCGTAAATAGCTCTAGCTTGGCGATCTAGAGCAACGTTGAGACAGGAAGGATTCGTCCTGCCAGAGATAACGCGATCCAGTCTCACGAAAAATTTCCTTTATAAATTTTTGGCTATCATTTTCCTTTTAATTACCGAAGATCTCTGGCGATTTACTCCTGATTATGAAAAAATTCCTGGTTCTCTCGCTGCTCATTTGTTTAACCATTTGCTCCTGTCAAAAACAGGATTCAACCGCTGAACAAGATGTTGCCCGACGGAAAACGGAGTTGGACGCGCGCGAGAATGCGTTGGATGAAAGAATGAACGCCTTGGATGGAAAACTGAAAACGCTGGATGAAAAAGTAAGAGCGTTAGCGGAAAATCAAAGGGCGATGGCGAACAGCGGGGCAGGTCTCACCGGCGTTCCAAGTGGAACCCCCGACCCCGCACAAGAGCAAGCCGAAAGAGAGAGAATACAACAGTTTTCGGCGCAGATACGAGCCAGGATGGCCGACCCTTCGCGGCTGAAGGCCGAAAAAGCCGAGAAAGAGAGGTTAAGTCAAGAGCGACGCGCTCAAAGCCAGCCCTCGCTGGAACAATTGCAGAGGCAAAAACAACGTAAGTCGCAAATGTATAACGGCGCAGTCCTTCCTGCTCCTCAAACTTATCCATCAACTCCGTCTTCTGCAGTAGAGAGTTCAGCGGAAAACCAGCTGCCTGTCACAGAAACCACTTCGCCCACTCCATCCCCTACACCGGAGTAGATTCAGGCGCGCGAGTTTGCGCCTTGGCCACGACTGCTACTTGGGTGTTGCCAAGAAGGCAGTTTAGCTGACAAAACGAGAGCGATTGATTACCTCAAGCGCGGATATCTGAACCACAAAAATACCGACACTACAGGGATTGGAGTCGATTCCATGCTGGATGCGCCCCGCAATGATCCAAGGTTTATCACGCTCGCAGGCGCTAACTCTACGACGCGTTATTTCCCGCAGTAGCTTATCTACGCTTGCACCCGTTTCGTTCCTTGGGAATGATGCAAATGCATGCCCGCGGCGCTCGAGCAAACCAGCATGAACGTGATTGGCTCCCGTTCAGCTTTTATTCTGCGCTTTATCAGCACCATCGCACTTTGGACGATCGCTCTGCTGATCATGTTCTCAGGATATGAGGTCTTGTTCTGGTTACTAATCAGCGCCTTCGGACTAATTGGGCTTTTCGAGTTCTACCGAATGCTCGACCACAAAGGGCTGCCCAATTTCAAAATCACAGGGATGATTTGCGGAGCGGTTCTGCTGGCCGGCAGCTTTTATTACTTCTCCAAGATCGGGCCGGCGCATTCCTATGATTTCGAAGTCGCGGTCCTTCTCTTTTTTTTGCTGACAGTTTTCGGACGGCAAATGTTTGCTCGTCTTCGCGATGACGAACCGCTGCAGACGATGGCGTACACCTTGTTCGGCCTGCTCTATGTGCTTTGGCTTTTCAATTTCATCACCAAAATCGTTTATCTAACGCCGCGCTCAAGCACCGGTCAGTTGACGGGGCAATTTTACGTCTTGTATCTGATTGCAGTCACAAAATTTGCCGACATGGGGGCGTATCTGACGGGCAGCGTAGTTGGACGGCATTTAATGGTTCCTCACATCAGCGGTAAAAAAACGTGGGAAGGCTTTTTCGGTGCGATTGTTTTCGCACTGCTTTGCAGTCTGGCACTGTTCAAATTGATGCCCGGCCATTTGCCGGCGCTTAACTGGACGCATGCGACGGTCCTGGGTTTGCTCCTCGGCCTCGCCGCAGTGCTTGGAGATTTGGCGGAATCAATCATTAAGCGCAGCACGGACGTGAAGGACTCGGGAAATCTATTACCGGGAATCGGCGGTGCGCTCGATCTTGTAGATAGTCTGCTTTTTACCGCGCCGCTCTTGTTCTTCTATCTGCGGCTGATCATTCGGGTGCCGTAACCGAAAATGATAACCGAAACCTCTGGGTATCGTAAACGTGTTGTCATTCTAGGAGCGACCGGATCGATCGGGGAGAGCGCGCTGAAAGTGGCACGCGACATTCCGGACCGGATGGAAATTGTCGGATTAGCCGCGAACAGCAATGCTGAAAAACTCGCGGCAGCTGCCAATGAAACGCGTGCGCCATTTGTCTGTCTCGTCGACGAAACCAGGATCGACATTCTCGCGCGGAAGCTTGATTACAAGCCGCGAATTTTTGGGGGGCAAGAAGGACTGCGCGAGATCGCTTCGCTGCCGGGTTCTGAAATGGTCCTTGTTGCGATCGTCGGTACCGGTGGCCTGCGCCCGGCGCTGGCGGCGATTGAGGCCGGCAAGGACCTGGCCGTGGCGAGTAAAGAGATCCTGGTAATGGCGGGCGAGATTGTGATGCAGGAAGCGCGCGATAATGGCGTGAATGTCTTGCCCGTGGATAGCGAGCACAATGCGATCTTTCAATGCATGGAAGGCAAAAGCTCCTCGGATGTCCTTCGGATTATTCTCACCGCGTCCGGCGGACCGTTTCGTGAAACTCCTGGAAAAGATTTCGATTCGATCACACCCGAACAAGCCTTGAAGCATCCGACCTGGAACATGGGGCCAAAGATCACAATCGATTCGGCGACGCTGTTCAACAAAGGCTTGGAAATGATCGAGGCACACTGGCTTTTCGGCGTGGAGATGCAGCGCGTTGAAGTAGTGATACACCCGCAGAGCATTGTTCATTCAATGGTTGAATTTGCCGACCGCTCCACGCTGGCGCAGTTGAGTTATTCGAACATGTGCTTCCCGATCCAGTACGCTGTGACCTGGCCGGACCGGGTGCCAAATACTTTGCCACCGCTCGATTTCTCGAAGTTGTCGAAGTTAGAATTCTTCACACCGCGCTACGACGATTTTCCCGCGCTGAACCTCGCGCGCCGGGCTGGCAAGGTCGGCGGCACATTGCCCGCCGTAATGAATGCAGCGAACGAGGTCGCCGTTGCTGGCTTTTTGGACCGGCAGGTGCGTTTTCCGGCAATTTGGCAGGTTGTGGGAGAAACCATGAACCGGCATACCCCCGTTGCGCACCCCCATCTGGATGCCATATTGCAGGCCGATCATTGGGCGCGTGAGGAAGCGCGCGGGATATGTAAATCCTTAAATCGCTAAAAGAATTACAACGGCAAACACCCCGGTATGTCCAACCAATGACCAATCACTGACCACTTGATTCTAGTTACAATGTTACTGCACATCGCTCGCGTCGTTTTCATCCTGTTGGAGGTGCTCATCCTCTTCAACCTGCTGATCGTAATCCATGAACTGGGGCATTTTCTTGCGGCGCGCTGGCGAGGGCTTTACATAGAAAAATTCGGCATCTGGTTCGGCAAGCCGATCTGGAAGAAAACAATTAACGGCGTCCAATACTCTCTTGGCTCGCTGCCCTTTGGGGGTTTCGTGGCACTCCCGCAACTCGCACCGATGGATATCATCGAAGGAAAAGCGGATGTCGATCGCGCAAGGTTGCCGAAAATTTCCGCGCTCGATAAAATTATTGTCGCTATCGCCGGTCCGATCTTCAGTCTTTTACTGGCGCTTTTCTTTGCTTCCATCGTCTGGGCTGTTGGTCATCCGGTGAGCGAAGCGGACTCAACCACCGTGATTGGTTATGTTCTGCCTGATTCACCCGCGCAGAAAGTTGGCTTGCAGCCTGGCGACAAGATCCTGTCGGTGGACGGAAACCCGGTTAGGCGCTTTATGGGAATGAAGGACAGCGTGAGCTGGGATGTAGTTAGCAGCGAAGGTGACAAGATCGCCGTAAAATTCGAGCGCGATGGGAAAGTGCAAACGGTTTGGGTGGAGCCCTACAAAGCCGAGACCAGTGGATGGCGCAGAAAAAGTGTGCGGCAATTACTGATCTATCCGGCAGAGACTGCGATTATTGACAAGGTGGAACCGAACACACCGGCGGCGAAAGCAGGCCTGCGCGCCGGAGATATCATTCGCGGCTTTGATAAAACGCCAATCTACAATCCGATTGCGTTGCTGGAATACATTAACAAGCATCCACAGGACGAGCTTGTTCTCCACGTGGAGCGCGGCGGCCAGAAACTTGATGTTCCCGTAAAACCAACCCTTTTGCCTACGAACGGCGAACAGAAACCACGAATTGGAATTCAGTGGGATACGACTGGCATCGAATCGATTCAGCACCCGAACCCGATCGAGCAGATCTACAACAGCGTGACCAGCACGTTGAAAACAATTGGCGCAGTCGCCTCGCCGAAGTCAGATGTAAAGTTACAACATTTGAGCGGTCCGGTTGGGATTGGCCGGATTTACTATCTCCTTTTCCAAAGCGAACGCGGTTGGCAGCTGGCGCTGTGGTTTAGTGTGATTCTGAACGTGAACCTGGCGATTTTGAACATGCTACCGATCCCGGTTCTCGATGGCGGTCACATTGTGCTGGCGATCATTGAATCGATACGCCGTAAACCGGTGAACATGCGTGTGCTGGAGGTAGTTCAGACAAGCTGCGCGGTGGTGATCATCGGTTACATGCTGTACATCACTTTCTTCGACGTGCAGGATCTGCCATTCGTCCGCAAAAGACTCGATCAACTCGAAGCACACTCGGCGGCAAAAGATAGCCAAGGGCCCTAACGGCTTGCATTGCGCGGGACCGTACCAGGCGGTAAAATCCAGTGGTGACGATGAAGCCGAGGTCACCGGCCTGGCGCTTCTTTCTTAATTGAACAACGTTGGCTCCTACAATGCGTGAACTGACATACTGCGAGAGTCCGTTTGTCTATCGCCGTCGCAAAACGCGTGAGGTGAAGGTCGGCGGCGTTGGCGTCGGCGGTGACAATCCGATTCGGGTCCAATCGATGATCACGTGCGATACGATGGACACGGACGCGTCCATCCAACAGACAATCGAGCTGGCAAACGTAGCCTGTGAAATCGTCCGCATCACTGCGCCTACGGTAAAAGACTCGCGTAACCTGGAGCACATTGTGAACGGTTTGCGGGCACGCAGCTGCAATGTGCCCATCGTCGCGGACATCCATTTCAAGCCGGAAGCGGCGATGGAAGCCGCCAAATGGGTGGAAAAAGTGCGAATCAATCCAGGCAATTACGCCGACTCCAAGAAATTCGTCATTCGCGAATACACCGATGAGCAATACGACGCAGAATTGAATCGGATTCGGGAGCGATTTTCACCGCTGGTGGATCTATGCAAGAAGCGCAGCATCGCCGTGCGCATCGGCACAAACCATGGTTCGCTTTCCGACCGTATCCTGAACCGCTATGGCGATACGCCGCTGGGGATGGTGGAAAGCGCGCTCGAGTTCGCCCGGATCGCGCGCGACCTGGATTATCACGACTTCATTTTCTCCATGAAAGCGAGCAATCCGAAAATCATGATCGCAGCATATCGATTGCTGGTCGCGCGATTAAACGAACTCGGACCGGACTGGAATTATCCGCTTCATCTGGGTGTGACTGAGGCAGGCGAAGGCGAAGACGCACGGATCAAAAGCGCAATCGGGATCGGCTCACTACTGGCAGACGGAATAGGCGACACGATTCGCGTGTCACTCACTGAGGATAGTCCACATGAGATCCCGGTGGCGAAAGCGCTGGTGGAGAACATAAACCAAGCGTCCAACTCCCAACTCTCCCCACTCAATATTCAACTTTCTTTCGACCCGTATTCATATCAACGACGCGCATCGGAGACGATTGCTGTAGCCGGGTGCGTTGATCCCGGCGCGAACGTTAAACTTGGCGGCGCAGAATTAATGCGAGTAGTCGTCAGCCGAAAAAAATTCGACCAGATCGCTCACAAGATCGATCGGATGGGCGATTACAAGCCTGAGATCATTTATGAAAACGCCGGCGTCACCGAAATCGATCCGCGTAATGAAAGCGCGATTGCGAAATTGAATGCCGAACAAAGTCCGCAGTTTGTCACCGTAGGCGACGACGTTGATCTGCCGGTAATTCCGGCGTTTCGATTACTCGCGGCATGCTTGCACCCGCGGCATCCCATCCTGCTAAAGGATGTTTTCAATTGTAGGGCGTCTGTGTCAGACGCCGCTCGAGAAGGTGGCGTTTCACAGAAACGCCCTACAAATTTTCTCGACACGCTTCTTGTCGCATCCACTAACATCGGCTCGCTGCTGTGCGATGGGATCGGCGACGCAATTCTGGTGCAAGGCGAGGAAGCCCCGGGCCAGGCGTTGCGTTTGAGTTACAACATTCTTCAAGCGGCCGGA
>DASXMV010000035.1:0-15796 GCA_036495465.1 Candidatus Udaeobacter sp. | reverse complement strand
TTCGGTTCCAACTCCGTCCTTCGCGCCTTGTCCGAAGTTTACGGCAGCGCGGAGGGTCAGGAAAAATTTGTGCACGATTTTGTAGCGGCGTGGAACAAGGTCATGAACCTTGATCGGTTCGACGTTGCGTAGGCCGTTCTTTGATCGAGCCATCGTCTGTCCGGCTTTAAATTGGAGGACTGGCGTCTGGGTTGCGAGTCGTGTGGTCGCCAACGGAGCGAGTCTCAATCGTCCCAGGCTCGGAACAACCGCTTATACACAAGGAGGAGCGAAACGACTCGACCCCAAAAATGATTTGATCTGGCTGATTAAAAATCCGGTTCCAAATCGTCTTCACAGAAATCGAATCTTTTCGCGGGCGTTTCCGATCCATCATCAAAGACGGCCTTGATCAACCTTTACTTCGACCCAGCTCGGGCCAGCTGACCGCAGATGATCATTGCACTTAGCAACACCAAGATTCGTTTCATAACCTCCTTCTATCTGCAGTGCTTACGTCCGCTGCAAGATTATTCCGACGATTGGCGTCAATTACGCCTCGACCTTCACAATTTTCGCGCTTCGGCCATCCTCAAGCACGATCCAGTCGCCCCTGTCTGCGGCCAGTAGGGCCTTGCCGGTCGGTGAAATCCAACTAACGGCATCTTGTTCGAAATTGAGTTCGTCGACGCCGACAATGGTAAACGTTTCAGTTGCGCCCGTTTTATCCTGCACCGTCACTGTGGCCCCGAACATGACGTTATTCGACGGCGCGTCTGGAGGATCGACAATATGAATCGACTCCAGAATGCCCTCTAATTCAACGACACGCTCGGTGTCGGTATTTGCCTCGCGAAGCTTCTGCAATTCCTCGCGCAAACGCTTGGCGCCGCGCGCCGTGATATAATTGGTCGCTCCCGGCGGTAGTCCAGAAGCCGATCGTTTCCGTCCGCTGCGCTCCGGAGGATCGACGTCTTCTTTAATAAACGCCCTGCTCACGTTTCACCCTTTTTACTTCTTAATTCTTCCTTCTTACTTTCTTCCGCGCCCTGATCACGCAGAAAGTATCATAGACGCCGCACCGCGTGTCCTTCAGAAAAAGATCCACGCCTGGCGTGATGTCCGAGTTGGACCGAACGCAACCAACTTACTCCGCGCGCAATGCAATCATCGGCTCGACGCGACTGGCTCTTCGCGCCGGGATCCAGCAGGCCAAAAGCGCAATGCCTAACAAAAGTAAGGCAACGCACGTGAAGGTAAACGGATCGGAACTGCTTATGCCGTAGAGCAGGCTCTTCATCATGCGCGCGCCACCGAAGGCGATGACTAGCCCGCACAACGAACCAATCGCGGCGAGTAGCATGCCTTGTTTCAAGATTAGCTTTTGCACATCGGAAAGCTGGGCGCCAAGAGCCATGCGCAATCCGATCTCGCGGGTGCGCCCCGCGACGACGTGCGACATGACACCGTAAATCCCCACCGCCGCGAGAATCAGGGCAAGGACACCGAAACTGCCGAGCGCCATTGCGGCCACACGCGCCGGGAAAAGTGATGTGCCCAAGTGCTCTTTTAGCGTCTTTGCCGCGAAAACGGAGATCGATGGATCCAGCTTTTGTACTTCGGCACGCAACGCTGCTAACACTTGCCGCGGATCGCCGCGTGTGCGTGCTACGAGTGTAACCATACCGCTGTAATCCTGATACAGCGCTGTGTAGACCGCCGGCTTGGGATCTTCGCCTAACGAGTTGTACTTTCCATCCGGCACGACACCAATAATCTCGAAGAACGGATCCTTGGGCCCATGCCAGTTGAACCGCCGGCCGATCGGATTCTGCCCGTTGAAGAACTTCTTCGCGAACGTCTCGTTCACAATCGCAAAACGGCTTTCCTTCTTGTTTTCGTCGTCACGAAAATCACGACCGCGTAGCGGAATGCCCATCACATCGAAGTAACCCGGCGCGCTCTCGATTGGGATCGCAATCGGCAACGTGCTCGCGCCTTTGAACTCGGTGCCTTCGATATAAATCGTGCTGTCGTTGTAATTCAATCCGAGAGGAAGGTAATCAGTCAACGCGGCGTTTTCGACTTGCGGCAAAGCTCGCGCGTGCTCCAGCACTTGCTTTTGAAACGCGCGGCCGCGTTCCTCGTTATAACCTTGCAAGCTGACATCGAACGAAATCGCCACTGCGTTTTCTGGATTGAACCCCGGCCGCATCTTCTGTGCGGCTTGCAGACTGCGCACAATGAGGCCCGCGCTGATCAGCAGAATCAGCGAGAGGCTGACTTGCGCGACAACGAGCAAGTTGCGCAAACGTGATCGACGGAAGCCGGCCATCGACGATTCGTCTTTCAATGCCGGCACGAGCTGCGGCTTCGACGATTGCAGCGCTGGAATAAGGCTTAAAAGAATTCCCGTCACGATCGAGAGCAACAGGGCAAAGGTCAGCACGCGCCAGTCTGTGCGTAGATCGAACAGCAAAGTAACGTCGCTCGGCAAGCGAATCCCACGCACAGCGCTGTTGATTGCGGCAGCGAGGAACACGCCGGCCGCTCCGCCGCTGAGTGAAATGAGCAGACTCTCAGTGAGCAGTTGTCTGACGAGTCGTTGCCGGCTTGCACCGACCGCGAGTCGCACGGCAATTTCTCGCCGTCGTTCTGTAGCGCGCGCCAGGAGAAGACTGGCAAGGTTCACGCACGCGAGCAAGATCACGAGTGCGCCAACCGCCGCGAGCACTCCAGTGAAGGCGAACACAGAATTCGCAATATCCGGAATGAACAAGCCCGGTTTGCCAAGACGGATGCCGCGGCCAACGTTCAGCGGATAATCCTTGGCCAGTTGCGCGGTCAGCGTCTCGAGTTCAGCCTTCGCTTTGCCGAATGACACACCGGGTTTCAACCGGCCGACGGTGAAAAGATTGTTCGAGTCGCGCTTCTCGATCCATTTGCTCCCGGGTTCGATTGTTTTTGCCATCATAACCGGAATGAACATCTCCGGATCGTAGGCGACTTCGGTGCCGATGAATCCTTTTGGCGCGACGCCGATAACAGTGAACGGCCGGCTGTTGAACTCAACTGTCTTGCCCACGATATGCAGATCGCCACCGAAGCGGTGTTGCCAGCAGTTGTAACTAATAACAGCAACGGGATGTGAATCAGGCGTCTGATCTTCTTCGGGCAAAAATGCGCGCCCAAGCAGTGGCTTCACGCCCAGGACGTCGAAGTAATTTCCGGAAACGAGATAACCCCAGACGCGCTGGCTGGAATTGTTGACTGTGAGACTGCTCACGACCACGCGATAAACAAACAGACCGGAAAAGACGGTGTTACGATCGCGGTAATCTTTGTAATTCGGATATGACTGGAGCGACCAATCCGCCCCGTTGTGCAACGTGCCGTAAAGCTCGACCAATTGTGAAGGCTCCTTGACCGCGAGCGGCCGAAGCAAAGCCGTATCGACCAGACTAAAGATCGAAGTGTTAGCCCCGATGCCGAGCGCCATCGAAATAATGGCGAGCGCGGCGAAGCCGGGTTCTTTCATGAGTTGGCGAAAACCAAACCGGATATCCTGCAGAAGAGTTTCCATAATGCGCGCGAGGTTCTGCATTGTGAGATGCAGCGCCGGCACGCTTTGGATTCAGGAAAGATCATGGGATTCTCAGATTGGCACCTGGCAAAATTCAGAAACACAGTGTAACGGCTGGCAGGAGCCCGAAAATTTCAGAAAACAGGAACCCGAGCGGAGGTATGTCCAATGGCAACTAAATATGACGCGATCGTTATTGGCACTGGCCAGGCGGGACCATCTCTTGCGGTTCGACTGGCGAGTACAGGAATAAAAGTGGCTATCATCGAGCGCAAGCGGTTCGGCGGCACTTGTGTCAATAACGGCTGCATTCCAACGAAGACACTCGTGGCGAGTGCGCGCGCAGCTCACGTCGCGCGCCGGGGAGCCGATTATGGCGTGACAATTCGCAGCCCGGTGGCGGTTGACATGAAAAAAGTTAAAGCGCGTAAAGACACGGTGGTCCGTCGCAGCAGCGAGAGTCTGCAGAAGTGGCTAAGAAACACTCGGAACCTGACCATTTATGAAGGCCATGCGCGCTTCGCCGACGCGCACCAAATTTCTGTGGGTGACGAACTTCTCGAGGCTGAGAAGATTTTTATCAACGTTGGCAGACGCGCGTCTGTTCCCCCGCTCCGGGGCATCGATCAGGTCAACTATTTGAACAATTCAACGATGATGGACGTGGATTTTCTGCCCGAGCATCTGATCGTCATCGGCGGCAGCTACGTGGGATTGGAGTTTGCACAGATGTATCGACGCTTCGGCAGTGAAGTCACAGTCGTGGAAAGGGGTCCACGACTGATTCACCGCGAAGACGAGGATGTGACTGAAAATATCAAAACGATTCTGGAAGGCGAAGGCATCAAGATCCGTCTCAACGCTGACTGCATCGGCTTTGAAAAACGCGGCGACGATGTAGCCGTTCAGATTGATTGCAGCAACGGCGACAAGACTGTTACCGGCTCGCATACGCTTCTTGCAGTCGGTCGGGTGCCGAACACCAACGACCTCGGTTTGGAAAAAGCCGGAATTAAGGTCGATAAGCATGGTTACATCCAGGTTGACGATCAACTTCGCACCAATGTGCCCGGCATTTATGCGCTGGGTGATTGCAATGGACGAGGCGCGTTCACTCATACCGCGTACAACGATTACGAAATTGTCGCCGCTAATCTTTTAGACGACGACCACCGCCGCGTAAGCGACCGGATCACGGCTTACGCCCTTTACATTGATCCGCCGTTGGGGAGAGCAGGAATGACTGAGGCGGAAGTGCGAAAATCAGGACGGAAAGCTTTGATCGGAAAAATGTCGATGACGGAAGTCGGCCGTGCGCGGGAGAGAGGCGAGACAGACGGATTCATGAAAGTTTTGATAGATGCTGAAACGAAAAAAATCCTTGGAGCGTCGCTCCTGGGGATCGAGTGCGACGAGGTGATTCATTCGATCCTGGACGTGATGTACGCCAATGCGCCATATACGGTGATTCAGCGTGCCATGCATATTCATCCCACTGTTTCAGAATTGGTCCCAACCATGCTCGGTGAGTTGAAGCCGTTGGAGTGAATGCGAACGCCCCACAGGGGCGTGTCTACAGCCATAACCTCTTACGAGGGTTAGTCGGAAATACTCATCACTCCTCTGAACTTCTTACTTCCTAATTCCTACTTTTTGATTCTTACTCGTTCGATGCATCGTGACCATCAGTATTGGTACTCGCACCGTCTCAATCGCGACATGGGTGTCGCCATTTTTGGCAATTACGGCGCTCCTATCCTCGCCTTCCCGACAAGCTGCGGCGACGAATGGGAGATGGAAGGTCAGGGCATGATTCGCACGCTCAGCCCCTACCTGGAACAGGGACGAATCCGAATCTTCTGCATCAACAGCGTGAACAGCGATTCGTTTCAAAACAAGGGAGCGCATCCCTTCCACCGGAGCTGGATGCAGGCACAGTATGACGCCTATGTAGCGAACGAAGTTTTCCCATTCATCGACTCGCAGTGCCAGACGCCGGGAATCGGAATAGCCACGATGGGCGCATCGCTAGGTGCCTATCATGCGGCCAACACACTCTTCAAACACCCTGATCATGTGAAGCGCTGCTACGCGCTCTCGGGTGTCTACGATATGCGCGATTCGATGGACGGAATGTATGACGACAACTTCTATTTCAACAATCCGGTCGATTACATGGCCAACCAAAGTGATCCCCGGTATTTCCATCAGTACGCGAGTTGCGACATCCGGCTCGTGACTGGTTGTGGCCCCTGGGAGAACAGCGGGCCGACCTATCGGATGTCCGAAATCCTGAAAAATCGCGGCATAACTCATCAGCTGGACGACTGGGGCCCGGAGGGCGGCCACGAATGGCCTTATTGGCATCACCAGATGTGGGAATACATCGGCGCGCACTATTAAAAAACCCGTCGACTCGTTCGGATTGTTCAGCATGGCAAAGAAAATCACCGGCGGCTGCGCCTGCGGATCCATTCGTTACCAGCTCCTCAACAAGCCAATGTTCGTCCATTGCTGTCATTGCAACGACTGCCAGCGGCTGACGGGCGGCGCGTTTGTACTCAACGCGATTATCGAGACTCAGGCGATCAAGCTGCTTCGTGGTAAACCGTTAGCAGTGCGAGTACCGCGCGAGAATGGCCGGCACGACATTTACCGCTGCGCCAACTGCCAGACCGCGGTCTGGAGCGACTACGGGCGCAAGCCCAATCTCCGGTTCGTGCGCGTCGGAACACTCGACAAGCCTGGCGCCTTCAGGCCCGACGTGCACATCTACACACGGTTCAAAGCGAAGTGGCTCAAGCTGCCGAAGCGGACGCCGTCCTTCCCCGATTACTACAACACGACAAAGCTCTGGCCCAAGGCGAGCCTCAAACGCCTCTACACCGCGCTTGGAAAGACTGAGAGCTGACCGGTTGCTTGCGAATCTCATAAAAATCCGCGCGCGCTGTAGCCACGGCGCTATGCGCCGTTCAGAACACGCGGCTTCGAAAATCCAGACACCCCCACAGGGGCGTGGCTACAACATTTATGAGACGGTTACGAACACTCAGATCAACCGCATTTCCGCTCTCGAAACGCGAGAGTTGCATTGTAAGCGCCCGGAGCTATTGCCCCGGCGCACGACGCTTTCCAGCAACCCTAGCGACGCTTGCGCATGCTGCGTCGCTGGGGACCCGCGTTAACGTTTGGAACGTCCTGGCCGAGCGCAGTGGCTAAATCGATTTGATGGTCCTGCTCTTGCACGAGAATCTCGCGAATTTGTTCTGCCAGCGCGTATTCTCCCAGCGCTTCGCATTGCGGTATGCGATCGCGGTAGTTACGTATGGTCTCATTTTCATTGTCGAGATCGAACCGGAGCATGTCTCTCGCATTCTCCGATGTGCGCACCGGCTTGGGAGTAACCACCGGCATCTTGCCGAGGTAATCGATCTGGCGCGAGAGTGTCAGGGCATGATCGAGCTCTTGCTTGGCATGAATTTCGAGTTGAGCGGCGATGTCCATGTACTCGGCGCCTTTGAGCACCTGCGAATAGACGACGTATGCAATGATGGCTTGATATTCACGGGCCAGGTCTTCGTTCAACAGCTCCGCGAGATGGTCACGGGTAATTTCGTTGGTTTTTTGTTCAGGCATTTGATTCCTCCTTTAGATTGAAAGGCAGATTATATGTTAGAGCGCTTTCGGCGGGCCGCCAGTGTAACAGTTCGGCCTCAAATTTGGCGTTCATCGTTAGCGCACGAGTATGCTCAGACCGCTATGGTGAGACAAGCGCAGCCGGCATCCCATGCTTTTTCGCATGCTACCATTCGCCTTTATCCGCATTTGCGCGAAGTTTCGCGGGCGCAAGTAACTCAGCGCTTCATTGACGTATGCACACGAGGGTGACGTTAAACATAGTTCTCCTGATCTTGCTTTCGAGCTTCGCACGCGCAGAGTGGCGGTTCGAAGGGGAAACGGGGATGGTTTATAACAGCAATCTCTCCAATTCCGATCGCTCGGCGGATGTGCGCGATGACTGGGCATGGAGTAGCGATGTAGGTGCAAGCAATGCTCTCCAGCTTACGCGTGATTTACGACTGAATTTCGGAGCCGATTTGCGGGGCGAGCGATGGGATCGTTTCGGAGCGTTTAATACTATCGGCCCGGGCGCTACCGCCGGCTTGCGTTATCGCTTCGGTTTGGGGCGCCAGGCGCCCTGGGTCTTACTGGAAGACCGGTTTGGCTACGATCGATTCCAGGACACTGCACAAAGCGGTTACGACAACGTGTTCAATTTTCAGGCCGGCATTGCGCTTTCCGACCGGATCGCGCTGGAAGGCGGTTATGCGTTTGAAAGTTTTGTCGCGCCTAACGATTTCTACGATCGCCAGCTTCATCGCGTCAATGCCAACATCGTCTTCGATGTCACCTCGTCTCTGCAGTTCACCGCGGGCTACATCTACCGTGAAGGTGATGTAATTTCATACGCGGTTCCGCCGCGTCCTGATATTGCCCGATTCTCGATAGAACGCGAAGACGAAGACGAGTTTGGCCAGCCGCTGCGTACCGCCTACAAATTGTTGGGACGCACGAATGCAATTTCGGTTTCAGCGGCCTATCAACTGACGAAGTACGCCTCGCTTCAGATTGGCTACGAGTATGCCGTCACCGTGCACGATCCGTTACAATACGAGAACCACATTGTGTCAGCGAACATCGCCGTGGCGTACTGAGATGAGGTTGTCGCGCGGATTCGTGCTGTTCACCACTTCGCTTTTCGCTGGCGATCTATTGGCCGGCTCGCTGGAGGTCATCGTTAAAGACGACAAAGGTAGGTCGGTTTCCGATGCTGTTGCCTACGTGGCTGCTGGAGGTGCTGCAAGCGCCGCACCGAAGAAGCAGGCGGTCGTCGATCAACGCGACAAGCAATTCGTTCCTTATGTGATGGCAGTACAAGTGGGCACCGCAGTTTCTTTCCCGAACAGCGATAACATTCGACATCACGTTTACTCGTTTTCGCCCGCGAAAAAATTCGAGCTGCCGCTTTACAGCGGCGTTCCCGCCGAACCGGTGGTGTTCGATAAGGTGGGTTTCATCACTCTGGGCTGTAACATTCACGATTGGATGATTGCTTACATCGCCGTGTTGCCGACGCCCTATTTTCAAGTGACGAGACAAGACGGACGCGCCGTGTTGAAAGATCTGCCGGCCGGGCAACACACTGTGCGGGTGTGGCACCCCGCGTTGAAAGGCCAGCCGGAAGGTTTCGCCCAACAAGTTGTTGCCGGAAGCGGCACGAAAAGTTTGATGTTTACTCTGCCGCTGAAGCAAGACGTGCGTGCTAAGCGGGCGCCGGGGCTAACCAGTGGAGGCTATCGCTGAAATTTCGATTCCGCAGTTTCCGAAGCCGTCTGCTCTTTTTCCTGATTGCGCTTCTGACGCTGTTGCAATGCGCAATTTACGTTCTGGTCCGACAGGCTAATCGACAGCATGCCGTCGCACAGATTCAATCCAGCCTCCGCAACGGTGCCCGCATTTTCGAAAAACTGATCGAACAGCGGAACCAGCAGATCACGACCGCGGCCGCCATTCTTTCACGTGATCACGCGTTTCAGGAAGCCTTCGCCGGAGCCGATCAAGACCGAGAGACTACGCTATCTGCGTTAGCTAGTCTCCGCGGCCGGGTCAGAGCGGACGCGGTAATGATCGCATCTCTCGACAAGGAACTTCTCTTTGACACGCGCCACCCACAATTGCACAACGTGCCGTTTCCCTTTCCAAAACTGATCGGAAAGGCAGAGGCGACTGACGGCACCTACGCGTTTGTTGTGCTCGGCCGCGAACTCTACGCCATCGCAGTCGCGCCGTTGCTCGCGCCGGATCCCATTGCCTGGCTTTGTCCAATGTTCCGCATCGACGACGATTTCGCGCGTGAAATCAAAGCCTACACCGACCTCCAGATCACTTTCCTCAATGGCGCCGACTTGTTTGGCACGACGCTGCCGAAACGACCCGCCATTTCTCAGATGTTGCGCAATCACGTACTGCCGCCGAAGCACGTGATTGATCTGCGTCTCGCCCGGGAAATTTTCGTCAGCTACGTGGTACCCCTTCCGGCAGAGAACGCACACCCTATCGCGCTGCTGCAGCGATCGATCGACAAGGAACTCGCGCCCTATCTTCGACTTGAACGATTCTACCTAATCCTGGCACTGTTAGGCCTAGGCGTATCCGCAATACTTGGCTTGTGGATCGCGCGCGGCGTTTCCCGACCGGTATTGGAGCTGGCCAGCGGCGCGCGTGAGATTGCGGCCGGAAATTACAATCACCGCGTGCGGCTTAAGCAGGAGGATGAAATCGGATCGCTTGCCGCCACCTTTAACCAAATGAGCGCTGGGCTGGCAGAACGCGACCGTGTTCGCGACTTGTTAGGCAAAGTTGTCTCACCGGCAATTGCCTCCGAGTTACTTCGGAAGAAGGTCAGCCTCGGCGGTGAGCAGCGGGAAGTGACAGTGCTCTTTTCGGACCTGCGAAACTTTACCAGAATGAGCGAAGCCCTTGCTCCCGAAGAGATGCTCGCGATTCTCAACCACTACTTTACCCGGATGTCCGGCATCGTGGAAAAGCACGGCGGTGTAGTGGACAAATATGTTGGCGACGCGCTCATGGCATTATTTGGGGCGCCGGTTGCATCTGCGGACGATGCCGATCGCGCGTTGCGCGCTGCATTAGAGATGACCACAGCGCTCGATGAGCTGAACCAGCAATGGCAACGGCGCGGCTTGCCCACGGTCGGTATCGGTATTGGAATTAACACTGGCATTGTAGTTGCCGGTAACATGGGCTCGGAAAAGCGGCTCAATTACACCGTCATCGGCGATGGAGTAAACCTCGCCTGGCGTCTCGAAGAGTTGACGAAGACACCGGAATATGAAGCGCGGGTCATTGTCAGCGGCGCCACGCTGGCCAAAGCGAAAGATAAATATCGCGCCCGCAGACTCGGCGAAGTGGCAGTGAAGGGAAAGCAAATCCCAACCGAAATTTTTGCGCTCCTCGGCTGAACAGTGGAACTGCCATAATTTGGCATTCAAGAACAGTCCCCGAATCGAGGGCTCACTACATCCCGATTTCTGACTAACGAATCAACGGTGCCTTCGATAAGATCTGCGCCGCGGACGGTTGTTCGATGAAGCGTTCCGGAAACGCCACCCGATCTGACCGTGCGTGGCATCGCCGCTTCCACTCGAAGAATTCCCCGGTAACCGAGGCTCGACCTTTCGCCGCGGGACTCGTGCCTTCGGTCCCCGCTCGTTGCGTGGCGGCGCAGGCTGATTGTAATCGAAACCTTCCGCCTTTTTCCGTACGATCCCGCGGCCGATGAAACGCTCGAGTGAGCGCAACGGCCCATAATCTTCCGGCGTAATAAAGCTAATGGCATCACCAATGGCGTGTGCGCGGCCAGTACGTCCGATGCGATGGACATAATCCTCTGAGTGCATGGGGAAATCGTAATTCACTACATGTGAGATCCCATCCACATCGATGCCCCGGGCGGCGATGTCAGTGGCGACGAGAACACGGACGGCGCCCGATTTGAAATCCTTCAACGCCCGGAGCCTCTGGTTCTGCGAGCGATTGGAATGGATGGTTGCCGTTTTGATCCCGCTGCTTTCCAGACGGCGCGCAAGCTTATCGGCACCGTGCTTGGTCCGGGCAAAAACAAGAACAGTATCGAACTGTTGATCGCCCAGGAGATGAAGCAGTAACGCAGACTTCAAGTGCGGGCGAACTTCGTAGGCAAACTGCGTGACCGTCTCGGCGGGGTTCGCGCGCCGGCCAATCTGCACGACCTTCGGCGACCGTTGGAACTGGTGGGTTAATTGCTCGATTTCGTGTGAAAGCGAAGCCGAGAACATTAGCGTTTGCCGTTTTTGCGGCAACGCTTTCACGATCCTGCGAATCGACGGAAGAAAACCCATGTCTAACATTCGATCGGCCTCGTCGAGCACAAGAAACTCGACGCCGGAAAGGTTGGCAGCTCGTTGCTCCATCAGATCGATCAACCGCCCCGGTGTGGCTACGACAAGATCGACACCGGAACGCAGTGCCTCGATCTGCGGACGTTCACTCACGCCGCCGAAAACCGTGGCCATACGCAACGGAATGTGTTTCGCATAAGCGCGCACGTTCTCCTCGATCTGCACCACCAACTCACGAGTCGGCGCGACCACAAGCGCGCGCGGCCCACTGGTCCGGCCATTCGGCTTCGACGCAGCCAGCTTCATTAAAATCGGCAGAACGAAAGCAGCCGTTTTTCCCGTACCCGTCTGCGCGATGCCGATGATATCGTGTCCCGCAGAAATGAGCGGGATCGCGGCGAGCTGAATTGGAGTCGGCTCGGTGTACCCCGCGTCGTGCACCGCCTGTACAATTTGAGGTGAAAGATTGAGTGCTCGGAATGGCATAAAAGCGACGCTACTATCGTCGGTTACGCGTATTCCGCACGTGTTCTTCTCACATTCGACGCCGGGCAACTGTTTCTTGATGAGTGCCGGCATCAGCTTCGCCGACCTTACGTTGTATTAAGCGGGCGTAACCATTCGCAACTTCACTTTGGACGTCATCGGCGGAAGTTTCCGCGCGCGTTCATCGAGGCGGCGCTCGAAGTCCTCTGAAACATTCGCGTAAAATGGATACGCCGATGGATTCGCAGCCACCGGGCGGTAACGAAAATGCTTGTACATCCAGAGCCAGGGACCGGGATTTTTCCGGACGACTGGCTCGAACTGGTCCCAGCAAGCCTGCGCCATTTCCTGAAGCGAAGCGCCCGCAGGAAATTCAATCCGGGGATGAAAAACCACGCGGTAACGCCCGCCGGGCAGCGGCTCGCAATGGACGTTGATGATTGGCGCGCCCGTGCGCTGATGCAGCCACACGTGAGCAAAGGTGACGCAGCGTTCAAGCCCGAAGCACTTGATCGCCACAGTCGGTAGTTTCGCTGAAATTGTCAGATCGACCAGCAAAGCGAAGCGTTCGCCGCGGCGCAGGGCCCGGTACAGATGCATGACAGCACCTTCGCGCGGCGCCACGCGATGGCCGCTTCTCTGGCGCAAATTCAGGAAGATCGGATCGATCAATGGATTCTTGAATTGCTGCGCGATGACGACACCTTCGAGACCGGCGAAGGCCGAGACAATGCTGAGCCATTCGAAGTTGCTGTAATGATAGCAACCGACAATGACCGGGTTGCCCGGGCGCGTGTTTTCCTCATCCCATCTCTCACGATTCTCGAACTCAACGTAACGCGAGAAATTTTCACTCGTTAGGCGCCGGCTCCAAAAAAAATCGAGCATGGTCCGGGCAAAATGCTGATAGGATTCACGTACGATCTGCGCGCGGCGTTCGCTTGAAATCTCGTCGCCAAAGGCCACGCGCAGATTACTCAACGCAACACGACGGCCTCGACGATCGAGCATCGCGCTGAGCGAGCCCAGCAAAAGTGCGAGCCGATAACAAGCTTTTCGCGACAAAAGTGGGAGGAATTTCGTGGCACATGTGAGCCCCAGCCACTCCAGACGGTAGCGAATCTTTTTCCAAGCCGCGCGCATCGCTCCAGTGTAAACACGCTTCGCGCAGGCTGCGAACGACGCGTTAGGAGGCGACTTTGGGGATCCGCAATTGGATAGTTTCGGTTAACAGATTGCCTCTTTGGGCAGTTACTGCAGCCTTGCCGCCAGGCAGAGATCTTGTCACGGTAAAAGTATGAAGTCCCTGATAACTTTTTTAATATCGATCGCATTCAGCACACTTATCCACGCACAAGAGACTTCGGCCGAAAAAGAGGTGTGGCAACAGGAGGAGGCGTACTGGCGCTACGTGAACAGCGGGGACTCGAAATCATTCAAGACGCTTTGGAGCGAACGCTTCACCGGATGGCCGGACGATGCGCCACGTCCGGTAGACAAATCGAAGATCGACGTTTGGAAAATCTCTGACTACAAGCTCACGCCGCTCTCTGTCCGCGAGCATGGTAAGGACACTGTGATCACCTTGTACTGCGCGAAGACCACGGTCGATGGCAAAACTGTAGAAGAACGATTTACGCACACCTGGCAGCGTGAAAACGGCCAGTGGCACATTGTCGGGGGGATGTCTTGCAACGCTCCTTGCGATGCGCCACAGTCGAACGCGCGTTGATGCGATTGGCGCCTATCGCTAATCGTGCTCCGCATAGACCAAATATCGACTACTTAGATGCGAACCTTATTGCGACCGACCCCTTGGCGTTACGTACATCCCCGAATGGATCTACGAGTCGAAATCACACGTCCGGAATAACCGATCTCGCTGCGATCACTATTTAGTTTGTGGGCGGAGGATCCGCCAGCCGCTTCAATATTTCCTGAGCGAGCGTCACTCGTGCTTGAATAGAATAGGGCTTATTGGCCAACAGCACGATGCCGATCTTTTTGGTGGGAACGAAAGCAACGTAGGTCCCGAATCCGTTGGTCGATCCCGTCTTGTTGATCAGAACGTCATCCCGTGGCGACGACGGAGGATCGATCTTGACGGCCGGATTGGCGTCATAGCTCACCTTGGTCGAGTTGCCCCACAGCAGGTCCTTTGATGCGACCGGATACGAATATTGCTCCCAGATCAAATCCTGCGTCATCGCGCCTATCCTGTAGTATCCGATGTGCGTGTCGGTGATAGCACGTTGCCATTTGTCGTCTAGCTGGAGGAGCTTCATGTTAGCTGCGACGAAACGGAGCATATCACCAGCCGTTGTCCTCACACCGTATGCTTGTTCCCAGAGGACGCCCGGCGCCATCCGTATGGGGGCGTCTGTGTCTGTATAGCCTTGCGCGTAACGGTCCATTTGCCCGGTGGGAACATTTATATAGCTATTTCTCAGTCCCAATGCCGCGAACAGCTCGCGCTCCATGAGTGCTGAGAAGTCCTCTTTCATAGTCTTTGCCACGATCATCCCGAGCAGCCCAATACTCGGATTAGAGTAGACCCGGTATGTTCCCGGAGCGTAGGTCGGCTTCCAATTCTTGAGGTACTGCATGAGTTGATCTTCATTCTTAATGTCGTCGGGCACTTGTAACGGAAGGCCACCCGATGTGTACGTTCCGAGATCGAGCAAGCTTACCTTATCGAAGGTGCCTCCTCCCAAACTGGGCAGATATTTGCTCGCGTTATCCGAGAACGAGAGTTGGTGGGTGACTTGGGCGTAGGAGGCGATTGTGGCGGTAAACGTTTTGCTCACGGAGCCGATCTCGAAAAGCGTGTCATTATCGACTGGTTTCCCGGTCGCTTTCGATGCCGCACCATAGTTGAAAACGTAAGTCTGCCCGTTCAGCGCGATCCCCACTGCCATTCCGGGAATACCGTGGTGCTCCATTACCGCCCGCACGGCTTCGGTAACGCTTTTCTCGACGATGGCCTTTTCGTCTATGATTGCATTGCTGTTGGGTGGTAAGAGGACACCGAGCCACAATCCCGTCATGGCAAGTGGTCGAATGTTCAGTCGCATCTTTTATGGTCCATCGGTCGAGGTTTCATCTCGTTCTACTTTCTAATTCCTGTCTCATCCGCAAAATAGAACGCGACAAGTTTCATTCGAGTGAACTTTCCTCACTTTGTTTTGACCTCACCAAGCTTCTTGAGTGTGTCAAGCACGCTGCTGCGAATTTCGGCGCGGCGCTGCTCCGTATCGGACCAGGATGACGAAGGCGCAGCATGAGAATCCAGCATAGCCAGCGCTTTTTCGGCATACTGTCTTGCCAAGTCCTTCTGTCCATTCTTGAGATAGGCATCGGCAAGATTCGAGTGCGCGTCGGCGGAGTTCGGATACGCCAGAAGATTGAGCTGGAAAATCTCAATCGCATTCTTGATGTCTCCGGCGCGCTGATAGTCCTCACCGATAATGTCCACGGCAGCCTCCGGCCACAATTGCGCCTGCGGATCTTTTTTTCGAACTTCCACTAGTTGCTGCTTTACCTGCACCGCTCCACCGGGAGTCTGAAGTTGATTCAAGACCGACGCCGCTGCCAGACCGTCGATTGGCGTGTGACCCGGCGTCTTGATCAACGTGGTGACAAACCAATGAACGATGATGCCGAGCAGTTCAGGGTGCACTTGAAACATATCCGTGCCGTGGCCGCCGTGAGCGGGAACTTTTTTCGGGTCGGATGTTTCGTACCACAGCCAAGGCGCATCCTCAGTAGCCGAGTAGTGCACCAGTTT
>DASXMV010000034.1:0-10802 GCA_036495465.1 Candidatus Udaeobacter sp. | reverse complement strand
TTCGTGGGTTGCGGTAATGGATGTGACCTTCGATTTCTCGCTGAGGCTGATAATTAATTCGTCGATCACCGAGGCAATGACTGGGTCGAGGCCGGCCGAGGGCTCGTCCAGTAGAAGCAATTCGGGATCGAGCACGAGCGCGCGCGCCAACGCTACGCGTTTTCGCATTCCACCGCTGAGCTCCTCCGGCAACAGCTCCTTGGAATCGCCCATGCCAACGAGCTCAAGTTTTTCATCGACAATCTTGTCGATCTCATTGGACGATTTATCGCTAAGCTCTTCCAGCGGAAGCGCAACGTTATCGTGCACATTGCGCGAACTCAGCAGTGCTGAATACTGAAAGACCATGCCAATGTGCTGTCGCACCCGTTGAAGCTTGCGGCGGGAAAGCCGCGTAATTTCAAATTGCTTGAAAAAAATCGAACCGGAATCGGGGCGTAGAATGCCGAGAATCAATCGCAAAATCGTGCTTTTGCCACCGCCGCTCTGGCCCATGATCACGAGACGTTCCCGCGGTTCGACTTTAAGCGAAACACCGTTGAGTACTTTCTTTTCCTCGAACTGCATGTGCACATCGCGCAGTTCGACCATCTGCTGGTGTGCGGTGCTCACGTCGGATAAAACGTGGTGTAAATGACGTTGTAGAGGGTATCGAAACCGATCACTGCGGTGATAGCAGTAACAACACTGGACGTCGTCGAAGTACCCACTCCCGCGGCTCCACCCTTCACTGTAAGTCCCCGGTAGCAGGCGATCGCGGCGATCAGCAGACCGAACAGAAAGCTCTTCAAAACACCAGTGATGATGTCGCGGATCAGCAATGAATCTTTCACAAGATCGAGAAAATACGGAAATGCGATGCTGAAATAGGCTTTGCTGACCAGGCTGGTGGCAAATATGGCCGCGAGATTCGAAACCGTGGAGAGACATGGCATCAGAAAGATTAGGGCTAGCATTCGTGGCGCGACAAGAAAGCGCAACGGTCCGATGCCCATGGCCTCGATCGCCTCCACTTCTTCAGAGACCTGCATGGTGCCCAGCTCCGCTGTAAACGCTGCTCCGATGCGCGCCGCGAGCATGATGCCGGTCAGCAAGGGCCCAAGCTCGCGTGTAAAAGCAATTGCAACCAGACCGGGAATCAGCCGTTCTGTTCCAAAACGTTGCAACTGGTAGCCAGTCAATAAAGCCATGGTCAGTCCAAGAAAAAACGAGACCAGGCCTACAAGAGGCACCGAATCGACCCCGGCACGCTCCGTGTGGCGGAAGAAACTGGCGGCATGAAATGGGCGCCGACCATGCTGAATCCGCTCGAACGTTTCTTCGAACGTGTTCACGATCAGCCAGAACACGCTGCCTACCTCACGAAGAAATAAACGCGTGACATGGCCGATCCCCTCGGCAATTACAACTGGTGGCGGTTCAGTGTTCGCCATGGTTGAGAAGTTGCCCTACTTCGCTACTGGGAAAAGAACTAAATTGGCTGGGAGTTATCCCTTAGCCCTTAGCACGTGGTCTGAAACCCTTCGACAACTTTGCGGGCAAGCCATTAGATTTACTCGATGAAATTTGCGGGCGCTCTCTGACTTAATTGCTTCTTTGGTCTGATGCTCTTTAGTGCAGTCCCAAAATCTTTCGCAACACCCGAGCAGCAACCGGGCCAGTCTCTCCACCCTTTATTGCAGAAAAATCTTGAGAATCAGCTAAACATGGAAACAAGAAAAATCGGACTCGCAATCCACGGCGGCGCCGGGACAATCGAGCGAAGCAAAATGACGCCGGACCGAGAACGAGAATATCGCGCCGGACTGGAAAATGCACTGATAGCCGGTTGGGAAATTCTCAAGCGCGGCGGCTCAAGTATCGACGCAACGGAAGCGGCGGTACGCGTGCTGGAAGACGATCCTCATTTTAACGCTGGCAAAGGTTCGGTGTTTACAAGCGCTGGCACGAACGAGTTGGACGCAGCGATCATGGACGGCAAAACCCTCGCTGCAGGCGCGGTCGCTTCCTTAAAGCACGTCAAAAATCCCATCAGCTTTGCCAGGTTAGTGATGGAAAAATCCGGACACGTCATGATGGATAGCGAAGGCGCTGAAGCATTTGCCAAGGAAAATGGGGTCGAACTGGTAGACCAAAAATATTTTTTTACACAGGAGCGCTGGGATGCTCTGCAGAAAATCAAAACCGCGGAAAAGAATCGCACAAGTAGTGCAGGCGAGAAGTTTCTGATCACTGACCAAGATCGCCACGGCACGGTTGGCGCAGTGGCGCTGGATCAAAACGGGAATCTCGCGGCAGCGACTTCGACCGGCGGCACGACAAACAAAAGACCAGGCCGAGTCGGCGATTCCCCTGTTATCGGTGCAGGCACTTACGCCAATAATGCAACCTGCGCGATTTCCGCGACCGGCGACGGCGAATATTTCATCCGGGCAACAGTCGGACGCGACGTTGCGGCTTTAATGGAGTATCGGGGGATGTCTCTCAAGGAAGCTGCACAAACTGCCTTGGACAAGGTTGCGAAGCTTGGAGGGGCGGGTGGACTGATCGCCATCGATCGCCAGGGAAATCTTGCTTTGCCTTTCAACACTTCCGGTATGTATCGCGGTTACGTCGATCTCAAAGGTAAGTTTGTGATCGAATTCTATCATTGAAGTGTTAAAGCGTTGAAGCGCTAAGAGGCTTGAAACGGGTCCGCGCCAGCGGTTCAACGCTTCAACCGATTAACAAACAGGCCCATGCTTCCACCTTTTTCCTTAGTAATTCCCTGTTTCAACGAAGCGTCGCGAATCGGAGAGAGCCTGCGTCTGGCGATTGATTATCTCACTACCCACGCGCCGCAGAGCGAATTGATCGTTGTGAATGACGGATCGACGGACGCGACTGCCGCAATCGCCCGCGAACAATTAAAAGACGCCGGGGTTGAGACACGCTTGCTGGAAGATTTTCCAAATCGGGGTAAAGGTGCGGCCGTTCGTTCCGGACTGCTCGCCGCGCGAAAACCGATTGGTCTTTTTTCTGACGCTGATCTTTCCACTCCTCTCGGAGAGACCCCGAAATTGGTCGAGCCGATTGCCAGGGGTGAGGTGGACATTGCATTTGGGTCCCGGGCGCTGGATCGCGGTTTGATCGGCGTCCATCAGCCGTGGAGACGCGAGCAGGCAGGACGGGCGTTCAACTTACTGGTGCATATCGCGACTGGTCTGCCATTCTGGGACACCCAATGCGGCTTTAAAGCGTTTCGCCTCGAAGTTTGCCGCCCAATTCTTGAAGCCGCTTGCATTGATGGCTTCGCCTTCGATGTCGAACTGCTTTACCGCGCTCAACACGCTGGATTAAGAATACGTGAAGTTCCGGTGCGCTGGAACCACGCTGAAGGGAGTAAAGTTCAGTTTTTCAAAGATAGTTTGCGCATGCTGCGAGAAGTAGTGGCGCTAAGGGCGAATACTTGACTCCGCGATCGCGCATTCCGTAAAAGATCGAATCGATCTACCGTCAGATTTCGCGCGAGAACTTTTCTTTGTCGCATTGGGGCTTAAATTAACGGTCCTGCTCTTACCTTGATGCACGTTTATCGCTTTCATCCTGCGGTAACGCGGTGGTTCGACGAAACGTTCGGATCACCGACGGAACCCCAACTTCGTGGTTGGCCGGCAATCCAATCCGGCCGTCATGCGCTTATTTCTGCGCCAACGGGCTCCGGCAAGACCTTGGCCGCGTTTCTTGCTTCCCTCGACGCGCTGTTCCGTAAAGGCATAGAGGGTGATTTGCCCGATGAAACGCAGGTCGTTTATGTGTCGCCGCTCAAAGCGTTGAGTAATGATATCCGGAAAAATTTACAGGAGCCGCTTGCTGGTATTCGCGCATTGCTGCAAAAAACCGAAAGTCAGGACATTGATGTGCGCGCCGAAGTTCGCACTGGCGATACAACAGCGGCGCAACGCCGGGCGCTAATCAAAACCCCTCCGCACATTCTGGTTACTACGCCCGAATCTCTTTATCTGCTGCTCACTTCCGAATCGGGCCGTCGCATGTTGAGCACGGCACGAACGCTCATTATGGACGAGATCCATGCTGTGGTGGATGACAGACGCGGCGCGCATCTCGCTCTCAGTGTCGAACGTTTGGCGGCGCTAACGAAATCAGCCTGCGCGGGAAGGCTTCAACGAATCGGTTTGTCTGCCACTCAGAAGCCAATCGAAGAAGTTGCGCGTTTTCTGGTGGGAACGCACGCGGTTGACGAGTCCGGGCGTCCGGATTGTGAAATCATCGACATTGGTCATCGCCGCGAATTGGATCTGGCGATCGAACTTCCGAAGTCGCCGCTTGAGGCGGTGATGTCGAATGAGGTTTGGGAGGAGATATACCGTCGATTGGCGGAGTTGATTCAGGCACACAGGACCACTTTGGTGTTCGTGAATACGCGTCGCATGGCCGAACGCGTCACGCACCATTTGAGCGAATTGCTCGGTGCAGATGCAGTGACGTCTCACCACGGAAGTCTTTCTGCGAAACTGCGCCTGGAAGCGGAAGATCGATTGAAACGAGGCGACCTGAAAGCGCTCGTCGCCACGGCTTCCCTGGAGTTAGGCATCGATATCGGTTCGGTTGATCTCGTTTGCCAACTCGGCACTACGCGATCCATCGCCAGTCTCCTGCAACGTGTCGGGCGGGCCGAGCACAAGCGAGGAGGATTGCCGAAGGGGCGCATCTTTCCTCTGAGCCGTGATGAGCTGGTCGAATGCGCGGCATTACTGCGTTGTGTCCATCGCGGCGAGCTTGATCGCTTGAATATTCCTGAAAAGCCGCTTGATGTTCTGGCGCAGCAAATTGTCGCCGCGGCTGCCGCTGAAGATTGGGACGAAAATGAATTCTTCAGGCTTGTCCGTTCATCCTGGCCATATCGCAACCTCACTCGCGAAGAATTCGACAGCGTAGTGAAAATGCTCGCCGAAGGTTTCAGCACCAAGCGCGGCCGACGCTCCGCGTTGATTCATCATGATGCAGTCAATCATCGTTTACGTGGACGCCGGGGTGCGCGTCTCGTTGCGCTCACGTCTGGTGGTGCAATCCCGGACAACGCTGATTATCGCGTGATTCTCGATCCATCGGAGACGTTTGTTGGCACAGTCAACGAAGATTTCGCCGTTGAAAGTTTGGCTGGCGATATTTTTCAGCTGGGCAATGCTTCGTGGCGAATTCTGCGAGTCAACTCCGGCGTTGTTCGTGTTGAAGACGCAAAAGGCCAGCCGCCCGGTATCCCATTCTGGCTGGGTGAAGCTCCCGCGCGCACAGCGGAGTTGTCGGGCGCTGTTTCTGATTTGCGAATAGAAATCGAGGAGAAACTTGCCAGTGGAAAAAATCCAGCTGATTGGCTGACCCGTGAATTGCAGTTACCAGTTCAGGCTGCGGAACAAATCGCCGACTATTTTGCTGACGCTTATCGGTCGCTAGGCGCAATTCCTTCCCAGCAAACTCTGGTGATGGAACGCTTCTTTGACGAATCAGGCGGGATGCAACTTGTGCTTCACTCGCCGTTCGGCAATCGGATCAATCGCGCGTGGGGTCTGGCATTGCGAAAGCGTTTCTGCCGTTCGTTCAATTTTGAACTGCAAGCGGCGGCTACCGACGACACGATCGTGATTTCACTGGGCACGCAACATTCGTTTTCGCTGGAAGAAGTTTTTCGTTATCTGAATTCCAAAACTGTGCGCGACCTGCTCGTTCAGGCGTTACTTGACGCGCCCATGTTCACTATTCGCTGGCGCTGGAATGTGACGCGTTCGCTTGCGGTTCCTCGTTTTCGTGGTGGCGCGAAAATCGCCGCGCCATTACAACGGATGGAGTCCGAGAATCTTTTGGCGGCAGTTTTTCCGGATCAGCTCGCCTGTCTCGAGCATATCGTGGGTGACCGCGAAATTCCGGATCATCCGCTGGTGAAGCAGACCGTCGGCGATTGTTTGACCGAAGCAATGGACATCGACGGACTGGAAGAAGTATTGCGCAGAATCGAACACGGCCAGATCCGTTGCGTTGCGCGTGATCTACCGGAACCATCGTCGCTTGCCTCTGAGATTCTCAATGCACGGCCATATGCATTTCTGGATAACGCGCCTTTGGAGGAACGTCGCACCCAGGCGGTTTACACGCGTCGCGCGTCCGATTCCGGCGGCAACCGGAGCAGCGATGGGTTAGGCGTCCTCGATGCGGCAGCGATCGAGAAAGTCCAAAAGGAAGCGTGGCCCGAAGCAACGACACCGGATGAACTGCACGACGCATTAATGCTGCTCGGCGTAATGACAAAGGAAGAAGTCGCAGTTTCCACGCGTCATGACGGAAACGGCGCGTCCGCTGAGCATTTGTTAAAGGAACTTATTGCCTCCAATCGAGCAACGAAAGTCCGATTCGCCGCAGAAACTTTTTGGGCTGCTGCTGAACGGCTTTCAATGATTCAGGAGATCTATCCCGGCGCGCGGGTTGAGCCTGAATTGATCATTCCTGACCTGATGCGCGGAAAAAAGTGGGAACGTGCAAACGCCATTCGCGAACTGCTTCGCGGACGGATTGAAGTTTGTGGACCGATCACCGTTCGTGAGCTGTCAGATATATTGATATTGCCAGGATCAGAAATTGACGTGGCGTTGATGGCGCTCGAAGCGGAAGGTTTTGTGCTGCGCGGCAAGTTTCGTCCGCACGCAGCGGAGCAGGAGTGGTGTGATCGGCGGTTGCTGGCACGGATTCATCGACTGACGATCGATCGATTACGCGCGGAAATTCAGCCGGTCTCACCGCAGGATTTCTATCGCTTTCTTTTTGCCTGGCAGCGTGCCGATCCGGAGCATCGCGTCGAAGGCCTGGAAGGTTTGCAATCGGTTCTCGAACAACTGGACGGCTGCGAGCTACCGTTGGCTGCGTGGGAATCCGCGGTTCTTGCCACGCGAATTGCTGATTACGATCCTGAATGGCTCGATCGCCTTTGTTTTTCCGGCCAAATTGGTTGGGGTCGTTTGAGCGCGCCACAAAATCCAAACGGACGCACAAGTGCCCCGCTACGGACCAGCCCTGTCGCGTTGTATCGACGGGAGAACCTTAGGCACTGGTTGGTCCTCACTCACCCCAGTCTGACTGTAGAACTGTCTGCGGGCGCTCAAACTCTATTCGAGACGCTCGCTAATGGCGGAGCGCTTTTTTTCACCGAGCTTGTCCACCGCAGCGGGCTGCTGCCTTCGCAAGTCGAAGAAGCCTTGTCGCAACTGGCCGCTCTCGGTCTAGTGACTGCTGATAGTTTCGATGGATTGCGAGCTCTTCTGGTACCTTCGAATAAGCGACCGACATTTGGGCGGGACATCGGAAGGCGACGTCGCAAAACAAATCTCGCCAGCATTGAGTTTGCAGGACGTTGGTCGTTGCTGAGAACGGAAGTCGCGTCGCCAACTTCTGCCAATGGCGCGGGAAGCGCCGAGCGTGAAGCAGCTGTTGAAAAATTTGCTCGAGTGTTCCTGCATCGGTATGGGGTCGTTTTTCGACGTCTGCTCGAACGCGAGAGTTTCCCAGTAACCTGGTACGAACTGGGGCGAGTTTATCGTCGATGGGAAGCACGCGGCGAGATTCGCGGCGGCTATTTTGTCGGAGGGATCAGCGGCGAACAATTTGCATTACCTGAAGCTATCGGGCTATTGCGCTCCATACGTAAGGCGTGGGTAAATGGTGAGCCGATCGCGTTGAGTGCCGCCGATCCGCTAAACCTGCAAGGCATTCTGACGCCGGGGCCGCGAATCCCCGCACTCACTGCGAATCGCATTTTGTTCTCAGGTGGATTGCCGATCGCGGCTCTTGAAGGAGGTGCAATTCGCAAGTTTGCGGACACGCCGATTTCTGACTTACAAGTTGAGACGGCGTTAAAAGTCGGAAAACTGCGGCCATCGTTGCGGCCCTATTACAAATGAAGCGCTATTATCCGGGCAAGTCGAGAGAGCCCCTTCGCCGGGCTTGGTTGCGCGGAATCCGTCGACCCGACTTCGCTCAGATGACGAGGGACCAGGTGCCCGTCACTTCTTGACGATCTCCGCATTCTCAATCATGGCGATCCCGCCGCGTTCCGCGAGCTTGCCTTTCAACGTAACGCTTTTGCCACAGTATTCGGCAAGCTCATCGTTAATTGGCTTGTGCTCACCGACCACCAGGAACGCTTTGCCGTCGCTGACAATACCGACTGGCCCACCATTTTTAATGCACATGGCGCCACAGGATTGACCGTGTTTTTCGCCGACCGCGTTATGATCGACGTAGCACATCATGTCGACAACTTCGCCGGTGACTTCCTTTGAAGCGGTTGTGTCGCTGGCGTGTTGGTGTTCCTGCGCCATCGCCAACGGCGCGCACGCCAGAGCTGCGATGAAGGTCGCGGTGACTACAACTTTCATGACAGTTGGTTTATTAGGATTTGAATTAAACATGAAAGAAATGTCGGCTTCTCAGCGAGATGGTCAACGGTGGACGGTAAATCGAACGGACAACCTCGGCGCGCGTTTTACTGTTTCTCGATCAGATCGGCGAATTGATCGAAAAAGTATGAAGCGTCGTGTGGTCCGGGCGCCGCTTCGGGATGGTATTGCACACTGAAGATCGGCAGTTCTTTGTGCCGCATTCCTTCCACGGTGCCGTCGTTTAAATTTATATGCGTCACCTCAACGTTTGAAGGCAGCGATCCGGGATCGACTGCAAACCCATGATTTTGCGCGGTGATCGCAACTTTGCCGCTGGTCAAATCTTTGACGGGTTGGTTCGCACCGTGATGCCCAAATTTCAATTTGTATGTCGATCCGCCGAATGCGAATCCCAAGATTTGATGGCCAAGGCAAATTCCGAAGATCGGTTTTTTGTCCATGAGATCACGTGTTGCCTTGTGCGCGTAATGAAGAGCCGCGGGATCGCCCGGACCGTTGGAGAGAAAAACGCCGTCAGGATTTAATGCTAACACTTCTTCGGCGGGTGTACTTGCAGGTACAACCGTCACACCAAAACCTTTCTGCCGAAGAAGCCGTAGAATATTTTCTTTGATACCGTAGTCGTACGCCACGATGCGAAATCGGATCGGCGCAAGCTTGGGTTTGATTCCACCGTTATTGGATCCGACTGACCATGGTTCACTCAACTTGTCCTCTGGGTCCCATTGATAAATTTTGCGCGCTGAAACTTCGCGAACGTAATCCATGCCCATGACGCCCTCGCCCTTGATAGCTTCCTGCGTCGCTTCCTCCGGCGACATCTCTTCCGTAGTTAAACAAGCCTTCATTGCGCCGCGCGTGCGCAGGTGCCGGGTCAGTGCGCGAGTATCGATTCCCTGAGCGCCGGGAATGTTCCATTTCTTCAAATATTCATCGAGCGACATTTCGGAGCGCCAATTGCTTGGAGTTTCGGTCAGCTCTTCGATCACAAAGCCGCGAACATGCGGCGACCGGCTTTCCTCATCGAGGGAATTAGTTCCGTAGTTGCCGATCAACGGATACGTCATTGCCACGATCTGTCCTCGGTAAGAGGGATCGGTCAACACCTCCTGATAACCCGTCATTGCCGTGTTGAAACAGACTTCGCCTACACGAGTGCCGGTCACGCCAAATGACTCGCCTTCGAAATATCGTCCGTCTTCGAGGGCTAAGAGTGCGCGCATGTCACCGCGCACTGTGGATCGTGAGGCGGAATTTTCAAATTGGTTGGAAATAATCAAACCTTGAACTGCTAAACGGCGAGTGAACCGTTAGATTACGCCTTGAGTCATCGGCGCTTTAACGCACCAACAAAAAACCCGGATCGAAAAATCTCGATCCGGGTTTTTAAAATATTACCCCGCTGATGCCGTTTAGGCGGATCTCCCGTTCCCTTTTCGTAACGGGCGGATGACCGTCGCCGCAGCGTCTGACTTCCAATAAAGGCGTGCCATTTTCTCCGAGCGACTCAGCCTCCTCAGGTTCACCAAATATCGGTTCGGGAATCCCACCTGTAATCTCGAACATCGCAGGGTAAAGCGCGAAACCGCCTGCGACTGATGAGAGCCGCTGGTTGAGAGTTGAGCGAAAAGCACTGGTTTTCTTCCCAACCCTCAACAAACGACTCTCAATCTATCAAAGAACTATTCTCGCAATTCTGCGCCGAGGTCGCTCCGCAATCGCTCGCGAATTTTCGCATGCGCTGCACTCACTTCCTCGTTTGTCAGTGTGCGACTTCGGTCGCGGTATGTCAATCGATATGCGACTGACTTTTTGCCTTCACCAATTTCAGCGCCGGCGAAAAGATCAAAAAATTCAACTCGTTCTAACAATGGTTCCGGCGGATGAAAAATTACTTCCCGTAGTTTTTCGTGGGTTACATCCTCCGCAACGATCATCGCAATATCGCGCGATATAGCCGGAAATTTCCCAAGCTCGCGGAAAGTTGCTCGCGATCCCAAACCGCTAGTCGGGAAATCCAGCGATATTTCGGCAACAAAGACGGTGCCAGGTGCGTCGATTGTTGAGGCTAGCGAATTCGTTAGCTGTCCGGCGAGACCAACCACTTGGTCAGCCGCTGTGATTTCTACAGCGAGCGCAAAATTAGGATGCTGACCGCGACGAAAAGATAAACCACTTCTTGCCAGTCCAATCGCGCCTTTCAGGTCGAAGAAATCGACACGGCGTTTTTCGTTCCGCCAATGGACTTCACTTCCAACCTTACCCCAAAGGAGAAGAGCCACCCGTTTCTTTTCTGCGCCGTCCGGCGGTTCGAAAATCCTGCCCGTTTCAAAGATCGCGACGCGTTCCGCTCCC
>DASXMV010000033.1:0-5076 GCA_036495465.1 Candidatus Udaeobacter sp. | reverse complement strand
GATTGCGCCGCGAGCGAGCACAGACTCGGAAGCGTTTGTCGTGCCGCTGCCAGGTGATACCGATTGCCCCGACGCAGCCAGTGAGACAGTCGCAATCGCAATTATCAAAGAGATTTTAAGCCACCGGATCCGCAGTTCGTTGCAGATGTTGCTAATGGTCCGATTCATTCGAACTTCGCAGTCGGCACAGCGATTCGCGGGCGTCCCGGCGTGATCAGGCTGAATCCGAATTCTTCGCTTTGATCGCTGCTTTTTTCCGCGGTCGCTTTTGAGCGGTGCGTTTACGAACAGGCGATTTGGGCTTCTGTTCTTTCCGCGCCTTCTTTGATTCCTCGCGTTGCTTACGATGCTTTCTTTCGTCCAGGTACTTTTTGAACTTCTTATAAGCAAAACCACCGCCGAACCCGGCGGCAGCAATTGTCAGTGCAGCAGCGATCTTGACCGGTCCCTTGCCCGGCGCGAGGTGCCATGGACATTTGTCCAACGGATATTTTTCCGGAAGAGGGAATCCACATCCAGGTGCATTACACTTATGGGCCATAATTGCTTCCTTCGTTAGGCAGAAGATTAAAGTAACTGCTAAAGCCGAGCTTCCCTTTTTTCAACTGCTCGATTGCAGGCCGGCCCAGGATTCGTTAGCCGCTTCGTCGCGCATGGCGCTATTCGATGAATTGCGCGATCGCCCGATACTTCGCGCTGAGTTCGCGGATTCGGTGTTCATAATGGTGAATCTTTCGGATCGAACGGAACACCAGCCAGGTGCCGAGTATAACCAGACCGAGGTTCAGGAGCATCAGCGGGAGCAGGAGAGGCAACACTTTGTCCAGGCTGTAATAGCGCGACGTAGCGATCAGCGCGCTGAGGACGGACAGAGGCAACGCGAACACGGCGATACCGGTCCGCAGCGAAGCCAGCGCAGTTCGTTTTTCAGCGAGCAAAACCTGGATCTCGCCAAAAATGACGTCGTCCGGTGCCGGTGATGCGTCACTCTCCATGGTTGAAATTTAATATAGAGCGTCTTGCGGGAACCGCCTAAATTCATGCCCCGATGGCGGACGAACAGAAATCGAGACTTCGGCTGACGATCGCCCACGTCCTTTTCATCGACATCGTGGGCTATTCCAAATTACGCACGAACGAACAAAGCGCTCAGGTAGAGAAATTGCGCGAAATCGTGCGTGGGACGGAGCAATACCGCACCGCTGAAGCCGAAGGAAAACTGCTGCGATTGCCGACCGGGGACGGCGGCGCGCTCGCTTTCCGCAACAATCCGGAGGCACCTGTGCTTTGCGCTGAGGAAATAGCCAAAGCGCTAAATAGTCATCCCGAGATCCGTGTCCGCATGGGTATTCACAGTGGCCCGGTCAACGAAGTCACCGACTTGAACGAGCAGGCGAACGTTGCGGGCGCGGGCATCAACATCGCCCAGCGCATCATGGATTGCGGTGACGCCGGTCACATTCTGGTTTCGAAACACGCCGCTGAAGACCTGGAGCAGTACGACCAGTGGCACCCGTATCTGCATGATCTCGGCGAATGCGAAGCGAAACATGGCGAACGGGTCCGAGTGGTAAATTTCTACAACGACGAAATCGGCAACCCTGCGGTTCCTACAAAATTCGGCAAGAAAGCGATTACAGGGACAACTGCGGCTGCCGTAACGAACCGACGCCGCTATGCAATCGCAGCAGTCGTGATCGGTGCTCTGATCGTCATAGGCGGGACCGGCCTGTTTCTGGCAAGGACAACCGCTTTCCAAAAAATGACCCGACGCGCCGGACCTGTGTCGCCGGTCTCAGAAAAAAGCGTCGCGGTCCTGCCGTTTCAGAACCTGAGCGACGACAAATCCAATGCTTACTTTACCGATGGCATTCAGGATGAAATTTTGACCCGGCTCTCAAAAATTGCTGCGCTCAAGGTCATCTCCCGCACGTCTACGCAGAAATACAAAAGTGCGCCTGACAACTTGCGTGAGGTCAGCCAGGAACTGGGTGTAGCGAACCTGCTCGAGGGCAGCGTGCAAAAAATCGCCAATGCGGTGCACGTCAATGTGCAGCTGATCCGCGCTGCAACAGACGAGCATCTCTGGGCAGAAAGTTACAATCGCAAACTCGACGATGTGTTTGGCGTTGAAGGCGAAGTTGCAAGCGCCATTGCCGATCAATTGAATGCGAAGCTTTCCGGAGCGGAACAGAAAGCCGTGGCCGAGAAACCAACACAAAACGCCGCCGCCTACGACGCTTATCTTCGCGGTCTGACGATTGAGCATAACAATTACAGCTACGACGCGTATGTTCAGGCCAATCGCAATTACCAGCGTGCCGTGGAACTGGATCCGAATTTTGCCCTCGCCTGGGCGCGAATGGCAATTCTGCGCAGCTTTCTCAACTTCAATAGGATAGATCCGAACACCTATACGGCCGATTCCGTCAAGCAGGCGGCTGATCGTGCCATGGCGCTTGCCCCCGATGCCGGTGAATCGTGGATCGCACAGGGTTCGTATCGCTATCGCATTCTTCGTGACTTTAACAGCGCGTTCGCGGCCTATGAGGAGGCGCGAAAACGACTGCCTAACAGCGCGCTGGTATATGAGTATCGCGGATTTGTTCTGCGGCGGCTTGGTCGATGGCAGGAAGCCGAAACGAGCTACAAAAAAGCGATCGAACTCGATCCACTCGATGTCCAGTTACTGAGATCGGTCGGCAACGAGTTTTATCTTTATTTGCGACGGTTCGACGACGCGCTGGCCAGCATTGATCGTGCTTTGCAAGTGGCACCCCAAGGCGCAGGTGAGCACGCCAACAAGGCGGCGGTGTTGCAGGCTGCGGGCCGGATCGATGAGGCGCATCAGGAGCTTGCGTTCGTTCCGGATGACGTGCTGGATGATTGGGTTATCGCCGCCCGCGTTACCCAGGCTATGTATGAACGCCGCTTCAATGACGCGATCAATATCGTCGAGCGGAAAATAAATTCGCTTCCGCAGAATCAACCCCTTGATTCGTTCGCACAGCAATTCGTAGTGCAAGCCGGACAATGCAACGAGTGGTTAGGCCAGCATGAGGCAGCGCAACAGATGTTCGAACGCGCAGTGCGCGAGATCAAGCCAACACCCGACACCGTTGTGCAACCCGATGCAAACAATTCACCAAGTACACTCGCTCAGGCTTACGCTGGTCTTGGAGAAAAAGAGAAAGCTTTGCAGCAAGCCGCGCAAGCCGTGAAAGATTATGACGGCGATGCGGTCAATCAGCCGCAAAATGAAGCGGTGCTTGCGCAGATCCAGGCTCGCTTCGGCGATATCGATTCGGCCATCTCAGCATTGCCTCATCTCCTCGAAATTCCTGCCGGAATCACAGTTGCGGATCTAAAATTCAATCCGCTCTGGGATCCGTTGCGCAAAGATCCGCGTTTCGAAAAGCTCTGCCAAAATCCTAACAAATGAGCGAAGTTTTTTATCTGTTCGACATGATGAATAGAGCTGAGGGGATCAGCGACATAGAAGGTAAAACGACGAGCGTAGGAGCGAGTGAGCATGGGCAGCGAATGAGTTTCAAAACCGCCGTCTTCCTGTGTGCGGCAGCGCTGTGTTGCGTCCCATGTCTTGCCAACGCGCAAACCGCAGATGAACGATTGCGAGGCATCTACACAGAAGAATGGAAATGGCGACTGGAGCAGTTTCCCGGAATCGAAGGAGTCGAAAAACCGGTTCCCGATCGCCTGCCAAGAGTAGATCCGACCGCTCAGGAGATGCGGCTGAAATACTGGCAGGACGTGCTGCATAAGCTCGATGATGTTCCGCGCGCGCAACTGTCGCCGGAACAGCAGATCAACTACGACGTTTATCGCCCGGAAATCGAAAATTTCGTCGCCGACCAGAAATTCCGTGACTACGAAATGCCGGCGAACTCGGATTCTGCGTTCTGGAGCGATCTGGGCGAAACCGCAAGGCGACCGTTCAAGACGCTGACCGATTACAAAAATTGGATCGCGCAGATGCGCGACATCCCGCGCTATTTCCGCGAACAAATCGCAAACATGCAAGCGGGACTTGCGCGCGGTTTCACACCACCACGCGCCACTTTGCAGGGACGCGACAAATCCATCGCCACGATTGCGGAGGGCAAACCCGAAGATAATCTGCTCTACACGCCATTTGGGGAACCGATGGTAGGAGTTCAGCCATCCGATCAGGGGAAGCTCAAATCGGAAGCGGCACAGGTGATTCGTGAGATTGTGCAGCCGGCTTATGCGGACCTGCTGAAGTTCTTCCGAGACGAATACGTCCCGAAAACACGCACCACGCTTGCAGCTGAAGAGCTGCCGGACGGGAAAACGTATTATCGCCAGAAAATTCGCGAGTTTGTCACGCTCGATCTTTCGCCCGACGAAATTCACCAGACCGGCCTCGCGGAGGTTGCAAAATTACATCAGCAGATGGTCGACGCGATGCACGAGTCCGGGTTTAAAGGCGAGTTTCCGGCATTCCTGAAGTTCTTGCGTGACGATCCGCAATTCTACGCCAAGACATCGCAGGACCTGCTCAATCGCGCTGCCTGGATTGCGAAAGTTTTCGACGGCAAATCGTCGCAATATTTTGGCTATCTGCCGCGGATGCGTTTCACCATCAAACCGGTCCCGGCCGATCTCGCTCCATTTTATACTTCGGGCCGCGGCGGTCCGGGCATTTATCTCCTGAACACTTACGATCTGCCGCATCGACCGCTCTACAATCTGCCTGCGCTGACTTTGCACGAGTCCGCGCCCGGGCACGCATTCCAGATTCCGATCGCGCTCGAGCACAAGAACCAGCCGGACTTTCGGCGATTCGATTACATCTCTGCGTACGGCGAAGGTTGGGCGCTTTATTGCGAAAAGCTGAGCCAGGACATGGGAATGTACGAAACGCCATACGAGCGCTTCGGCATGCTCGGTTACCAGATCTGGCGCGCGACACGGATCGTGGTGGATACTGGCGTTCACTCGAAACGTTGGACGCGCGACCAGGCGCTCAAGTACATGCGCGATTACACTGCGCTGCCGGAGCATGAGATCGAAACCGAGGTGGACCGTTACATC
>DASXMV010000032.1:0-30625 GCA_036495465.1 Candidatus Udaeobacter sp. | reverse complement strand
GTGCCCTGGAAAAGCCGGTGCTCTTCGCGCCACACAGCCACGACTGCAAGAGCAACGAGAATTCCCAGGGACACCTCCGCGAAACGGTGTGCTGCAGCAATCCATGGCGCCTCCGGACGCGGAATAAGCACGATGATCGCGAGCGTCATGCCGGCGTAGCTATACCCGACCCTTTCCAATCGAAATGCAATCGATATGAGTCCGAGCACAAAGATTGTGAGTGCGAACGCAACCAGGTTGACGCCGAAGTAGGCTGATTCGATTGCCCCGAGCGAGGCGCCCAGTGCGCTGGCGACAATCCGTTGGATCGCCAAAGGTACCGTCGAGCTCAGCGGTGATTGCATGACCACCAGCGTGGCAATGACAGCCCAGTACGCTTCTGGCATTCCTACCAGCCGCGCGAGCAGCACTGAGAGCGTCGCCGCAACTGCAGTCCTGATAGCGTGTGCGACCGACGGAAGGTTTTCTTCTTTCCAGGTCCAGAGCTTCATACCGCAAATCATCTGCGGGATTCGCCTATGCTGGCAAGGTTCCTCTCACCGACAATGAGCCGCGCAGCGCGGGATAGTCGCTAAGGCCTACGTCGCATTCGGCAAACCGAACGCGGACGGCGCAACCACCGCTCGTTCGCGCCGCTTCTCCCACCAAATACTCAAGCGATCAAAGTAGAGGTAAACGACCGGCGTGGTGTAGAGCGTGAGCGCCTGACTGAAAATTAGCCCACCCACAATGGCGATTCCGAGTGGGCGACGCAGTTCAGCGCCCATGCCACTGGATACGATTAACGGCAAGGCACCGAAAAGGGCTGCTGTTGTCGTCATAAGGATTGGCCGGAAACGCAACAGGCATGCTTGATAAATGGCTTCGCGTGGCGGCATGCCTTTGGTGCGCTCCGCATCGAGGGCGAAGTCCACCATCAGAATCGCGTTCTTCTTCACAATGCCGATGAGTAATAGCAGGCCGATCATTGCTATCACGCTCAGATCAGTGTGGAATAACATCAGAGCTAACAGAGCGCCGACGCCAGCCGACGGCAACGTGGAAAGAATCGTGATCGGATGAATGTAGCTCTCATAAAGAATGCCGAGAACGATGTAAACGGCCGCGAGCGCAGCGAGGATGAGGAATGGCTCGCCGGCCAGCGATGTTTGAAAGGCCTGGGCGGTACCGGAAAAACTTCCATGAACGGTGCTCGGCATCCGGATGCGTTGCTGCATCTGTTGAATCTTTGTGACGGCGTCGCTCAGCGCCATGCCTCCGGCGAGATTGAAAGAAATTGTGACCGACGGAAACTGGCCCTGGTGATTGACAGCAATCGGCGCAGTCGTCGGCTGGTAACTGGCGATCGCGCTTAACGGCACAACAGCCGCCGGTGTAGGAGCAGGGGTGGAACCAGAAGCTCCACCTGAGGTTGAGCCCGTCATGTTGTATGCAGGAGTGGAACTGGCGACTGTGCTGGCTGGTGTACCAATGGGCGTTGGTGTAGGAATAAGCTGGGGACTTACAGCTGTAGTCAAAGGGGGAATAGTTATCGTCGGTATCGAACTCACCGGGGGTGGGCTAACCGCAGTTGATGATGTAGCTGCGACGAATGGCGCTGGCGTCGGCTGAGAATTTGCAACCATGCTTGATGGTGTCGTAAGAGCGATCGGCGCAGGGTTCGCCAACAAGGCAGACAGGTTCGACGGCGTAGGACTGACAAACGGAATGGGAGTGGGCGCGAACGCCGCGGGGACAGCCTGAGACGTGGGAACTGCGCTCGATGATACAGCACCAGGAACAGATCCAGGCGTGGGTTGTACGCTGGGAGCTCCGCTCGATGGGATGACGTTTGAACTAGCGCTCGGCCCCACGTAAAGCAGGTCCAATGCTTTCGGGTTCTGCAAGAATTTCGGATCAACTTCCATCACCACGTGGTATTGATTGAGGGAAGTAAACATGGTTGACACCTGCCGTTGCCCGAACGCGTCGTTAAGCGTGTCGTCGATCGTTTGTGCCGAGATGCCCAGCCGTGCAGCTGTCGCACGGTCGTAGGTGAGCCAGGCTTGTAAACCAGCGTTCATTTGGTCGCTATTTACATCAGTGAAACCGGGCAGCTTGCGCACTTCAGCGAGGACCGTTGGTCCCCATTTAACGAGGTCCTGCAGGTTTTCACTTTGAATCGTGTATTGATATTGCGCGTTGCTCTGGCGACCGCCGATGCGCAAGTCCTGGCCGGCTTGCAGGAATGTCAGTGCGCCGGGAACTGCGATGAGCTTCGGTCGCAAACGATTGATGACTTCGCTGGAGCTGATTTTGCGTTCGTTCAATGGCTTGAGCGCGACATAAACGAAACCGCTGTTCGTTGCGCCATTGCCGCCGACGAAGGCGACGACATCCGCAACTGCAGGATCGCTTTTGATTGTCTCACTGACGCGCAATGCCGCCTGCTCCATCGTTTGAAACGAGGCGTCCTGAGAGCCTTGCATGCCGCCGAAGATTGTCCCGTTATCCTGCAACGGGAAAAATCCTTTCGGGACAATGACGAAGAGATAGCCGGTCGCGGCGATTGTCATGATCAACACGCCGAGTGTGATCGCCGGATGCCTCAGAACAACTTGCAAAGTGTTTTTGTAAAACCCAGCTATCCAGGCGAAAAAATTTTCGCTAAGCTGAACAACGCGGCTCGGACGGCTCGGCGAGCCGTCCCTACCAATTTTTTGCCGAAGCAGACGCGCGCACATCATCGGCGTTGTAGTTAGTGAGATGATCAGCGAAACGAGAATCGCAGTTGAGAGTGTGACCGCAAACTCGCGGAATAATCGCCCAACGATGCCGCCCATTAGCAGAATGGGCGTAAACACTGCGACTAACGAAATGCTGATCGACAAAACAGTGAAGCCGACTTCGCGTGCGCCTTTTAGCGCAGCTTGCATGGGTCGCATTCCTTGTTCGAGGTGACGCGAAATGTTTTCGATAACAACGATCGCGTCGTCGACCACGAAGCCAGTCGATATCGTCAACGCCATCAGCGAAAGGTTGTCGAGGCTGTAACCAAACAGATACATCACGCCGAAGGTGCCGATGAGTGATGTTGGTACTACAACTGCCGGGATCCATGTTGCCCGTCCGTTGCGGAGAAACACAAAAACAACGAGAATGACCAGCATGATCGCGATTACAAGAGTCCGCTCCACCTCGTTAACTGACGCGCGAATAGTTGTCGTGCGATCGAGAACGACATCCATGTTGATTGCAGATGGGACCGAGGCCTTGAGTGAAGGTAACGCCGCTCTGATACGATCGACAGTCTGGATGATGTTCGCACCCGGCTGGCGAAAGATCACCAATGGAATGGCCGGCTTTCCGTCGAGGTAGCCGGCTGTGCGAATGTTCTCGACGGAATCGCGCACGCTGGCGATGTCCGACAACCTCACCGGCGCGCCGTTGCGATATGCGACGATCAGTGGCTCGTAATCTTTCGCCTGGAATAACTGGTCGTTAGCCGCGATGTCGGCAGTTGTTCGCTGGTTGGAGAGCTGTCCCTTTGGTGTGTTGGCGTTTTGCTGACCCAACACCACCCGCACATCTTCGAGACTCAGCCCGGTATTATTCAATTGCGTTGGGTTGATCTCCACACGCACGCCCGGCAACGCGCCGCCGCCGATGTTCACCTGACCGACTCCCTCGATTTGGAGCAGACGCTGCTGAATGATTGTCGATGCTGCGTCGTAAAGTTGACCACGGTTGTAGATGGCGGATGTGAGCGCGATAATCATAATGGGCGCATCCGCGGGATTGACTTTGCGCCAGGTCGGGTTTTGCGGGAGGGATGATGGAAGATTTGCGCGCGCCGCATTGATCCCTGCCTGTACATCACGCGCCGCGCCGTCGATGTTCCGGTTCAAATCAAATTGCAGCGTAATGGTCGTCGTGCCGAAATAGCTCGCCGATGTCATTTCGTTAACCCCGGCGATATGGGCAAATTGGCGCTCCAATGGCGCAGCAACTGCGCTTGCCATGATATCCGGAGTCCCACCCGGAAGTTGAGCCATGACGTTGATCGTCGGAAAATCGACTTGGGGCAAAGGCGCCGTGGGCAGTTGCAAAAACGCAACGATTCCCGCGAGCACCACCGCGGCGGTAAGCAATGCCGTCGCGATGGGCCGCCGAATGAAAGGCGCGGAAATGCCTCCCGTCCGTCCGTTCTGTGAAGGCGGGTTCATGCCGGTTCAGGCGTGGCAAGGCCGCTTGCGTTTCCTTCGGTAGCACGCGAGCGGGAAAATTTCGCGGACAGGCGATCAAAAAAGAGATAGACGACTGGTGTTGTGTAAAGCGTTAGCACCTGACTAACGAGTAGTCCGCCGACGATCGTTATGCCGAGTGGGCGACGCAGCTCCGCGCCGACGCCATTGCCGAGCGCCAGCGGCAATCCGCCGAAGAGCGCGGCGAACGTCGTCATCATAATCGGTCGAAAACGGAGCAGGCAGGCTTGATAAATCGCGTCGAGCGGCTTCTTGCCTTCATGACGCTCCGCCTCGAGCGCGAAGTCGACCATCATGATTGCATTCTTTTTGACGATGCCGATAAGCAAAATGATGCCGATCAGTGCGACCACGCCTAGCTCGCTGTGGCAGAGCAACAATGCGAGAATCGCGCCGACACCTGCAGACGGCAGCGTCGAAAGAATTGTGATCGGATGGACGTAGCTCTCATAGAGAACGCCTAACACGATGTAAACGGCGACAATCGCCGCGAGAATAAGCCACGGTTCGTTCTTTAAGGATGCCTGAAACGAAGCTGCGCTTCCCTGAAAGGATGCTTGCACGCTCAGCGGCATCTGAAGTTCCTTCTGCGTCTTTTCAACTGCGCTTACCGCCTGTCCAAGCGCTACTCCGGGAGACAGATTGAAGGAAATGGTGACGGACGGAAACTGCCCCTGACGATTAATGGCTAGCGGCGCCGTTCCGGACTCGAAATGGGTGAATGCGCTCAGTGGCACCGCTCCGTTGTTGTTCGTCGTGCCAATGCTGCTTGTCGTGCTATTGGTTGTTGTATTACTGCTGGTAGCCGTGCTACTGCTGGTCGTCGCACTGCTGCTGATGTTAAAGCCATTCGTCGCGACATTGTTGCTTGTGGGACCACTGTTGGCTTTGACGTAAATGTTGCTCAGCATCGCCGGATCCGTTTGGAACTCCGGTAACGTCTCCAGAATCAAGTGGTATTGGTTCAGTTGTGTGAACAACGTATCGATTTGCCGCTGGCCAAAGGCATCGTAGAGAACGTTATCGATGCCTTGCGGTGTGATGCCCAGCCGAGACGCGGTTACGCGATCGATTACGAGTTTCGCTTGTGAGCCGAGTGTCTGTTGATCAGTGGCTACATCCGCCAGCTCCGGCAATTTGCGAAGTTTGTCGACTAGCTTGTTAGTCCAGAGGTTTAGCTCGTCGGCGTTCGCGTCCTCGAGGGTGTACTGAAACTGCGTTCGACTTACACGATCTTCAACCGTGAGGTCTTGCACGGGCTGCATGTAAAGCGCGATGCCCTCGATTTTCTCCAACTGCGGCTGTAAACGGCGGATTATGTCCGAAGCGCTGATTTTTCGTTCGCTGAGCGGCTTGAGATTGATCAGCATTCGTCCGCTGTTGAGTGTCGTATTAATCCCATCGGCGCCGATGAATGATGATAGGCTCGCGACCGCCGGGTCTTTCAGAATCACAGCCGCCAAAGCTTGTTGTTTCTCAGACATCGCAGTGAAGGAAATGTTTTGCGCGGCTTGCGAGATGCCCTGGATAATTCCGGTGTCCTGCACGGGGAAAAGTCCTTTCGGCACAATCACGTACAGGAACAGCGTCAACACCAGTGTCGCGGCGGTGACGAGAAGCGTTGCCTTCTGTCGCTTCAACACCCACTGCAGAGTGCGCCCATAGAACTCGATTACGCGTTTGAAGACGCGCTCCGACGCTTCGTAGAAACGTCCCCGTTTCTGCTCGAACCCCGATCTGAGCAGGCGCGAGCACATCATCGGTGTCAATGTGAGCGAGATCAGCGCCGAGAGCAGGATGGTCACGCTTAGTGTGATGGCGAATTCACGGAATAGTCGTCCCACAACGTCACCCATGAAGAGCAACGGAATCAGCACTGCGATCAACGACACCGTAAGCGAAATGATGGTGAACCCGATTTGCTTCGCGCCTTTCAGCGCGGCGTTCAGTGGGGTTTCGCCTTCTTCCAGGTAGCGGAAAATATTCTCGATCATCACGATCGCGTCATCGACTACGAAGCCGGTCGAGATGGTGAGCGCCATCAAGCTAAGATTGTTGAGACTGAAGCCGAGCAGATACATGACGCTAAATGTGCCAACCAGCGACAACGGCACGGCCACGCTCGGAATGATCGTTGCCCGCACGTTTCGCAAGAATAAGAAGATCGCCATCACCACCAGCGCGATCGTGAGCATGAGTGAAAACTGCACGTCCCGAACCGATCCGCGGATCGTGGTTGTTCGGTCGGTTAAAACCGAGAGGTCAATGCCTGCCGGCAAGGTTGCCGTAAGCTGCGGCAGGAGCCGTTTGATCCGATCAACAACCTGAATCGTGTTCGCGCCGGGTTGACGTTGAATGTTCACGATGATGGCTGGCGTTTTGTTCATCCACGCGGCGAGTTTATTGTTCTCGACATCGTCAACAACTCGCGCCACGTCAGATAACACCACTGGCGCGCCATTGTTAAAGGCGACGACAAGCGAGCTGTAATCCTTGCTCGTGAGTAACTGGTCGTTCGCGTTGATCTGATAGGCTTGATGCGGTCCGTCGAAACTGCCTTTCGCCTGATTGATGCTTGCCAGCGTCAACGTCGTGCGAAGATCGTCGAGATTAATTCCGTACGACGATAAGGCTGTTGGATTGGCTTGGACGCGCACCGCGGGTTTATGCCCGCCGCTAATGCTGACAAGCCCGACACCGGATAACTGTGAAATTTTCTGCGCGAGTCGCGTATCGGCCAGGTCTTCTACACGGGCGAGTGGCAACGTTTTCGAAGTCACAGCCAGTGTCATCACTGGCGCGTCAGCTGGATTGGATTTGCTGTAGATTGGCGGTGCCGGCAGATCAGCTGGCAGGAAGGTCTGTGCGGCATTGATAGCCGCCTGCACCTGCTGTTCGGCAACGTCGATATTCAGGTTAAGCGCAAACTGCAGGGTAATGATTGAACTTCCATCCGAACTCACGGAGGTCATTTGATTCAAGCCCGGCACTTCCCCGAGCTGTCGTTCCAAAGGCGCCGTTATCGCGGAAGCTATTACATCTGGGCTAGCCCCGGGATAGAAGGTCTGCACTTGGATAGTCGGATAATCCACCTCCGGCAGCGCAGAAATGCCGAGCTCCCTGTAGGTGATCGTCCCCAATAACAAGAGGGCCGCCATCAGAAGTGACGTTGCTACCGGCCGCAAAATAAATGGACGCGATGGGTTCATGTTACTTACTACCCATTACTGGCTTTGTGGCGGTCGCGGCTGGACGGATTGCCACCTTCGCCCCATCACTGAGTCGATTAAAACTGTCCGCTGCGACGACTGCACCTGCTTCCAGATCCTGCACTTCCGAAACATTGCCGTCGGTTGTGCGGACCGTAATCGGTTTCAGCGTGACGGTTTGATTGGGCTGCAACAAGTAAACGAATGAACCGTTGTCGTTACGCTGAATCGCATTGTTAGGTAGCAGCGTGACATTTTTATGCGTATCAATCAGCAGCCGCGCATTGACGAATTGATTTGGAAACAATGAGTCATCCTCATTCTTGAAGGTAGCTCGCAGCCTGAGTGTGCCGGTGGTGGGATCGATCTGGCTGTTGAAAGCTTCCAGCGTTCCGGTGGCAAGCTTCTTCTGGTTGGCGCGATCGTAGGCATCAACAGTCAGCTGTTTCCCGCTATGCACTTGCGGAACAATTTGCGGGACATTGTCCTCCGCCACGTTGAATTCGACGGTAATGGGCTGTAGCTGTGTGATCATCACCAACGCGTTGGTGCCGTTGGCTTGAACGATGTTGCCCGGGTCGACCAGTCGTAAGCCCACGAGACCGTCGATGGGCGAAGTGATATGACACCAAGCGAGATTTACCTTCGCCTGGTCCAGGTTACCCTGATCCAATTTTACCGCGCCTTCAGATTGATGGACGGTGGCAACTTGTGTGTCGTATTCCTGCTTGGAAACCACTTTCTTGTTCAGCAAGTCAGTCTCTCGAACGAGGTTGACATTAGCGAGTTCGAGCACGGCCTGATCGCGGGCTAGTTGCCCCTCGGCTTGAAGCACTGCCGCCTGAAAAGGAGCCGGATCGATGTCCACCAGCGGGTCGCCAACATGGACGAACTGGCCTTCCTGGTATTCAACCTTCGCGATTCGTCCGGAAACTTGTGCTGTCAGTGAAACAGTATTGAGCGCTGTAACCGTACCGAGAGCTTCGACGTACACGCCAATATCGCCAGTCTTCGCCAGGGCAGTGTTGATCATTACCGCGGGCACAGTGCTCTTGGCGCTGGCGTCTTTGTTCGCTGCTTTCCAATAAGCATATAAAGCAACCACGGCGAGCACCAAAATTAGTCCAACAACCATTGGTCCCCAGCGATGCCGACGACGTGGGATAGAAGCGGTCGTTCGATTCGTGGGCGCTCGCGACATTCGATCGTGTGAAGGGGGAGGGGCGAGCGGAGCCGCCACGTCCAGTGAGGGACGCTGCTCGGGCCGTGACACCGGCGGCTCCGGCAGCCCGTGCTGGCCGCCAGCATTCGGGCTGCTCAAAGGTATTGGTACAGAATTGGTGTCACGCATGGGCAAACGGTACGGCTTTGGGCGAATTACTCGCTACTGCGCATGCGATAGATTTGGCAGCTAGGCTGGCGAGTTAGCGCCGACTCCCTCTTTCGGATGAGGCGAAATCAACGTACCGACTTGGCATTGGGCCAAACTGACGTCGTTCTTTTGGAGTGGAAAATGTCATGAATCGCGCTTTCAGCTTGATTAGGATCAGCGATCAAAATTGCTTCGGCGATGCGCTGGGTTGAGACTAAAAGGCGTGTTGGCAAAGATCCGAACCGCGAGTCACTCTTTTCATTGCGGCGCCTGGGCAGCGCCACAGGTTATGTGGAATAGAGAAACTGCCAGCGCTTAACGCGCGATTCAGTTTCGGCTAGAGCTGAATCAAACCGCGGCGGGTTGCCGTCGCGACTGCCTCGGTCCTGCTGACGACATCCAATTTGGTGAAGATACCTTTGATGTGGCTCTTGATCGTCCCCTCACTGATGAATAGCTCCCCGCCGATCTCCTTGTTGCTCTTCCCGGCTGCCATGCGCTGCAGCACTTCCATTTCACGCGGCGTCAGTGCTGAGCCGCTGATGCGCTCAGCAAGCTTCGCGGCCAGCGGGGGTGGCAGATAGGTTTCACCGGCGTACACCTTGCGAACGCATTCGACCAGGGCGTCCCGCGCCGTGTCCTTCAACAGGTAAGCCTTCGCACCCGCTTTGATAGCGCGATAGATGTCTTCGTCGCCGTCATAGGTGGTCAGGACGACGATGTGCGCGTTTGGATCAAGTTCCCGGATTTTGTTAATTGCGCTGACGCCGTCCATTTCCGGCATGCGTAGATCGAGCAACGTGACATCGGGGTGATGTTGTTTCCAGAGATCGACAGCTTCGCGTCCGTTGCTGGCTTCGGCGAGCACGACCATGTCAGATTTGCGCTTAACTAACGAGACTAAGCCTTCGCGAACCACGGTATGGTCGTCTGCGATCAAAATACGAATACGCTTCTTCTTCGCGCTGGTTGGTTTGTTCTTTTTATCTGATGTTTTCATGTTCTTACGGGCTGTGGATACGGCGAGACTGCAATGATCCTTGTCCCTCTGGTGGGTTTACTTGTTACTGCAAGCCTGGCGCCGATCTGCTCGGCGCGCTCCTTCATTCCAATCAACCCAAAGCCTCCGTCGTTGGCGGCATTGACAACAAACCCATCGCCGTTATCGCGAAGCTCCAGACGAACTGCGACGGAATCGAAACAAAGGCGTGCCTGGAACTCGGTCGCATGCGCGTGTTTTAGTGTGTTAGTTAAAGCTTCCTGTCCGATATGGAGGAGGTGTTCTTCTACAGCTGGTTGTAGCTCACGCGGCTTGCCCTTGAGTTGAAAATCAGTGTGAAGCGAAGTACCCGCCGCCGTATCTTGAATGATCGCCTTGAGCGCGTCGGCGAATCCGGCCTTCTCGAGCGCCTGCGGCCGAAGGGCGTGCACGGAACGCCGCGCTTCGGTCAGACTTTCCCGCGCCAGTTCACGGGCGCGGCGGATGTGCTTGGCCGCCTCTTCGGGTTCCTCATCCCGCAGGGCTTCGACCGATGTGTCCAGCTGGACGATCACGCCGGTGAACCCTTGTGCGAGGGTATCGTGAATATCACGCGCCATACGAGTCCGCTCTTTCAACACCGCGGCATGGCGTAGCTGTTCTCCCAACTCGGCGCTGTGGGCCGCCATCATCACATGATGGGCCAGTGCCTGGGCCAACTCGATCTCCTCAGGGCGGTACGCGCCCCCTTCAACATGATGAATACCAATGAACCCACGCACTTCTCCCAACACAAACATGGGGATAGCCAGGAACTTCCTGCGCCCTCGCTTCATCAGGTATTCCCGGAACTCTGCAAGGATGCGGGGGTCATGTTCGATGTCGTCGCACACGACTGGACCTTTGGTAAAGAACATCTCCTGAAACTGAAGGCTCCTTTTCCATCCCCGCGGATCCTTGATGTATGGATGGTCGGGATCGGGTGGGAGTTGTTGGTCCCCTTCGATCGTGAGGTGCAGACGCAGCATATCATCCTCCTGATTGCGCAACCAAAGCATGACACTACTGGCGCGCAGCCGCTGGCCAATCGTTCGAAGCATTTCAGCGATGAACTTCTCTGGCGCGGCCTCCGTGGCCAGCACGTCGAGGCTGCGCATCATCACCTCCACGTGGCCGCGGGCGAGCTGCTCGCTTCGCGCCAGGTCGTCCTGCGTCAGCTTGCGTTCGATTGCGATTCCGGCCAGGTGAGTGATCTGTTCGATGATCTTTTGATCACGCGGACTCGGGGTGTGCGGCCCGCGATAATACATCGCGAAAGTTGCGATTACTTTGCCTTGCGAAGAAAAGATTGGCGTGGACCAACAGGCACGCAGACCATGCGGTAAAGCTGCGTCGCGATAATCCTCCCATAACCGATCGGTGGCTATATTCTCTACGATCACTTGCTCGCCACGGTAGGCCGCGGTTCCGCAGGAACCCGCGCAAGGTCCGATGACGAGGCCGTCGATCGCATCCGTGTAAGTCTTGGGAAGGCTGGGTGCGCCGCCGTGCCGCAGGCGATCGCCGTCGAGCAACAAGATGGACGCGAGCACGTCGCTGGCTTGTCCTTCCGCAAGCCGGCAGAGGCCGTCGAGTATATCCGTGAGTACGTCTCCTTTGGCGACCATTTCCAGAACGCGCTTCTCTCCGGCGAGCAGGGCTTCTGCGCGTTTGCGATCTTCAATATCGGTCAAGGTCCCATACCATTTCAAGATGTGGCGCTGCTCATCGCGCAGTGGCACAGCACGAATTAGAAACCAACGATATTCACCCCGCGCGCTCCGATGCCGGACTTCGTTCTCAAATGGTTTGCCGCTTGCCAGCGACGCCTGCCACTTGCTTCGGTGTAGATTGAGATCGTCCGGGTGAACAGTGGATTCCCAATCGGGGTCCGCGGTAGCCTCAGACGACAATCCTGAGTATTCGCGCCAACCGGGAGTCACAAATTCGCTTGATCCATCCCCGCGCGTGGAAAACGCCATCGTCGGCATCGTCGCGATCAAATCCCGAAGTTCTTTCTCACTTCTCCGGGCCGCTGCTTCTGCCCGGTTCAGTTCTATTTGTCGCTCGGCCTCTCGTAGAGCGCGTTTGAGAGATGGTCCAAGTCGCGACAGTCGCGTTTTCAAGACGTAATCCGTCGCGCCCGCTTTGAGTGCTTCAATCGCGACGTCTTCGCCTAATGTTCCAGATAGGAAAAGGAATGGTATTTCCGGCGAGCGCTCATGGGCGATCTTCAGCGCCGACAGCCCATCGAAGGACGGCAGAGTGTAATCCGCCAGAATCACATCGAAGCCGCCTTGCTCCAGCGCGGCAACGAAGTCAGATTCCGCTTCGACCCTTGTCAGTGCGCTTTGAATTCCTTCCGCTTCGAGTGTGGCCTGAGTCAGTTCTGTGTCCCTGACATTGTCTTCAAGGTGCAGAACCCGCAGCGGAGCATTCATCTTTCGTTAGGTTTTCTTCACGCTTCCAGGTGGCGGCTCATTAATAACTGCCCAGAACACGCCCAATTCCTTGACGGCGTTGACGAATTGATGGAAATCCACGGGCTTCACGACATATGCATTTACACCTAACTTATAGCTCGCTACGAGGTCGCGCTCTTCATGCGAAGATGTAAGGACCACGACCGGGATCATCTTCAGATGCTCATCAGCTCGGACCTGCTCGAGAACCTCAAACCCGTTGACCTTCGGTAATTTCAGGTCAAGCAGCATCACTGCAGGATTGCCATTGGGGCGCGTCTGATGGGTGCCCCGGCGAAACAAATAATCCAGAGCTTCTTCGCCGTCGCGCGTGACGACGACTTCGTTCGCCAGGTTGTACTCGCCCAGTCCGGTCAGAGTAAGTTCCACGTCCTTTGGGTCGTCTTCGACCAACAGAATCCGCTTTAGACCGTTCATGTTTGCACGTTTCCGGTTTTGGGCAGCGCAATATAAAAAGTCGCGCCGCTATTGACTGAACCCTCCGCCCATACCCGGCCGCTATGTCGATGGATAATTCGCTGCACCGTGGCAAGACCGATACCGGTGCCTTCGAACGCTTGTTGCGAATGCAGGCGTTGGAAAACACCAAACAGCTTATCCTTATACTTCATATCAAAACCTACGCCGTTATCTTTCACGAACACGACCACCTCATCGGGCGGTTGGTTTAACGAATCAATTCCTATTTCGGCCTGCTCGCGCGTTCGAGTGAATTTCACCGCGTTCGAAACAAGGTTCGCGAAGACCAGGCGAAGCATCGAAGGATCGCCGCGGCACTCTGGTAAACATCCGATGCGCCAGGCAATATTTCGGTCTTGCAGATCGGGCGCAATCTGACTAACGACTTCCTTCACGAGTTGGTTGAGATCGATGGTTATCGTTTTCGTTTCGGCCCGGCTAAGCCGCGAGAAGGCCAGAAGATCGTCCACCAGACTGCCCATCCGGTTGGCCGCGTCCAGAATCTTCCCAATGTGCTCCCGGCTTTTGTCGTCAAGAACTGGGCCAGAATGTTTTTGCAAAAACTCCGTGAATCCCGCGATATGGCGAACCGGCGCGCGCAAGTCGTGAGAGACGGAATAGGCGAATGTCTCCAACTCCTTGTTAAGGGACTGCAAGTCGTCGTTTGTTTTTCTCAGCTCGGCAGTCCGTTCCTTCACTTTCGTTTCCAACTCGTCGTGAGACCGGCGAAGAGCTTCTTCGGCTCTTTTGCGCTCGGTGAGCTGTTTTCGGAGCGCGTGCTCTATGTCCTCGCGTTCCCGGATATTGGTTAAGAGCCTCTCGACCTCACGCTCTGCTTCGTCAGTCCCCAGAAATTCGTCAGCCGGCACAAAGTACATATTTCGGCAAACGGTGCCGCGGTAGACGACCACGGGATGCGTGCGGATGACGTCGAGAATCAGTTCTGGCGGAAAACAGTGTCGATTGTACTGGCAAAGCGCGGAACAGTTATTTTCCGAGAGCGCGTGAGTTAACCTGCTTTCGTATTCCATCCAGCGTTCAAGTCCACGACCCCCTCTTACAACCCATTCTGTCTCGCCTGTAACGCGGAGCGCAGAGAACCCTTCGCTCATCGCCGAGTCGGTGGCTTCCTTCCAGAACGTAAACATCCAATCGGGGTCAAAAGATCCGTGCTTCAGATATGCTTCCTCTTTGCCTGCTACGACGAGGGCGTTGGATGCGGTCGCACGCTCGACGTCGATTCCTTCCGAATGCATGCGTTGGCGGACGTCGCCTATTGTGCCGTCGTCGGCGATGTAAATACATTTTTCGCCACGATCGAGGCCCATCCGCATGAACGGAATAGCGACGGCGTAATGTTCTTCAGGACTCTCGTATATCGAGCAAAAGTGGTCGTGTGGACCAAGTTGTTCGAGCGACGCGAGGAGCGGAGTTATCGGTGCTGTCATAGTCATAAACCTCCTCGTGTTACTCAAGCAAGCAACTCATCCGTTTACCCTTTCCGGTTTTGGCAGCGCCACAAAAAAGCTAGCGCCGTTATCGATTGAGCTCTCCGCCCATACTTCACCGCCGTGTCGAGAAACAATGCGCTGGACTGTGGCGAGCCCAATACCTGTGCCTTCGAACGCCTCCTGGGAATGCAGGCGCTGAAAAACACCGAACAGTTTATCCTTATAATTCATATCGAAACCGACTCCGTTGTCTTTCACGAACACAACTATCTCATTTTTCCTGCCGTTTAACCAACCGATTTCGATGTCTGCCCGCGGTTGATTCCGCGTGAATTTAACCGCGTTGGAAATCAGGTTCACAAACACGAGCCGGAGCATGGCCGGATCTCCGTAGCAGGTCGGCAGCGCTCCGACGCGCCATTTGATATTTCTCTTTGCGGTCTCCTGCTGGGTATCATTTACGACTTGCTCTACCAGTTGCTGTAATCCGACTGTCGCGTTCTGCCTTTCTGCCCGGCTGATGCGGGAAAACGCGAGTAGATCGTCAATCAAATTGCCCATGCGCTTGGATGAATCGAGGACTTTTGCGATGTGTCTTCGGCTCGTATCATCCAGGACCGGGTCCGCGTGCTTCTGCAATAGCTCCGTGAAGCCAGTGATGTGACGAACTGGGGCGCGCAGGTCGTGCGAGACGGAATAGGCGAATGCTTCCAGTTCTTTGTTGCTAGCTTCGAGCTCGCGCGAACGCCTCTCCAGTTCCGCATTCAGCATCTCCCGCTGTTTCGCCTCCGCTTCGAGTTTGTCGCGAGAACATCGAAGGTCGACTTCCATTCCTTTTCGAATGCTGGTAAACCAACCGATCACCAGAGCAAAGACGAGGAAAACAGTGTAATTGGCCAGGTCTTGATGTGTGAAACCCAGTGCCCACAAAGGCGGCGTGAAGAAAAAATTAAAGGCGGTGCTCCCAAGGATGAAGTTGAGTATCCCCGGTCCAACTCCGGCGTACCAAACAGTTATCGTGAACGCCAGCAGGAACAAGGAGAGCTGACCTCGTGGAATCCCGGAGCTCTCCGCCAACAATCCGAGACCGGCTGCGATCGCCACGCTAACAACAGCCAGGACATATCTGATTGTGTATTTGAGAGCCGAAATCATCGGCGAATGACCACCACTTAGATCACTCATCGTTTACGTTTTCCGGTTTAGGCAGCGCCACATAAAACACGGCGCCGTGATCGACCGAGGCTTCCGCCCAGACCCGGCCGCCGTGCCGCTGGATAATTCGCTGAACTGTGGCGAGCCCGATACCAGTGCCCTCGATCGCCTCCTGCGAATGCAGGCGTTGAAAAACACCAAACAACTTGTTCTTATACTTCATATCAAAACCGACGCCGTTATCTTTCACGAACACGACCACCTCGTTGGGTGTGTGGTTTAAGGAACCAAATTCAATCTCGGCCTGCTCGCGCGTTTGAGTGAATTTCACCGCGTTCGAAACGAGGTTCGCGAAGACCAGCCGCAGCATCGAAGGATCGCCGTAGCAGATCGGCAAGGTGCCGATGTGCCAGACAATGTTACGGCCCTGTGTATCTGGCGCCATCTCGCTAACGACTTCTTTCACGAGCTGCTCAAGATACACGGTGGTGGTTTGCGTTTCCGCCCGACCGATCCGCGAGAAGGCCAAAAGATCGTCCACCAAGGCGCCCATCCGGTTGGCGGAGTCCAGAATCATGCTGATGTAGTGCCGGTTTTTATCGTCGAGAAGTGGCTCAGAGTGTTTTTTCAAAAGCTCCGTGAACCCCGCAATATGTCGAACCGGCGCGCGCAAGTCGTGAGAAACGGAATAGGCGAATGCCTCCAACTCTTTGTTCACCAACTGCAACTCTTCGTTGATTGTACTCAGCTCGGCAGTGCGCCCCTTCACTTTTATTTCCAACTCGTCGCGAGATCGGCGAAGAGCTTCCTCGGCTTCTTTGCGCTCGGTAACATCGTTGTTCGTTTCCAGGATCGCGCTGGGGCGACCTTGCTCATCGCGCTGTAACGACCAGCGGGTTGCCACCACCACCTGCGTGCCATCGCGCTTCGTGTGGATGAGTTCACCTTCCCAGCGCCCGGCGCGGAGGAGCTTTGCATTAATTTGATCGAGCGGCTCTGGAAAAATCGTGCGCGTGAGTTGGTGAGTGACTTGACCGAGCGCCTCCTCGCTGGTCCAGCCGTACAACTCTTCGGCGCCGCGATTCCAGTAGGTGATCACATCATCCATGTCGCGCACGAACACCGTGTCGTGCGTGAGGTCGAGCAGGCTGGCGCGTTCGCGCAGAATTTCTTCGACCCTCCGACGAACGGCACCAAACCAGCCCACGAGTAACGCGAACAGCACGAAAAGCACATAGTGCGGAAGATTTTCACGGTTAACGGCAAAACTGTGGATCGGTTCTGCAAAGAAGTACGCGTAAGCCAAGCTCGCCAACAAAACTGCGAGCATTGCGGCTCCTGTTCGGCCGTACCAGGCAGTGACTGCAATCGCGAACAGGAACACAGTGAATTCCACATGACGGATGTTGCAGCGCCATGCCAAGAGCCCGATTCCGAGCGCGAGCGTGACCGAAACAATCGCAAGGCCATAACGAAACAGGGCGAATGCCGTCCTGCGCGATGACGTCGTTTCGGCAGACGGAAGCATTCCGACGTTAACGGCTGATTTCATATACCTGGCGCCTGGTCCCAAACCAATTCGGCGCCCGCAACAGTTTAATCCCTGTCCACCTTCTCGGCCAGATTTGCTTAATCCCCTCAAAAGAGGTGGCGCGCGCTCCCTCGGCTGCCCGAGAGAAAAACCCTGCGACTGCGTTGTAGTCGCTCTGTCGCGATTGGTTGATCTTGTTGTTGGAATAAATGATGAAAACCCCAGCACAAAATTTCAGCCGATCTGAAAACCTTGTTCGTACTTACATCACGTTTATAACCAGACGAATTGCCATCCTTTCGGCTGCCGTGCTTCTACTCGGCCTGTGGCCTTCGGAAGTCTCGGCCGGCGATCGCTCTTTTCCGCTGGAGATTACAGGGACGATCAGAAACTTCGACGAGCCGACTCAGAAGCTCACGGTTGAAGTCGATGAATCTGCGCGCGTTTTGACCGTTGCGGTGGGGCGCGACTGCAAATTCACGGAAAACGGCGCACCGACCGGAGAAGAGATTCTAAAGCAAGGTGCGCGAGTGAAAGTGAGTTACTTTGCAACAATTTTCACAGGTAAGATCGCGGTGGACGTCGCGATAAACCGTGTACCAGAAATTAGCAGCGGCATTTTCGCGGCGAGGGCCCGCCGTTCACAAACCCTGGCTCATCTTCAACCTGGCGCGCTTCAATTACGCGGACAGCTGGAGTTACCGATTGCGAGAAGGCAGGCGCGCCAGTTCGGCTGATGAAAATGACGCAAAATGAGCTGGCTACGAATGAAGAACCGCGAACGACGCGGACGAATTTCATAGACGTGAACACCGACTCGCAATCAATCGTGGTGAACGCGCCCGCGGCTGAAGTTTACCGCTGTTGTTTACGTTTCGAGGACCTTCCCCGCTTCATCACTTCCATTACCAAGGTCGACAGAATCGATGATACGCGCTTCTCCTGCACGTCCATCATCAAGGGCGAAGAAGTCACAAGCCAGGTACAGATTATTATGCGCGTGCCTGACCGGCGCATCGCCTGGCAGGCCGTTTCCGATAATTTCCGCGTCGGCGCTGTCTGTTTCGATCAGCTTCTCGGCGGCACTACAAAAGTGACTGTGAAAGTCCGTTCGATCATAGAACCGGTAATGCTGACCGGCGCGCTCCGTCGCTATCTCAGGAATTTCAAGCGGTTCATCGAACAGGAGGCTACAACATGATTTCAATGCGCCTCATTAGGCTACCTGAATCGGTAGCGTATTCGGTAATCCGGCGTTGCACGCTAGGTAACCGGCTTGTTTAAGAGTCACTTGCTCTGGCAATTGAGCTAACGGTGCAAATAGCTGTTTCCCAGGTGAATGCTACATAAACGCATACTTTCATGCTTCCAAAATCGGCAGCATAAAATGTATTGTTCTGTTATCACTGGACCCGTGAAAGGATCAAAAATTACTCATACCAGTAAGATGCACAACGCGGAACCGGTGTCGGTGATTGGCGCGATCGGCATTGTCGACACATCTTCTTGCGAGTCGGCGTCACGCTCCTTGCTCAGCTCGACCTCAAAGGAGGCGGAACACATCCCCGCGGCGCTTACAGGCGTAGTCCACTCGCTGTATTTGGCCCCACAAGTCTTACAAGTAACCACTTTGAAGCAAGCCTAACGAGAAAGAGATAAGCCACGGCAGGGCGTCGTGGCAAACACTCTAAATTCATTCAGTAATGGGGCCGTTGGCTTCGTCGTCTCGTTAGACGGAGCGGTGGCCAGAAAAGAAGGACGACTGTTAATTCGGCAGGCCGTCGCCAAAAAGATCGCGATGAATCTGAGCGACTTTGCCAGCTCGTGCTGGATCAACGCTGATGTCGAGGGCAGCCGTGGGTACGGGCTATGGGAGAGGCATTTCGAGGCTGCGCGCGAAATGCTATTCCCGCTTGCTCAAAACCTTCTATCAACTTCGCGGCTTCTCGCGGCGAATACCTTCCGAGCGGCACGAAATCGGTTGGCTCGGATTCGTTTGATTTCATGCGCGGATGAATACGTCTAACGAGAATTCGGCCCAATAATTACGCCTTTAAAGACGTAATTCACGACCGCCAGAGGCTTTTATTCTTTGAAATCGCCTTTGTGCTTCCGGAAGAGTGGCAACTGCCGATACGGGTCCCTGCTCAACGCAGAAATTTTATCTCGCACATGCTTCCACATGTCGCAACGCAGCGCGTCCAGCTTCCGATATGTTTGCGTCTACTTCACGCCCTTCGCGCTATTCCAGTTCCCCTTCATCTTTCGGATGTAGATGATCTGACCCGTATGATAAGCGTTATGCGTGCTAATCCTGGCGATTGTTGAAGACCATTTCGCAAGCTTCGCGTCATCCGCTTCTTCGATCGCCTTTTCCCAAGCGCTTAACACTTCGTCCAATTGTTTCACGCTAGCTTCCCAGCTCGCCTTATCGAGGCCGGCAAACGTCTCCTTGTTATCGCCATTAAATGCCGTTGGCTGGTCTCCCTTAAACTTCGCGAGATACTGCTGATTCCAGAAGATCAGGTGATTTACCAATTGCGCGATCGAATGATTCTCAGTCTCATCCTTCCAGCTAGCCTGTTCCGGAGTCAGGCCTTCAACTGCGACGTTCACCGGGACAAACCATTCCTCGTGGTTGTGCGTGCTTCTTAGCTGCTCGAGAAGAACGGACTTGAGAGTAGGCGCAGCCGCTTCGCCCTCACACATCGCCAGGGAACAGACGAACCAGGATGCAAGAAAGCCAAGCCGACATAGAAGAACTGAAAGAGAAGGCATAAATTTTAAATCGTCAGCAGACTTCGTTTGTATCGACGCGGAAATTAAAACGGTAGGAACGCGACTAAACCGCTCAAGAGAAATTTGAAAGCTGACGCTTACTTCGAGCTGTCGATAATCTGCTGCGCATTCTTGATCGCGGACTCGTCGGGCGTTTTGTCTTTCTTCAGGATGTCGATTGCCTTTTGCGCTGAAGCGATCGCTTCTTTTTTGTTCCCGAGCTTCGCTTGAATCTGCGCCTTCTTGTAATGCATGAAGTAAGCGTTTGGGTTCTTCTCAAGCGCCTGGTCGATCCACTTCGCCGCCTGATTCATGTCCTTATTATTGTCGTAGTAAAAGGCCGCGGCCTGATACGCCGTGCGCGGGTCGAGCGGCGCTCCTGCGCTAACGACTGCATCGAGTTCCTTGCTTACCTGCCCTACATCGTCCGTGGTCAACTTCACCGGCACGCGCGTCTTATCCCAAAAAAAATTAAGAGTTGCGGAAGCGCCTTTCACATCACCTAGTCCAATGGTGAAAGTCTCGACTGTGTTCGGATTCACTTCCGGCTTCACCGTGATGCGTGCGGCATCGTTCTCCTGTTTATAATCGGCAGCGCTCTGCACCTTCGCGTCCTTGGAAACGATGATGGTCCATTCGTCCGCTGTCGGAATCGTGAAGAGTGCATACTCACCCGCCGGGATTTCCTTGTCTCCTAGCGTTACCGGTTTGCTAAACGTAATTTTAGTGACCGCGTTGGCGCCGGTGCGCCAGAGCTTGCCGTAAGGCACCAAGCCGCCAAATATCTCGCGGCCGTTCTTGTTTGGACGCGAATAATCTATCTCGACATCGGTCAACCCCACGCGTTGTTTTACCACTGAGTGCTGGCTGGGAGCCGGGAACTCTATCTTTTTGTCCTCCGCCTGCAGATCGACCGGTAGGAGGGGTTCCACAAAAAAAGGAAGTGCGAACAAAGCGGTAAACAGAAGCGAAGGAAGACGTGATGATTGGATCATATTGTGCGGCATATTTAAGATGTGCTGATTTAATGAGGAGATATTGGGGAGAGGCAGGAGTCAAATCGGCCCGGGCGGGCCTATCCTTTAGTTGGCTCTTCCCTGGAGGCGCGCAGATTTTATGCTCCAACGAGCGCGAGGTTTTTGAGAAGAATTTTGTTTAAGGCGCGGCAGGTCGGGATCGAGAAAAGCCAGGGCATGCGGAGGTTTGATCACGCGAACCCCGGCAGCGTGTTGTTGTTCGAGGATATGATCGCGAAGCACCTGCATTTTTGTCCAATGCACCTTTGGTCGGAAATGATGCTCCGCGTGATAGCCGTTAAAAAACCATATCCAATTGTAAGGCTTGTCATAACTACTCACACCCCATGCAAGCGGCTCGTCTGGATTACCGCCATAGTGACGGTAGTAGCCGTTAAGGTACGAAAGACAATGTCCGAAATACCAGAACGGAAGAAGAAAACAGATGTAGTGCCAGTTGAGGATGCCGAGAGTGACAAACGTGGAAACAAAGAGCGTCAGCTCTGTAATTCCCCAAACGGCGTCGCGCGGATTCTTGCGCTTTAGTTCGCGATAGACAGTCTTTGGATCTTCCCGGAAGAAACTGAGGAACGTGTACTTCAGCGGATGCTCCGCCTCGCCGTCATGCCCGTGCTTGTAGATCGAGATCCAATCGACTGTCTCGCCATTTTCACCAGGACGATCAGCGTTTCCCCGGTGATGCTGCATGTGGATGCACTCGTAGAAAACCTGACTAAAACCAACCGTGACGGATTCAAGAATACTAAACAGGCGATTGAGCAAAGGCGATCGGAAATAAGGATTATGAATGAAGTTGTGTGAGATGCCGTTGATGTTCCACGAAATACTCAGCGAGTAGATAAAGCCAAGAATCAGCATGATCCAAAGCGGAACTCGCGGGAAGAGATAGAACATCCCGAAGAAATAGACGCAATGGAAAATCGCGGCCATTATGGGAATCACGTCCCAACGCGTGTACGCGAAGATCCTCGAATCCGTACGGGGCGAATCAACGACGACTGCGTTGGGTTTCATCACGTTAGAATTTTTTGTTCATGCAACGTAACAACGCCGGCGGGACTGACCATCCAAAAAGCGTTGTCGACCCGAATCGCAGACACGAATGACAATCAAGTCGCCTGGGAAAATCGCCTTATGCCTGGGTATGGCGCGCGTAATGCCTGCCTACGCGTTTAGGAAGTAAACGTTTACGACCACGTTTGCGGCGACGCGCCAAAGTTGCACGGCCACCTTTTGTTTTCATGCGAGCACGAAAACCATGCTGACGTTTGCGTGTCCGCTTAGATGGTTGGTAGGTGCGTTTCATAAAACCGAAAACGAATCCGGAGCGATTTAAAAGCGGCTAAGGTAAGGTTGAGCGCAACATTGTCAACGCCACGAAGCGCATCAATAGTAGCACCAAACTTTCCGTTTCAGGCAATTTGATTGCCAGAACGGAGGATTTTTGGAATAACCGCTGGAAGCAATGGCCGAAAAAGAAAATTTGGTGATCGAGCCGGCAACGGAAGCCGATCTTGATGAGTTATCGGAAATGCTCGGTGATCTGTTCACTCAGGAAGGCGACTTCCGCCCGGACAAGGAAAGACAGCTTCGTGGTTTGCGTTTGATCTTTGAACAGCCCAGCCGGGGACGCGTTTTTGTGCTGCGGCGGAACGGCGCCATCGTGGGAATGATCAATTTGCTATTTACCATCAGCACTGCGGAAGGCGGCTTCGTGATGCTGCTGGAGGATCTGGTTATTCATAAGCAATGCCAGGGGAAAGGGTACGGTAGAAAGCTGCTCCAGCACGCGATCGATTTCGCCAAACAAAAAAATTTCCTTCGCATTACATTGTTGACCGACCGGCCAGAAAATGTGGCGCAGGAATTTTTCCGCCACCACGGTTTTGTGGAGTCTTCGATGATACCGATGCGGCTTTGGGTCACGCCGACACAGAATAGTGATCAGTGACTGGAGAGCGCTGAGTTGCTGCGATCTGCCGTGTCTTTGCCGTTAATCCATGCGGTGATGAGTGGCTCTAAGCGTTTTTTCAATTCAGATCGAAATTGAATCTCATCTATGGCTTTTGCTACTTCCGGAGCGCTTGCCGCAGACAAACTGCTTTTCGAATATTTTTTTAGCACTTCTGCGCGAGAGTCATCAGAGAAAAAGGTGAATAGTTTGGGTGCATAGGTGTACACGCCAAGTGCATCGGTCTTCGCGAGCAGTGTTTTCATGTTCGCTCTGGCAAAATCCCATGCGATGTCCGGATGATCGCTCTCACGGGCAACTTTTGATACAAGGAAGATTGCACGGCTCGTTGGCAACTCCTCCGTAACGGCGATAGCTAGGGTTTTTTTCACCAATCCGGGATCGATCGCACTGGCTAGCGCATCGTAATAATTTTGTTTTTCTTCAATGCTCGTCGTCTTCAAGCCAAGCTGGTGAAGTTCATTCCATGTTTGTTCGTCAGCATATCGTCCTACAACTGAAAAGACCGCCGGCCGCAGGTCGGGAGACAATGATTCTGGATTGGCGAGAAAGGCCTTAAAACCTTCGCGACAACCCGCGAGAATTTTCGGGTCGTTGAGGTTTCCAAGCGCTCTGATCAGACTCGCCCGAAGACTGCCGGTGGCTGATTGCTCTTCCGGTTTAGCTTCCCAACCAACCGCGTCAAACGTGGGACGCAAGAGTGATTGCGCATAGTGCTGAAACTTCTCCTGTTCGGAGCTGCCCCTCAAAAGCCGGTCAATGAAATCGAGCACATGAATGACTTGTTCGCGCTCGGCCAGTTCGGTTGAAGCCGGCAATGTCTCCACCAACTCAAAGTATAAAGCAATTGGAACGCGATTCGCCTGCACCAAAGCCCAGGTGTCGCTCAACAGATTAACGCGATCTTCAACGCCCAGATTCTTCAGAGCGCCGAGCAATAATTTCCAGGAGGGCTCGTCGTATTCGACGCGATAATTTCCAGCTCCGTTTACGTTTAGCTTGAACGCTCGATCCAAAGGAATCTTATGGATGCTGTCCAATTTCCCGGTCATCAACAGTGACGCCGGGGATTGACCGACTATTTCATACGTCAGTGGGATTTTCCATTCGAGCCGCGGAGCATTTTTGAAATTGATGGTGAAGTGTTCCTGTGTGAGCGAGACATTGCTACCTTGCTCGCGTTTCACTTTCACGACTGGAAACCCTGGTTGTTCTGTCCAACCAGCTGCGATGTCCGCAACCGGTTTTCCCGAAGCTTTCGAAAGCGAGTTCCACAAATCTACTGTTGTTGCATTTGAATACGCATGCTCAGCCATGTAACGGCGAATCCCGTCTCGAAACACATCTTCGCCGAGAAAACTCTCCAGCATCCGCAAGAATGACTGGCCTTTCTTGTACGTTATATCGTCGAAGGCGCTGTTGGCTTCGGCTTCGGTCGCGACCTGCTGCTGGATTGGGTGAGTCGTTGATCGCGCGTCGCCTTCCATCGCAGCTTCTTTGGCTATTCCCACACGGCGGCTCGGATCGCGCGGGAATTCCCGGCGCAACCAGACTTCCCATTGTGGATTGAAGTGCGCCGTGCATTTAGACCCCATCCACGAGGCAAATCCCTCATTGAGCCACAGATTGTCCCACCAGGCCATCGTTACGAGGTCGCCGAACCACTGATGCGCCATTTCGTGCGCGAGGACCTCATAGATATCCTGCTTTGTTTCCTCAGAGGACGTTTTCGGATCGAACAAAAGTTTCGATTCGTAGTAGGTGATGCCGCCCCAATTTTCCATCGCGCCACCAAAGCCGCCTGGCAAGGCGATCTGATCCAGCTTAGGCAGTGGATAGGCGACGCCGAAATAATCATTGTAATATTGCAATATTTGCGCACTCGCATCGAGGGCATAGCGACCCATTTCTGCCTTTCCTTTCGTCGTGATCACTCGAAGCTGGGTAGAGCCGATTCGCGATTCGATAAAATCGAGTTCGCCGGCAACGAAAACGTTCAGATAACTGGACATTGGAGGAGTCGCGGCGAAGCGCACCTCTTTACCGCCGGCGATTTTTTTCTCGTCCTGTACTGGCATGTTCGAGGCAGCCAACCAGTTTTCCGGCACCACCGCGGTTAATTGAAAGCGCGCACGAAACGATGGCTCATCCCAGCAGGGAAAAAATCGACGGGCATCGGTCGCTTCAAATTGTGTCCCGAGCATGATCTTCCGAGCGCCACTTCCCTGCTCCTGATACCGCATGAAGAACAGACCCTGCCCCTGCTCGTTTATTTTGCCCGTGAAACGAAGTGCGAGGGTGTGCTCGCCGATCCCGAGCTCTGAAGGCAAATCCAGTGTAAGCAGTTCGTTTTTGGTGTCTGTCTTAATTGAGGCGGACGGCAATTCTTTGCCATCGATAGACGCCGCTTCGATTTTGAGTTCGAGTGCATTTAATATCAGTTTGTGAACCCTGTTGCGGGCGTTGAGCATGATCGTCTCCGTGCCGGCAAATGCCATCTTATCGATATCCGGAACGAACCGAACCGCGTAATCGGTCGGGACCACTTCCTTCGGGAGTTTTCCCGGTGTGCTTTTGAAACTGAATGGCTTTTCTGAAGAAAGTGCCGACGACATGATCGAAAACTCAGCCAGAAGAAAAAGAAGCAAAATCCGCATCTCGAAAGTGAAGCAATGCGAGCCGCTTATTGTATAACCAACACAAGCAATAGTTGCCCGCTGCCCACCTGGGGACCTTTAATGACCAGCGGGCTTCGTTTGCTCAGCTTGGCGTCCGTTTCGAGCAAAAGCTCCTTTTCCTTGTAAAGCTTCAGATTCAAAACGTACCCAGCCTCGGTTTCGCCCTGCGCATCGACATGTAACCCGAAAAATTTACTCTTTGCGAGCCAATCCTCCTGACCGGTCCTAAGTGTTTTTTGTGACCGGCCGATCACCTGAAATTGGTTGTAGCCGAAGAATTTTTTCAGCGCGCCCTCCATGCGTACCAACTCTGGCGGAATCGGTTGGGGCTGCGGAACATTTTCCGCAATGACAAGTCCGCTCCACACTGTTTGAGCGGCGTGCAATTCGGAGACCGCGCCTGCGAGCAGTGAGATGAACGTGACTAAGAACGCCAGCGTATGACGCATGCGAAATTATTTGGAGGCGTAGTCCGCAGGCAAACTTTGGAGTCCCTCCGTCCACAGTACCGTTACCCGATCTTGCTTCGCCTCAAACATTGAGACGCTTGCGTTTGGGCTGACAACCGGATCAACACGAGCATTTACAATCTGAGTGAGATATTGCGATTCTTCGGCAGGATTTCTGTCGCGAACCACGATAACTGTAAAAATCAAAAAAACGGCCAGCGACGCAGTGCCGGTCCATAACAGGCGGGGAATGGTCCACCACGTTGATCCCCTGGTTTCACGCTTCGGCGACACGGCGCTTTCTCGCATGATTCTTTCGCGGATCTGATGGCTAAAAAACTCTTCGTTTGTCAGCGCCGGCGCGCCAAGCTCGCGCTTTAAAAGGTCGCCAAGCTTCCCTGCATCCGCCTTTTCAGCTTCTGCCGCGGCCTTATTCGGCAAAGACTCCTGAAATTCCGAAAGTTCACGCCCGCTGAGTTGTCCATCCAGCCAGGCTGTCCATTTTTCTTCAAATGTTTTCATAAACGTCCCTCAGCAGATTTTGCAATTTTTTGCGCGCGTAGAACAGGCGCGACATCACCGTGCCAATTGAGCAACCGAGTGCTTCTGCAATTTCATGATATTGCATGTCGTCGATCTCTTTCATCAAAACGACCGCGCGTTGTTCGGGCGAGAGCTGGGCAATCGCTTTATCGATCCGGGCGCGAATCTCGTCACGTTCCATCATCTCATGAGGCAACGCCTCTGATTTCGGTACCGTCCGGGAGGCGGGCTCGATCTCCCGTAGCTGAATGGTGTCGTTGAACTCGTTGCCCCCGCCTTTGATTTGTTTTTTCCGCAACCAATCGATCGTCACGTTCATTACGATCCGGTAAATCCAGGTAAAAAACGACGAGCGTCCGCGAAAACGTTCTATGGATTTCCACGCTTTGACGAAGCTGTCCTGAGCCAGGTCCCAGGCATCCTGCTCGCTATGCACCATATTGTAAATCATGCCAAATACTCGTGTTCGATAGCGAGCTACCAGCTCATCGAAGGCCTGGGCGTCGCCGGCCTGGCATCGGGTCACCAAGTCCAAGTCTGACACATCGGCCTGAGCCAGAGTCGCTTCCGTTTGCATGTTGGACGGAGGCTGACCCTATTTCATTCAACCCCGAAAGCTTTCTGGGCCGAACCGCCGACGCCACTCGCCCCGATACTCACCGATAAGAGTGACAATACCGTCTCGCACTTGAAAAAGTCGCTGCCGAAGGACCGCATATTGTGATCGGCTAACCAGTCCGGCGACCTTTCGAAGTTGTGCGGCTGCATTCATCGAAATTGTGATCGCCTTCAGGGCCCGCTTCAAATAGGCGATGGTCATTCCAATCTCACTCAGACTATCGCTGCTTAACGCTGCCGCCAGCTTCGCATTGGCCAGCGCGGCTTGCGTCGCCAATTTAACAGCCGCAGGCTCATTTGGAAGGGAAGCGTTTCGATCGAAAAGATGATCAATCCAGATGGTTAAAGCGAACGCGGAACGATACAAATCATGTTCCTCAAAGGACTCTGCGTATTTGACAGTTTCGTCGCCGCCGGGGTCGTCCTCGTCCGCGGCGAATTCATCCGGCAACGCATCAAGTTCTTCGCTCCAATCTTTAGGATCCAGCAGTTGGGTCCAACCCATTTCGCGGGCGATGATCTCGTCGCGCTGCGGATCATCAAGATATTCTTCCAACAGTCGCATATACTTTTCTGCTTTGCCTTCCTGTTGCTGAAGGAACCGCTCCCACTGGTACTCATCCCATATGCGTTCGGGCTCGCCCTCATAGCCGGCCATAAGGAAAGACTAAACGCGAGCTTTGTTTCCGGTGCAAAAGATTTTGCGTGCAGGACTTTCCAAGAAACGCCTTTTGAGCAAGCGCCCGACGCAGGTCCTCTGCGGTCTCAAGACGTTACTTTGTCATTTCCGCGCGCTCCGTTCGCAATCGCAACTGTCCACAGGCGGCATCGATGTCATGGCCTTTTTCTCGACGTAAGGTCGCTGGAATACCTTGAGCTTGTAAGATTGACAGAAATTTCTCCTGTCGGTTTTTTGACGGTCGCGTCCACGGCAAGCCGGACACCGTGTTGTACGGAATCACGTTCACTTTTGCCGAGAGCCGGTAAGCGTGGCCAGCAAGGAGACGCGCCTGTTCGTCAGAATCGTTGACGTCTCTGATCAAGATGTACTCGAATGTGAGCCGCTGTTTTTTACTGACTTTGTAATAGTCACACGCCGAAAGCAGCGCTTCGATATTGTATCGACGATTGATTGGCATGATTTGGTTGCGAACTTCGTCGGTGGCGCCATGGAGGGAAACAGCCAGCCGAATTTGCAAAGATTCTTCAGCCAGTTTGCGGATCTGTGGCACTAGCCCGCTGGTGGAGATCGTGATGTGGCGCGCGCCGATTCCAAGCCCCCACTCCGCGTTGATAATCTGAATTGCTCGCATCACGTTTTCGAAATTGGCAAGCGGCTCGCCCATTCCCATGAACACGACATTGTCGATCTTCTCTGTGGTTGCACGCTCGATGGCGATCAACTGATCAACGATTTCGCCTGCACTAAGGTTGCGCGAAAAACCGTCCAACCCGCTCGCGCAGAATTTGCAGCCATAAGCGCAGCCCACCTGAGTTGAGACACAGATCGTTCGGCGGTCCGATCTCCCGCCGTAAAGGGCCAGTGAAGCAGGAATCAAGACAGATTCGATCAAATTTCCGTCGCCCAGGCGGAAAAGAAATTTCCGGGTTGTATCTCGGGCACCCAGAACGCGCACGAGCTCAATATTGCCAAGCGAAAATGTCTCCGAAAGCCGCTTGCGCAGCGGTTGCGGTATATTGGTCATCTTATCGATTGCGTCGACACGCTTTTTGTAAAGCCAGTCGGTGATCTGGCGAACGCGGTATTCTGGTTCTCCCAAACTGTGAAGTTGCTCCCGAAGTTCGCTAATAACGAGCGACTTGAGATCGGTTCCGATGGCGTGCTTCACCACAAAATCTACCGGTTACCACAGCTTGCATCAAACATGTTCGGACATACCTTTCCGTCGTGAAGAAACGCATTGCGCTGCGCGCGGTTCTGTTTCTGGTATTCGGTTCGCTACTGTCCGCCTGTGCATCGTCCGGAGAGTCAACAAGCAGTGATTCCAATTCTCCTACTGCCACGTCTGATGCGACCGTTCCGGGAGAGAAGGTATCCGACGAGGGAAAGTTTACTCCAGGCGCCCCTGGAGCTAGCGGAACAGTGCATTGGTAAGCGCCATACCAACGAAATCTTGGCGCGGACAAATTGGCAGACGTCGAAAAACACGACGCCAGCCCGTTCGGGTTTTTGCCGAGCATATCCTTATTTCCGCTTGATTGCGTACGAGCACTGAGAACACTGAGCGGCGATGACGCACAGAACGCGGTCGCCGCTGGGGCTTGGTTGGGAAGCTGCACGGGCCAACGCACTGCCGGCGCTAATTATTCAGGCGCTCATGTTGATGTTGCTGGTGGCTTTCTACACAAACCACACCGCGCTTACGGCTCTTTCGCGTCTGGCGGACCTCAAGCGCTCTCATGGAATCCTATTTGTCATCATAGCATCCGTGACAGCAGGAGCACTGGTTCCGGAGTTGTTTTTGATTCTTTTTTTCCAGAAAGGCCGGCCAAACCGACGAAACCTTCGCAACCTGCTCTTCACGGTGCCAGTGTGGGGACTTGATGGAACACTTGTTGACCTCTTATATCGAACTCAAGCGGCTTGGTTTGGAGACACCGCGGCGCTACCGGTAATCGCAGCCAAAATTTGTGTCGATCAATTTGGATACAACCCTTTTTTTGCGGCGCCCTTTGGGGTGTTAACGTACGAATGGAAGAACAGCGGGATCTCCTTCCAGCCCGTTCGCGATCTTTTCACATGGAAGCATTACCGCGATAAAATTATCCCCACATTGCTCGCCACGTGGGCAGTTTGGATTCCGTTGATGGCCATTATCTATTCGCTCCCGCTTGCGCTCCAATTTCCGCTATTCGGGCTGGCGCTTACTTTTTGGGTGTTGCTCCTCACATATATGACGAATCGCTTCGCCGGGAAGATTGAAGCCGATGCGCCGCTCGCGCTGGCGACGACAAAAACTGACGAGTTAAAAGCGTTACAAAGTTAAGAAAGCAGGATTCCGGCGAGTCATGGCTCTTTTTTCAAACCACTTAACCCTGCAACTCTTCCTGCTTCACAAAGTGCATAAGCGCCTCATAAACACCTGCGCCGTGCTCTTGCTGCGCCACGTAGCCGCCCGCGCTGCGGACTGCGTTTTGTACCGGCGCGATTGCATTCGCGGGACAGGACGGCATCGCCGCAGCTTTTCCATCCAACATTGAGATATCGTTATGATGATCGCCAGCAGCGAAAATATTGTCGCGCTGAACTTCAATTAAGCGCGCTAGCTCCGCGAGAGCCGCCCCTTTGTGATAATCGGTGTGGCAAAAACGTAGATAAATGCCATTTCGCTGGTAATGAAATTTTGGATGCCCCCTTCTCGCTTGCTTGACGAACTCGGCAATGCTCTCCATCTCTTCCTCATTTTCCGCAGCAAGACCTTCCAAGCGATCAGAATCGTAGATGAGACGCGCCTTCGTTTCCTGGGTTACAAAGTCGATTACTTCCGCGAGGACTGGCTGCGCCGAAGCGAACAATTCCGCGTGATCTCGTGCACAACGGTCGTTCCAGTCGCCAAACGGTTCCCAATTATCTCCGTTTCTCCCTGGACGAAAAACATCGCGCTCG
>DASXMV010000031.1:0-9104 GCA_036495465.1 Candidatus Udaeobacter sp. | reverse complement strand
GTCTTGGAACGTTTGAACCAGGTGATCGCTGATTGCCGATCGGCCTATGAAGCGTTCGAGTTCCACAAGGTTTATCACGTGCTCAACCAGTTTTGTGCTGTCGATCTAAGCAGCCTTTATATCGACATCACCAAGGACCGGCTGTATTGCGACGCCGCAGATTCGCCTCGCCGCCGGGCGACGCAGACCGTCATGCGTGAAATATTCGGCGCTCTTTGCCGATTGCTCGCGCCGATTCTTGTATTCACCGCGGAGGAATCGTGGCGATATTCAACGCTCGGGAGTTCGGTTCATTTGCAGGAATTTCCTCAAGTAGATTATCGAGGACACGAGGCCACCGACCAGGTCGCGGAGCTGTTAAGATTGCGCGGTGTAATTGGTCAGGCGATCGAACAGGCCCGCCAACAAAAGCTGATCGGAAATGCTCTTGAGGCCGCGGTTGTTTTGAATTCAAACGCCGATGTCACCACGAAAATCAATAAGGAGGAGATGGAGGAGTTTTTTATTCTGAGCGATTTGACCATCCGCCAATCAGACGAAGCGAGCGCTTCAGTCACCAAGACCCCATATAAGAAATGCGCCCGGTGTTGGCGTCATCGACCGGCGGTTGGCACGAGCAAGGAGCATCCGGATTTATGTGACCGCTGTGAAAGTGTGGTCACAAAAGCGCTCTCTTAAGATCGGCATGCGTTTTATTTTGTTTCTCTCACTTCCCCTCTACGCACTCGATCAGTGGACCAAACTGATGGTTCTGCGCTCCATCAGCCCGGATGAGCCGCGAGTTCTGGTACCGGATTTTTTCAGTCTGGTTAATGTGACCAACACCGGCGCTGCGTTTGGATCCTTCAGAGGGAACAATACTTTTTTTATCGTGATTTCGTCGGTTGCGCTTGTGGTTGTGCTTGGTCTTCTTTTGCGAGCGCGGACGCGCGACCATTGGCGAGATCTTTCACTGTCCCTTCTTTTGGCAGGCATCCTCGGAAATCTCACGGATCGGCTTCTTTACGGCCACGTAATCGATTTCCTCCTTTTCGATTTGCACGTTCCCTATGCGCATCCCTTTCCGGCCTTCAATGTCGCGGACTCGTGCATCTCAATCGCGGTTTTCTTGTTCGTCATTCATTCCTTTGGGAAGCAGAAGAGCGCCGGATAGGGATGCCGCGACGCCGTCGCGCATTGCGCTTCACATAGCCAAGCAGCTACAGTGACCGCGTGAAACATTCGCCGACGGAAGAGGCCGCGCGTAAAGTCGCTGCGCACTTGCGAGAGGCTGGCCAAATCGCGTACTTCGCCGGTGGATGCGTGCGTGACATGGTCCGCGGGATAGCGCCAAAGGATTATGATATCGCCACCGATGCGCGGCCCGAAGTTGTGCAGAAACTGTTTCCGCGAACCTATGCTGTAGGCGCGCACTTTGGCGTGATCGTTGTCCTGGAAGGCGACTTCCAATTTGAAGTGGCCACGTTTCGTTCCGACGAGGCTTACATCGACGGGCGGCATCCGACCGCGATTCATTTTTCATCGCCTGAAGAGGACGCAAAGCGCCGCGATTTCACGATTAACGGAATGTTTTACGACCCGGTTGCTGAGGAAGTGATAGATTTCGTTGGTGGCCGCGCCGACATCGCTGCGAAATTGGTGCGCGCTATCGGCGACCCGAGGCAACGTTTTGCAGAGGACCGATTGCGAATGCTGCGCGCAGTGCGGTTTGCAACAGTGCTCGATTACCAGGTCGACAAGGAAACATGGGAGGCACTGGTTACTGACGCTGCCTCAATCACGGAAATCAGCGCTGAACGAATTCGCGACGAGCTCGTACGCATTTTTCTGTCACCGAATCGGGGACGCGGGTGGGACTTGCTGGATGCAAGCGGACTGATGCGCGCCATTCTGCCCGAGATTGAGGCAATGAAGGGATGTGAACAGCCCGAGCAATTTCATCCCGAAGGCGACGTTTTTAAGCACACGCGATTGATGCTGAATTTTTTGCCGAAGACGGTTTCTCCGTCGCTCGTTTTCGCAGTCCTGTTTCATGACGTTGCCAAGCCGCGCACCGCAACCGTGGATAAAACAGGCCGAATTCGATTTAGCGGGCATGATCGCCTGGGGGCTGAGATGACGGAAGAAATCATGCGGCGCTTGCGATTTTCTGGAGCGGAAATCGACGCGACGGTGGAAATGGTACGGCAGCACATGGTTTTCAAGGACACGCCAAATATGAGAGTGGCGAAATTAAAGCGATTCATGGCGAGGCCAACTTTTAAGGAGGAGCTTGAGCTGCACCGGGTCGATTGTGAAGGCAGTCATCGCATGCTTGATAACTACGAATTTCTTCTCCGGAAACGGGAGGAATTTGCGAACGAACCGATTATTCCGCCGCCACTCGTTAGTGGCGACGACCTGATAGGGATTGGCTTAAAGCCCGGACCCACGTTTGGCGAGATTCTCGAAGCGGTCGAAACGCGCCAGCTCGAAGGAACGTTGCGAACCCGGGAAGAGGCGCTCGAGTGGGTGAAACGCGAATATTCGATACAAGACAAACATTAAGACCGAATGAGAATTCTCATGATATGTGCCGAAGGGCCACCGCTACAGCGAACGTCGGCGCTGGTCGACGTGATGGACGCATTGCCGGCGGCGCTTCGTGTCCGGGGTCACGACGTGTGCGTGGTCCTTCCATTTTACCGGGAGATCCGGGAAAACGGCGCGTTTAAAACAAAAAACACGGGGATCGCTGTCGATGTCCAGGTGGGCGACAAAGTTTACACTGCCCGGTACCTTGAGGGACGAAGCAACAGTGGCGTCCAATTGTTCCTTGTTCGCTGCGATGAATTGTTTGATCGCGACGGAATTTACGGAGAACGAGGCAAGCCTTACGATGACAACGCCTCGCGATTCATTTTTCTCTGCAAGGCAGCGCTGGAGTTATCTCGCCGGCTGACGCCGCAGATACAGATTTTGCATGCGCATGATTGGGCAGCGGCACTCGTACCGGTGTTTGTAAATGCGCAGGGATTGCCATTCAAGACGGTGTTGACTATCCATCATGTTGAGGATCAGGGCAGTTTTTGGGGCTTGGACTTCGGTCTCACAAATCTGCCGGAGCGGTTTTTCACGCTGCGCGGGGTCGAATTCTTCGGCCGTCTGAATTTCCTCAAGGGCGGAATCCTGTTTGCCGAAAAGATCACAACGGTAAGCGAACAATATCGGCGCGAAATCCTGACACCATCCGGTGGCCACGGCCTTGATGGAGTGCTGCGGGAAAATGCGTATCGCCTTAGCGCCATTTTAGATGGCGCGGATTACAAGCTGTGGAATCCGGCATCGGATCGTTTACTGCCAGCGCGTTACGATGAAAAAAAACTTGGCGGAAAACGGGTTTGCCGTGATTTGCTGCTTAAGGAAACGAAACTTGCACCCGCGCCTCAGGGTCCGGTTTTAGGCATGGTGACTCGTGTCGTTCAGGAAAAAGGTTTCGAAATTCTGGTGCCCCTTCTCGATCGGCTTTTGTGGGATGACGTGCGCTTGATCATCCTCGGCGAAGGCGATCCCGCGTATGAAACGGCGCTCGCAATCGCTGCCAGAAAGTTCCCAACGAAGTTTGCTTATCAAAAAGATTACGATGCAAAACTAGCGCACCTGATCGAAGCGGGGATGGACATCAGCCTGATCCCGGCGCGATTCGAGCCGGCTGGTTTGAGCGCGATGTACAACCTAAAGTATGGAGCTCTTCCAGTGGCGCGCGCGACTGGTGGCATTCACGAGATCATCGAGGACTACGATCCCAACTCTGACAGCGGTTACGGTTTCCTTTGCTACGAATATTCAAGTGAAGCCTTCTGGGATGCGATCAAACGCGCCCGGCGAATCTTTGAAGACCGGAACCTCTGGACCAAACTGATGAAACGGGCGATGGCGCGCAATTTTTCCTGGGACGTATCGGCGCAGCGTTACGAAGCTCTTTACCGGGAACTTTTATGCACGGCCGACCAAGTCGCAGCGTAATCCGTCGGCAAAGGCACACCATCCGGTCCCAAGCTTTCCGCTTGTCAAACCGACCCATCTGTGGAACGTTGCGCGGCTTTTTCCCACGGCTCATGACTTACGCAATCATTAAGACTGGTGGCAGACAGTTTCGTATCTCAGAAGGCGATACGATTGATGTCGATCTTTTGGATATCGATCCTGGCAAGACGGCGACCTTCGGCGAGGTCTTAATGTTTGCCGACGGAAAAGACGTGACCTACGGCAGCCCAGTCATATCTGGGGCCAAGGTCACGGCTGAAGTTTTGGAACAGCGCAAAGACAAAAAAGTTATCGCTTTCAAGTACAAGCGGCGCAAGGGCTATCACCGAACGGTTGGGCATCGTCGCAAATTGACGCGCGTGAAAATTAAAAGCATCAGTGTAGCAGCGAAGAAGGCGGGAACGAAAAAGGACGAAGAGTAAACACTCAACGCCCGACATTCAACGTCAAACGAAGGTATGGCTCATAAAAAAGGACAAGGCAGCGTTAAGAATGGCCGGGACAGCGTCAGCAAACGGCTGGGCGTGAAAAAATTCGGCAGCGAAAGAGTTGTCGCCGGTAACATCATTGTGCGCCAGCGCGGGACCAAATTCTTACCTGGAAAGAACGTTGGATTGGGTCGGGACTACACGATTTTTGCGTTGATCGATGGAAGCGTTCGCTTCGACCGGGCTGGAAGACGCGTAAATGTCGATCCGTTAGCGGCCAATAATTAGTCCGTTAGATTCTCCTTTCCGCGGCATTGCGGCCTGCGGTATAAAGCAAATTCGCTCATGAGATATAACACGTTTATCCTTTTTGGGGCGCCGGGCAGCGGAAAAGGCACTCAAGGCAAAACGCTGGGAACAATACCTCGCTATTATCATTGCGCCTGCGGCGATGTATTTCGCTCGATCGACACGCGCACGAAAGTCGGAAAAGGATTTCTCGAATACTCGAGCAAAGGTCAGTTAGTTCCGGATGACATCACGGTGGAGCTTTGGCGAGAGGCAATCGACGCGGCTGTGGAGGGTCACAAATTTAAGCCGGACATTGACACTCTGGTGTTGGATGGTATTCCGCGCAATGTGGGACAGGCCGAGATCATGGGCGAAATGATTGACGTAAAAAAAGTATTTCACCTCGCGTGTCCAAGCCGGGATACACTTTTTTATCGGTTAAAAAAACGCGCTTTGAAGGACAACCGTCTCGACGACGCAAACGAAGAGGTTATCAAAAGGCGCCTGGATATTTATGAAAAAGAATCGAAGCCGGTGCTTTCGTATTATTCGAAGGACCTTATCACCGTGGTTGACGCCACCCAGCCGCCCGCCAAAGTTCTGCTCGATATTCTAAAGAGCGTGAACGGCGTGTATGAGCCAGCAGCAGTTTGAAAATTTCACAGCTTCCAGTCTTTACTGTGAAAAATGCAAAGCCGCTATGCCCGTGCGGGAGCGGTTGCTTTTAGTCCTGCCCGATAAGGAAATTTTCGATTACTTGTGCACTGGTTGCGGATCGTCTGTCGGCCGGCGCGAGATCACGGCAGGCGAAAAATTAATGGCGCAGGCAACGACCGAACGACGTCGTCGTCGGCGTTCCGCCATGAGGCATCCACTCACGCCTTAACGCGGCATGCGGATTGTTTTCATCGGCACCGGGGAAATCGGCGTGCCGACACTGCAAACTTTACTGAAGTCGGAGCATGAGGTCGTAGGCGTGGTGACCCAACCCGACAAGCCAGTCGGACGCGCTCAATTGGTCGAGCCACCGCCGATCAAAAAGACAGTCTCCACAACGAAGATTCCGGTCTTGCAACCAGCCCGGATCAAAGAGCGACGAGCAATCGAAGAAATTCGCGCGTTACGACCGGATGTAATCGTTGTTATGGCTTATGGACAAATTTTACCGCGTGACATCCTTCAAATTCCAAAGGTTGCCTGCTTGAATTTACACGCATCACTTCTGCCGCGTTGGCGCGGCGCCGCGCCGATCCAGGCGGCAATAGTCGCGGGTGACCGTGAGACCGGCATCACGGTAATGTACATGGATGAAGGACTGGATACCGGCGATATCCTGTTGCAAAAGTTAGTGAATGTTTTGCCCGGGGAAACCGGTGGATCGTTGCACGATCAACTGGCAAAGGTTGCGCATGCAGCGCTGCGCGAATCCTTGGAATTGCTCTCCAACGGAAAAGCGCCCCGCGCACCGCAGAACAACGCGTTTGCGACGTACGCCCCGAAACTAAAACGTGAAGACGGCAAAATTAATTGGTCGGAATCCGCTGACACGATTGAGCGAAAAATTCGAGCGTTCGATCCATGGCCCGGTGCCTTTACTGAGCTCACAATTGGGAAATTGAAAATTTTCTCGGCGAAAATCATCGATTTTCGAGAGAAGCCGGGGCGCGCCTGCATTGTCGATGGAGAACTTGCGATTATGGGGAGCGATCGCGCGTTGGCGTTGGGCGAAGTCCAGCTACAAGGAAAGCGCCGAATGAGCGCTGCAGAATTTCTGCGTGGCCATCCTTCGATTACGCTGATGTCTTGATTCCGGCGAACCGGCCCTTCCGGCTGGGCTGGCCAGGCGGTGGATCGACCACTCGTCGTTTTGCCTTTTAAAGATCGGGGTCCTTTGTTTATTTTGGGAAGTTCATGCAAACCGAGCAGCCGGCGTATAAACGCATCGTTCTCAAACTGAGCGGGGAAGCCGTACAGGAACGTGGGGGACGTGACAACATTTCGCCGACAGTGGTACGGGAGATTGCTGAACGGATTAAAGAAGTCCGTGATTTGGGAGTGCAGATCTCGGTCGTCATCGGCGGCGGAAATATTTGGCGGGGTTTGTCGGCATCGCATCGCGGAATGGACCGCACCACGGCGGATTACATGGGCATGCTTGCTACGGTAATCAATGCATTGGCGTTGCGCAGTGCGCTTGATCAAATTGGTGTCGAGACGCGTGTCCAGTCGGCGATCGACATGAGAAATGTGGCCGAACCCTTTATTCTTGGACGCGCTATTCGCCATCTTGAGCTAGGCCGTGTCGTCATTTTCGCGGCCGGCACCGGGAACCCTTACTTTTCGACAGATACAACGGCGGCCCTGCGGGCAAGCGAGATTCGCGCCGATGTGATCCTGAAAGCCACGAAAGTTGACGGCGTCTATGACCGCGACCCGAAGAAGTACCCGGACGCGCGACGCTTCGATCAGCTCACTTTTTCCGACGCGCTTGCCAAACGTTTGGAGATAATGGATTCCAGCGCGTTCAGCCTTTGCATGGACAACAAGATCCCAATTGTCGTGTTCGATATGTACAAGCCGGGGATTTTGCGCGATGCCGTGCTGGGGCGGAAAGTTGGAACACTGGTTTGCGATGAGCTTCCAGCCAAGTAACACTTCAGCAACATGAGTAAAGATGACATTATTCTGGAGGCCGAAATGTCGATGGAGAAGAGCGTCGATTACATGGTGCACGAATTTGCCGCCGTGCGGACCGGCAAGGCTTCTCCCGGCTTGGTCGAAAATGTCGATGTTCATGCTTACGGATCGACCATGAAGTTGAAGCAACTCGCGTTGATCACGACGCCTGAGGCGCGTTTGCTCGTTGTTCAGCCTTTCGATGCCGGCACGGTCCAGGACATTGATAGGGCGCTCAAGGAGTCGAAAATCGGGATCACGCCTGCAGTTGACGGAAAAATCATTCGACTTCCAATCCCGGAATTATCAGAAGAACGACGGAAGGAACTAGTCCGTTCCCTGGGTAAAATGGCCGAGGAAGCGCGGGTGCGTGTGCGCGCTAATCGGCGCACTGCGCTTGACGAAGCCAAAAAACTCAAAGCCTCCGGTGGATTGACCGAGGATCAGTTACGCGACGCGGAGGACGAAGTCCAAAAACTTACCGACCGCTTCGTCAAATCGGTCGATGATCATCTCAAGCACAAGGAAGCGGAGATCCTGAAGGTGTAGTTGGACCTGCTCGACAAATCGGGGCAGCAGCCTGTGTGGCGAAGACGCACCGGCAGCAATCCGCCGCTCGATTTGCCTTCGATCATACCGCGAAACTTTCTCCGCAGGAGCAATGCGCCACAGCGTTTGGATTGGTCACCTTGAAGCCGCCCTTTTGCAGGTCGTCGCTGTAATCGAGGACTGAGCCGCTGACGAAAAGTGCGCTCTTTGGATCGACAACCAGTCGAACATTGGAAATCGGCACGAGAATGTCCCGCTCTTTTGGGCCGTCCACCAGATCCATGACATACTGCAAGCCGGAGCATCCGCCGCCGATTACGGCAAGCCGCAACGCTCCTTCAGGCTTGCCCTTCTCCTGAAGCAGAGACTCCAATTTGCGGGCTGCCTGGTCCGTAATTTGAATCAGGCGTTCGTTACCAATCTTGTAGTTTGTAGCCGGTGTTTCTGTACTCATGCAGGCAGATCAGTTTAGTCCTTTGAATTTTGCGTAGCTGTGCGCAACAATTCGGCAACCTCGTTTTGGACGGCTTCCAGTTCGTCCAGACGCAATTGTGGATCAGGCACAACGAAGACGTCGCCAGTTGTCGGTTGCTCATAGATCAAGACGCGTTTCCCGCTATCCTGGGATTCGGTCTTCACTTGTTTCAAGAGCCGTTTGCGTTCGAGCATCGCCGCCAAAACATAGCATGCATTCGGAGGCGGATTTTCGGATGCAATCAATCGCCGAAAAAGTTGTTCCGCGCTTTCCCTTGGCAAAGGCTCCGGTGGCTTCGGCGGAGCTGGCTCGTAACGCGACTTCCAAAATGAAAATGGTTGAATGTTTTCATTCCGATTTCGCCAGGCCTCCTCGCTTAAGTCCTCACGCCGGTACCCGTCCGCGCCGTGATATAGCAGCGTGTAGAAATATTCTCCGGGAGCAAAGGGCCGACGCGTCACGGCGCAGGCATCCGCTCGATGTGTGATTGCCCATTCGCTTGGAAGCGCATTCATCGTGACACGATACGACGGTAGGCGAAGGGATTAAGACGCGGCGGTTCACGATTGGATGCGCGCAGGTAGAGGAGATACAGACCGATCGCGGCGAAGAGAAGATTCGGCGTCCATGCCGCCACAAACGGGGAAACCCGGTCGCCC
>DASXMV010000030.1:0-10205 GCA_036495465.1 Candidatus Udaeobacter sp. | reverse complement strand
TCGCTTTCCTGTCACCATTCAGTCAGCCCCGCTGGCTAGCATTGGCAAAACTTTGAACATCAATCAAACCGCTCCGGTCAGTTTTATTTGGGATGTTGGGGTTGCCGGAGCATCAACGGGGAATGCATTGGCCGACGTTGTTCAGGGACTGATACTTCCCGACGTTTCTGAGTCAGCGTGACAGTGCGAGCCCGCGAACCGGCGCCGTCCAGGCTATGAGCACAAATCGTAATTGCCAGTCGTCGTCATCGATTTCGTCATTGAGATCTGTGGCGAACTCTACCTCACGAAAGATCGCTTTCGGCAAATTGCGTCTCCCAATTCAAAGTTCGAAAAATATGAATTTTAATTTTACTCGATGCGTTTCGGTTGCCTTTTCGTTTGTGCTCGTGTGCGCGTTGCCTGATCTGGCATCCGCGGAGTCTGAGCGTGCGGCGGCGGACGACTCGGCTCGACACACAAATCAGGGAGTAAAGTTTGCGCGTGAGAAACAATACGAGAAAGCCATCACAGAATTCAGCAAAGCAATTGAACAGGAGCCAAACGATCCGAAAAACTACGAGAACCGCGCGCTGGTTTACCGGTTGACCGGCAAACGCGAACAGGCGCTTGGCGATTTGACGAGGCTGATCGAACTAGCCCGAAGGACGCGAAAGCCTATTCGAGCAAGGGCGAAATTGAAGTTCAGCAAGGAAAACTGGACACGGCGATCAATGATCTGACGCGTGCTACCGAGCTCGATCCTGGCGATGCCAATATCCGCCGATACCGAGGCTACGCATTTCTTCAGAAGTAAGATTGGAAAAAGGCGGTAGAGGATTACTCAATGGTGATTGAGCGATCGGCTGACGATGTGGCCGCACATGAACAGCGAGGTTATGCGTACAGGAGTCTTGGCAAGTATCCCGAGGCGGTCGCCGATTTCACCAAGGTCATTGAAGCGCGGCCAAAGGACGCGGAAGCATATCGCCGGCGTGGGCTCACGTACAGACTGATGCAGGACTACGCAAAGGCTGCAGATGATTTTCGCACGTTGCTTCAGCTAAAGCCGAATGACGCTGACGCTCAATCGCGGCTAAATTATGTGGAGGCGAAGCTTTATTCAGTTCATCCAGAACCGTTCACGCCAATTCCGCATCAAGCGGCCGAAGAAGCGGCACGCAGCGTGCACGCAGGCGCTAAGGGGGAGAAGCAAAGGCAACGGCAACCGTCTCCAACCCCCACGCCGTCTCCGGCGGAGTAACCAGGTAGATTGCCTGAGGTCGCTGCGCCGTCGTGTAGCCCGAAGAGGCTTAAGCTTTGCCGCTGGTCCCTGGCCCGAAAAGAAAAGAGACTCAAGAGCAGCGGCTATGGATTTGGTTTGGGAGAACTTTCAGGAGATCGAGCAGGCGAAGTCGCACCTTGACTCGGCGAGACTCCTGCGGCGGAAGTGGGAGAGCCAGAGGTAGCCGGGGAGGTCTGCTGAAGAGCCGTACTCGGCTGAGATGAAACCGGTGAAGGTTTAGCCGCGGGTGCAGGAGAGGTTGCTGTTGCGGCCTGTTGTTTCATCAGTTCACGGCGGAACGCGCTTTCTCCGCCGGTGCCCCGGTGCGCATACAGGATTGACAGCCCCAACGTGAGCGCAAAGAAAATGCCAGCGAGCCAGGTCGTAAACTTGACCAACACGTTGGTTGTCTGCGCGCCAAAAATGTTTTCTGTGACCGCTCCGCCAAATGCTGCTCCCAGTCCTTCGCTTTTCGGCCGTTGCATTAGGATCACGAGCACCATCAGCAGCGCCACCAAAACAAAAAACACCGACAACAGGTTGATTAGCAGATTCATCGGGGCGGGAACTATCGTCGAAGCGACGTGAGAATCAAATGTGATCGCCAGCATTTATTAGCCGGCATCTCTTTTAATCTCGGCCCAGATTTCGTCCATTTCGATCAGATCGACCTCCCCCAATTTTTTGCCCCGCGCCTTCAATTTGTCCTCGAGTCGATTGAATCGCCTCACAAATTTGTCGGTCGCGCCTTGTAACACAGTTTCAGCATCCAGTTTGCATTTGCGTGCCAGATTCACGACCGCGAAAAGCAAGTCCCCCGCTTCATCCTCGATGGATTTCTGATCCTTGTTGAGGACGGCCTCCTTTAATTCTTGAATTTCTTCGTCAACCTTTGCGATAACGTCGCCCACTTTAGTCCAGTCAAAATTGACCCGGGCAGCTTTGGATTGAGCTTTTTGGGCACGCATCAAGGCAGGAAGCGCTGCTGGCAAATCATCGAGATAATGTGCGCCTGTGTCGCTCCCAGCTTGCCTTGTTTTTTCCTCGCGCTTTATCGATTCCCATTGTTTGAGCACGGCGCTGCTGTCGCGCGCATCGCTCTCGCCGAAGACGTGCGGGTGACGCCGGATCAGCTTTTCCGTGACATGCTCGAGCACTCCATCGATATCGAACCGGCCGGATTCGCTTGCGATTTCGGCGTTCATCACGACAAGCAGCATCAGGTCGCCGAGTTCCTCGCGAAGATTTGTACTATCCTTGGCGCGTATTGCGCCTGCCACTTCGTATGCTTCTTCGATCAGGGCTGGCAACAATGATTCATGGGTCTGCTCGCGGTCCCAGGGACAGCCGCCGGGCGCGCGCAGCTTTGCAACAATTTCACAAAGTTTCGCGAAGTGATCTGCGATGTGTGATCGGTGATCAGGCATCACGTTTCGCGTCCATCAGTATTCACCGATTGCAGACCGGAATCTTAGATGCGCCACAGCGACCGGTGTGTGCCGAACTCTGAGATTTCGCCGGACGATTTCTTGCTGACATAAATCGTAATAGAAATCACAGCGATAAATGTGCCGCCAAAAATCAGCGCTACCATCCAGGAGGGTATGTGCCCGATGTGTAAAGCATGATAAAACGAGACGAAATCGTTGATCGGTGCGTTCGCGTGCAAAAATATTTTCATTACCCAGGCCATCAAGATCAGAATAAAAATGAAAATGTAATTACGTTTCAAGCGTCGCCCGATGGCCTCGAGTTTGCTGATCTTGAAACACGGCAATATCAAATCTTCACAGACCAGCTTTTTCCATTCGCCCTGTAGCATCTCGCGATTTTCCATTACCATCGGGACGAGAAAATGCGCTTCGAGCATCCGGACACGCGCGCGAAAAGCGTCGTAGAACCGGTAACGGCGAGCTTCGATCCAGAGTAGTACCCAAACAATCGCCAGGTTGAAAAAGAAAATAATGTGAGGCACTTCACGGGTGGAAAATGCAATGGTGATAATGGCAGTGCTACAGGTGATGGCCCAGTTTGAGGTGACATCCAGCCGTTGGCGCCAGACCATGATTCGTCCCATTTCACCGCGATAAAAATGGGACATCGCATTGACATATCCCGGGTCGTAAATGCTCCGTTGGAACGAGACGGTGCGCTCCTCGTTGGATACTACTGATGCGTTTTCAGTTGCCACGGCTGGTTATTTAACTGGATAACTGGCTTTGTCCGATAATCCAATAAATCTCTGGTCCGAATGGCTATCACGCTGACTGATCTTCTCGACGAAAAACAGGTCATTCTCGAGTTGCGCTCCCGGAAAGCGCCAAACGCGCTGCGCGAAATTATCGCGGTGCTCGCGCAAAATGGAACAATTACGAACTCAAAAGCTTTTTTCGAAAAGGTACTCGCGCGTGAGGAAGCGCACCCCAGCGTGGTCGAAAACAGCGCGGCTTTCCCTCACGCTCGGACGGACTCGGTTGATAAAATAGTTGTTGGAATTGGACGCAGTCACGCCGGAGTTCCATTCGGTGACGCCTCAGTCAGAGCCAGATTGATTTTTGTCATCGGAGTTCCAGAGCGCTTGGTGAACGACTATTTGATTTGCGTTGGAACCCTCGTCCGGCTGGTCAAGGACGATGCGACTCGAGCGGCGCTGCTGAATGCTCAAACTGCGCACGAATTCATCGCAGCGCTTACTGCAACGCTGTAACTGAAGCGTTGACCCCGGCGATTTAAGCCAAATTGCGGATTTCGCCCAGCACCGCGTCTATCTCCTGCGAAGTGTTCATGACTCCGCACGACAGGCGCGCATACGATACGCGATACGGGGTTGTTGATGCGACAATACGTTGATCGAGAAGACGCTTCACCACTCGCTCGGGCGGCATCCCCTTCACGTCAAAGCAAACCATTCCCGCCGAAAGATTGTCGTCACGCGGTGTGTACAGCTGAATATTCGGCATCCGCGCAAGTCCCTCCTTCATTTGACTGTTCAATTCATGTATTCGCGCAGTAATTCGGGCTGGACCGATATCGTGGTGAAAGCGGATCGCCGCGGGTAATGCGAAATAATGCTCGAAAGCTTGAAAACCCCCCGGTGAAAACCAGGCGGCCCGCGGTGGGGTTTGCGGGGCACGTTCCTGTTCCCATGCTTCAAAAGGTTCCAGCGAAAAGAAACTCGGAATCACCGGGCGCATTTTTTGCCAAACTGCAGGCTTCGCCCAAACAAATCCCGTGCCGCGAGGCCCGAACATCCATTTGTGGGTGCCGGCCGCAAAGGCGTCGCATCCCAAGGCAGTGATTTTTGGATTTTCTACTCCTATCCCGTGCACGCCATCGACGATTAACAGAACCCGATCATTCTCACCGCGCCCGCGATTTGCCTCCGCAATGGCTTCTGCAATGCGCGCGATCGGAAGGCGCACACCGCTACTGGAATGCACCCATGTCACGCCCACAGCGCGCGTTTTAGGTCCAATTGCCTTCCGGACGCGGCCGGCGATTTCATCCGGGGAGATCGAGTTGTAGGAATCGAAAAGGGGAATTTTACGCCAGCTCGCACCGCAACGCCCGGTAGCCAGTCGAATGGATTCGTGATGCACATAATGATCGTGTGTAGTCGTTAGAACCTCGTCGCCTTCGCGCAATGGCAGCCCGTGGTAGAGGAGAGCGAGACCGGTCGTGGTGTTTTGGGTTAGCGCGATGTCCCGCGGGTCGCCGGCGATATAGCTGGCGATCGCCTGGCAAACCTGGGACGGAATATTTTCGTTGGGTTCAAAGACTGCGCCGTCAACAGCCATGAAAGGATTGGCGTCTATTTTTTCCCTGTACTGTTCAATCGCCTGTCTCACGGGCCTGGGGTGAGACGCCAAAAAGAATAAGGCGAGATGAATGTAATCAGGGGACAGTTGAAATTGCTGGCGCACCGACGCCCAATCCTTGAAGTCGGGAGCGTCGCTCGGACTTGGTTTCTCAGCCCGGACAAGCGTTGAAAATGCTCCGGCAGCCAGGGACAGGGAACCATTAATGAGAAAATCGCGACGGGTTAGAGGCATGATTTTTCTTACCTGCTTCGCTGTAATAATCTCTTCTTCGAGACCAATAAGCCGGGCTACAGCTATGCTGTGGCGCGCTCGGCTCTGATCTCGCCCCGCGCCGCAGCAGCGGGCGCACTCCTCCGGTATCGCCAGATGGCGAAGGCCACAAACAGAAGATCAAGAGCAACGAATATCGCCATGTAAGTCTCACCACCGATTCCGAATCCGTAGCTATGCAAACCTTTACCCAGCACGAAGTTTACGCCGTACCAAGCCATTAGCACGGCGAGGAAACAGACCACGCTCGCGACTGCCAGGCCGAATTGTGTCCACCAACCCGCCAGCCGGCCGTGCAACGCGAGGATATAACACAGTAAGGCGATCAACGCCCAGGTCTCCTTTGGATCCCAGCCCCAAAATCTGCCCCAGGAATAATTTGCCCAGACCCCGCCCAGAATGGTTCCAGCTGCAAGCAACAAAACCCCCAACTGCAGCACGCGATAAAGCCAGAAATGCATCGGCGCGTCCGCACGCGCAGCAGCCGGGTTGCGTGCGTATCGCCACAATAAGATGTGCCCGAAACCCATTGCGAGCGCAAAGGCCGCATAACTAAGCGTGATGGTAAGCACGTGAATCGTGAGCCAGAAATTATCGCGCAGCACTGGGACCAGCGGATCAATGCTCGCTGGCATGGCAATAGGCATTTGATGAACCAGCAACAATGCGATGAGGGTCACCGGTAATGCCGCGAGCAAATAAACGGGAGCTCGGTAGCGCGCGAAAAAAATCATCCCGAAAAACGAGACCGCAAATGAAACCCAGATGATCGATTCATACATGTTCGTCACCGGGGGCCGGCTGGCGATCATGCACCGCATCGCGATCCCAGCCGCGTGAAACGCGAGACCAAGAACGGCGAACGCGACGCCGATGTTTTGCAGTGCGCGGCCGCGTTTGCGAAGATGTGATGCAATCAGAATTATCAGCGCAATCCCGTAACACCAGATCGCCCGATAAAACGCCTCGAAATGGTTGTAAAAATATTCGAGCCGTAATCGCTGGTCCTGCGGATAGATTGATGGACTTAGTGTCCGAAGATTTTCGCGAAGCTGATTCGCGGCGCGACTAAAGTTAAACGTATCGCCGTTGATGTAGCCGGTGGCAGCCATTTGCAGTTGAGACTGGATGGGGGCGACCTGCGCTTCTGAATAGTATTTCGACCATCCGCCGGGATCGACCCACGGATCCGTTTCTTTTGCAGGTGCAGGGACGATCAGCAATGCGCTTCCATCCATGACATGAGCCAGAAGCGTAAGCCGATCATTGACCGCCAGCGCTTCCTGCTGAGCCCGCGCCAACGGTTTCTCCGCCCGCTTGAGTGCCTGTGCTTCAGTCGCGAGCCGCTGCAATTCACTCGATCCGGTTAATTGCGCGAACGAAAATCGTCGGTGGGTTTTATCAAGGCCAAGTTGCTCGATGAGCTGCCCGGATGAGACCAGAATCATTGGCTCATCCTTCCAATCGTGTCTCTCGGTTAAAGCCGACAAGACGAAATCGTTCGGACGCCATATCCGGCCTGAGTTGTCGGTGTATGTCGATCTTCCGGTGATTCGAATCAGCGTTTCCTTTGCAAATGTGTCTACCGGTTTGCGTCGGCCGCCATCTTGAATCGCCAGCAATCCCCATTGTTTGAGATCCGTCTTGCTGCTGTCTGCGGCAGATGCATTCTGGGACGCAGCATAATCCACACCTCCAAACAGCGCGGTGCCTGCCGCGATCAAAATGAAAAACCGTGCTTTCAAGCGGCACGAATGTAATTCTCGCTGCGCATCATGTCGAGTGAACGGTAAAGCTGCTGTCTCCCAGTAAAGATAGGTTGACACGAACTGTCCCGCAGTAGCGCGCCGCCTGAATGGAAATCCAATCTCCGGCTTATCTCGCCGGTTTTTTGAGAACTTCGCCCGCTAATTTTCAGGGAAGACAGTGAGTAATGGGAGCCCAGGGCGTCTTTCAGTGTTTTACGGCGACCGGGTGATCCAACGTGCAAAGTTTCCATTCCAGGATGTGTCAGAAATCGTTTGACACAGATTCGTGATTCAATTACAACGGGCCACTCAATTCGGAAGCAACCGTGTGCCACAATAACCCGCGCTCCATAACGTCCACCGGCGGGGAAAGAGGAAAGTCCAAAAAATTTATGTATCAGCCGACTCAGCTAAAGAAAACGACAACTCCATTGGTCCAAAATTCGATTAAACGGTCGTCTTTGCGGTACGGGTTCCTTCTTGTTCTGCTCACCGCCGCGATTACCCTGGGCGCCGCCGGGCCAGCCGGCGCACAATTTCCCAATTGCATCAAACCGGCCGACAACCAAGAGTTGAACCCCAACCCGGACGGGACATATCCATCGGACCCTGCGGTTCCGTATACCGGCACCCATACCAAGTGGTCCACTGACGGGGTAGTGATCAACTTGAAGATCGGTGACCAGGCAGCATCACAGTTCTACATCAAGGGCGTAAACTACGAACCAACGCAGATCGGAGGCGGCGCTGGATTTCCTCCTTTCAATGACTTTTTTTACACGAACTCTGTTTCGACCTACAACCCTCTATGGAGTGACAACGGCCGCAAAGACATCGCAACGTTGCGTGCGATGGGGGTGAACTCGATCCGCACTTATGGCGTGTGGAAGTGGGAGGTGACTTTCGCCAACGGCGCGCCTCCTCCCCACAACGGTCGACCAGTCCAGGACGGCCTAGCCGATTTCTGGCAGCTGCTCAATTTCAGTGTAAGCGACGAAACTGACAACCAGTTCTGCGATCCTGATGTTCCACAACCACCCCGCCTTTACGCCTTGAAGCACCCGACCCACAAGCCCTTCCTGGACAAGCTGTGGAACAATGGCGTTAAGCCAATCTACATCTGGATCGGTCTGTCGGTCCCACTCGATTTGGTGGATCCTAATACCTCCGCAGAGCGCAAAGCTAACCTTCGCCAGTTCTATCGCTACACGGCGAAATGGTTGGCGAAAAAATACGGCAACCACCCGGCCGTGATCGGGTTTATTGTCGGCAACGAGGTCGACACAGCCGGTACCACCCCGCACTCGGAGTTCTGGGAAACCCTGAATGACCTCAATGCGGTCGTCAAGGCCAGCGCACCCGACAAGCTGACGGCTGTTACTTTCCACGATACGGACGACTACAATCGCACAATTATTGACGGTACCTTTAATGGGCAAAAAGGGCCAGCCGTGTACCAATCGGATGTATGGGGTTTTAATCCCTACACCAATCCTGAGCCGCCGGGTAACTTGTTCACCCGGTTCAAGGCAAATATTATCGACACGAATCATGTAAAACCGCTGATGTATGGCGAGTTCGGAACTCCGGCGGATACGCATATGGCGTCGCAGGACGCCGCAAAAGCATACCCTATTCAGTGGGTTGGAGTGAATTTCGTATGGCAAGAAAACCCTCCACCCGCACAATGCTTGGGCCAAGCGGGGAAGGCGCCGCCTCCTGGATCGGGCGGTAACGGTCCCGATGCCGAGTATGCCGCTGGCCGAACTATTGCGTTGGAGCTACCCGCTCAAAAGGGCAATTACAGGCTACCGAAAGACCTTGCGCCGCTTTTTCCGAACAGTGGGTTCAAAGAAGGGGACTCATTAAATGCAGCCGACCAGGCAGACTGGATCGCTGACTTTTGGAGGGTGACGCTCAGCCACAAGGCAAGTAATGGGCCGAATCGCGATTCGATGCTTTTATATAGCTCTGGAGGCTACGTTTTTGAGTGGCGCGATGAATGGTGGAAGGGGAACGAAGGACACGCCTGCTTCCACAGCATTAGCGGCACTCAGAACTGCGGCAGTGGGTGGCAGGGTTGTCCTGCCGCCTGCAATAATACGGGCGCCGCAAATGTTGTGTTTCCAGGCGGCTGGGGTGACGAGGAATGGTTCGGTGTGACTGGAGCTAAAGTGCAGGGACGCATGAACTGCGATCCCGTCATAAATCCATCTACCGGCACCCTGAACGGCGGCCCCGATATCTTGATACCTCGCGCGCCCGTCGCCGCTTTGTATCAACTCTTTAATGCCCCCTAGGGCGCCGCTGCGCTTTAAGCAACGCGCCGGCGGCCGGTGCAAGGACCAGCCGTCATCGGTGCGAGCTAAAACGCTGCTTTATTCGTTTCCGTTTGCGTAACATCAAGCGGCACGATTAATTTAAGACCCGTGTTCAGCTTGACCATGCTCGGCAGCGGGAGTGCGGGAAACAGCGCGCTGGTCGCAACGGATCACTGCAAGATTCTCGTCGACGGCGGGCTCAGCGCTCGACAGTTGGTATTGCGGCTGGAACAGTGTGGTGTAACACCTGAACAGCTCGATGGCGTGCTTCTCACGCACGAACACGGCGACCATGTCTGCGGGCTTGAAGTCCTTTGCCGGAAATTTGACGTGCCGATTTATTGCAATGCGTTGACGGCAGAAGCTGTGCGCAGCGATAGCGCGTTCGGGCAACACCGAAACTGGCGGATCTTCACGACTGGTGCCGAGTTTTCGATTTGCGACATTGCGGTGCAAACCTTTCCTGTCCCGCACGACGCGGTTGATCCCCTGGGTTTCGTCTTTCAGGCCGGCGCAGGCAGCCTCGGTTTTATTACCGACCTCGGTTATGTGACAAAGATGATCGTCGAGCGATTGCGCCACGTACGCACGCTCGTGATCGAGACGAACCATGACGAGAAACTTTTGCAGAACGACGCGCATCGGCCGTGGCCGGTGAAGCAGCGAATTCAATCGCGTCACGGTCACCTGTCGAACGCAGCAGCGGCAAGTGTCATCGAGGAATTGTTAGCGGGAAAAATTGAGCGCGTCGTCCTTGGGCATCTCAGCCGGGATTGCAACA